>JBEKWL010000137.1:0-13207 GCA_049513095.1 Terriglobales bacterium
CAAAAGCTCGGCAAAGGCGACAACCCTCTGCTGGTGAGCGTGCGTTCGGGCGCGAAGTTCTCGATGCCCGGCATGATGGACACGATCCTCAACCTCGGCCTGAACGACCAAAGCGTCGAAGCCCTCGCCCGCCGCACCAGCAATCCGCGCTTTGCTTATGACTCCTATCGCCGCCTGATTCAGATGTTCGGCAGCGTCGTGCTCGACATCGAGAAATCGGTGTTTGAAGAAATTTTCGACGCCAAGAAGAAACAGAAGAAAACCAAACTCGACACGGACCTCGACGCCAGGGCGCTGCAAGAAGTCATCGCGGAGTACAAGAAAGCCGTCAAGAAGCACGCCAAACGCGACTTTCCGCAGGATCCGCACGAGCAACTGGTCATGGCGCGAGACGCGGTGTTCCGCTCGTGGCAGAACGATCGCGCCAAGCACTATCGCCGCATCAACAACATCGATGACATGCTCGGCACGGCGGTCAACGTGCAAGCCATGGTATATGGCAACCTCGGCGATACCAGCGGCACCGGCGTGGGCTTCACGCGCAATCCCGCCACCGGCGCGAAGGAGTTCTACGGCGAATTTCTGATGAACGCGCAGGGCGAAGATGTGGTCTCGGGCGTTCGTACGCCCGTGCCCATCCTCGAACTGCAGAAGATCATGCCCGATGTCTACAACCAGCTCCGCGACATCACCACGCGGCTGGAAAAGCACTACCGCGACATGCAGGATTTCGAATTCACCATCCAGGATGGCAAGCTCTACATGCTGCAGACGCGCAACGGCAAGCGTACCGGGCGAGCCGCGGTGCGGGTGGCGATTCAGATGGTGGAGGAAGGACTGATCAGCAAGGAAGAAGCGATCTTCCGTGTGGAACCGAACCAGCTCTATGACTTTCTGGTGCCGGGGCTGGATGAGAAGAGCACGAAGGTGGAAGTGCTGGCGACGGGATTGCCGGCGTCACCGGGCGCGGCGGTCGGACAGATCGTTTTCAGCGCAGAGGAAGCGGTGAAGAAGGCCGGACATGGTGCGAAGAAGAATCCGGTGATTCTGGTGCGCGCGGAGACGACTCCGGAAGATATCCAGGGCATGGAAGTGGCCGCCGGCATTTTGACGTCGCGCGGCGGCATGACCAGTCACGCCGCCGTGGTCACGCGCGGCATGGGGAAATGCTGCGTGGCGGGCGCGGGAGATATTCAAGTCGACGAGCGCGCCGGGGAAATGCGCGTCAAGGGACTTGTGTTCAAAGAGGGAGACTGGATCTCGCTCGACGGCACGAGCGGGCGCGTGATCAAGGGGAAGCTGAACACGCTGGAGCCATCGGCCGACGATGAGGACCTGCAGAAGCTGATGGGCTGGGCGGAGCCGTTCCGCAAAATCGGGGTGCGCGCGAATGCGGACATTCCGCGCGATGCGATTCAGGCGCGGGCCTTTGGCGCCGAGGGCATCGGGTTGTGTCGCACCGAGCACATGTTTTTTGCCCATGACCGTATCCCACATATGCGCGCCATGATTCTCGCTGACAACGAGAAAGACCGGCGCACCGCGCTGAAGAAGTTGCTGCCCATGCAGCGCGCCGATTTCATCGGACTGTTTAAGGCGATGGCAGGGCTGCCGGTGACGATCCGGCTGCTCGACCCGCCGCTGCACGAGTTTCTGCCCAAGCGCGAGCAACTCATGGTAGCCATCGCCAGCCTGCCCAGTGCCACCACGAAGCAGAAGAAAGAGTTGGTGGAGGAATACAAAGAGTATGGCGCGAAAGGTGCCGGCGACCTGAAGAAAATTCTTCCCGAGCTGCTGGCGCGTGTGGAAGAGTTGCATGAGTTCAATCCGATGCTGGGGCATCGCGGATGCCGCTTGGGGATCACCTATCCCGAGATCACCGAGATGCAGGCGAGGGCCATTCTTGAAGCGGCCGTGGCCGTGGACAAGGAAGGCATAAAGACTCACGCGGAGGTGATGATCCCACTGATCGCTACCGTGAAAGAGATGGCGAACCAGGGGGCGATTGTACGGCGCGTGGCGGAAGAAGTGTTCAAAGAAAAGGGAAGGCACGTGCACTACCTGGTGGGCACAATGATTGAGTTGCCCCGCGCCTGCCTGGTTGCGGGCGAGATTGCCAAGGAAGCGGAGTTCTTCTCGTTCGGCACGAACGACCTGACCCAGACCACGTTCGGCTTCTCCCGCGACGACATCAACAAGGTTCTGCCAACATATCTGGCGGAGGGGATTCTGAAGCAGGATCCATTTGCCGCGATCGACCAGGAAGGTGTTGGCGAACTGGTGCGGATCGGGATCGAACGGGGGCGCAAGACGCGTCCGAACCTGGAGGTAGGCATCTGCGGCGAGCACGGCGGCGAGCCGTCGTCGGTGGAGTTCTGCCATCGGGTGGGAATGGATTATGTATCCTGTTCCCCGTTCCGTGTGCTGACCGCGCGACTAGCGGCAGCCCAGGCGGCAGCCAGCGAGAAGCTGCAGATTGACTCGGGACGAACAAAATGATCAACGCAGGGGACGCGGAGACCCGCCGCAGAGAACGCTGAGAGATCAAAGCCCAGATCGCATGATCTCTCTCTGTCTCTCCCAGCGACCTGCGCGAGAATTTTCTCCGCGACCTCGGCGTTAATCAGTTGGTCCGCTGCAACCGGGCGATCAGCTTCTGTGCCAGATTCTCCTCCGACTCGGACCACAGCAACCGTCCCGTTGCCCCGGAGTTCTTTTCCACCTTGGCGGTAAACTCCACCAGCTTGTGCACGTTGCTGCGGACGTTCTGCTCGGCCTCGGAAGTGAACTCCACCTCTTCGTGCAGGAACGACGTGTCCAAACCGAAATCAATTTGAATGTGCCCGGTCTCTTCCGCGGCGCGCTCTTCAAATTCCATCCCTTGCGCAATCAGACGCACCAGCGACGGCTCCAGCACCCATTTCTCGGCGCCTTCAGGAGGGGTCCACAAGTCCCAATAAGCCTCGAAAATGTAGGCATAATCGTCGTGGAGAAGCTCCGCGACCACTTCCGCTGCTTCTTCCGGCGGAACGCCAGGACGGAAGCGGCGCTCCAGAATCGTCGGCTCACTCCACGAGACCGGTTGGATCGCCGCGTAGGTCACCCCGTCCCGCGCCGGAGAAAACGGAATTTGCCGGAGTACGCTGACCGTTCGCAACAGAATCTCCGACTCATCAAAGCTGGGAAACCACAGGCTCAAATAAAGCGGATCGCCCATGGCTGTATTCTAAATCGCGGGCGGGTTCGGTTCGATGGTCAAGTTTGTGGGAGCGCATCTACTTTTGACGTGGGAAAAACGCCCTGTTACTATGATGTTCGGCGGCAAACAACCATCTCACCCGAAACGTCCCCGTCGTCTAGCCTGGCCTAGGACATCGCCCTTTCACGGCGGTAACGCGGGTTCAAATCCCGCCGGGGACGCCAAGCACCCTTCTATGCTTGCTGCGGCGTTTTCTTTTGTCATTGGAAGTGAAAAAGAAAACGGCTGGGAAAAACTCCCAGTCAGCCCCGCCTTATCGCCTCTCAAGCTGGAAGACTAGAAGTCGTAGTCTTCCAACGTGCAGGGGCAGTTGCCCCAGCCGCTGCCAATCGTTAACCCATAAGAACACAGGGCCCCCAGGTTAGATGTTTCAAGCCCCGTGAGGTTGGAGTCGGCCAATGCGGTTTCGGTAACGAACCATGGCCCCTTCTCCACGGCGTTCACAGCGCTCCCAGGACCGGGAGCAGGAAACGTGGTTGTCGTTGCCTGGATGTGCGTCATCCATCCCCGCAGTCCGGGAGCCGGATCTGGGGTGGAAGCGCTATTGCTCGTAGACGAAATGACCTTGATCACGCCACGGGCAATTTGTCCTCTGCCGGTGAATTCGTCGACCGTGAGCTCTTTATTCACGGATTCCGAAAGCAGACCGTCTGGTGTGATTGGGCAGGCGCAGCACGACCTCAACTCCTGGCTGTCATCGAACACGTAGATCGCCGCCCACAGGGTTCCGAATTCCACGCCCTCTAATTCTGATTCGGCATAGTCGCCATCGTTGATGAGACGCAAGGTTCCATCCGGAGCCCCGGTAGTATTTGCATTGGAATAGTAGGTGACGAAATAGACGCTGCCGTCACCTGGTGATGGCTGAGCGAAGGCATTTCCCCCCAACATCAGGGTGATTGCCAGTATCGGAAACAGCAACAATCCGAGCCTTTTCATCTGTTGGATCCTCCTCATGGTTTGGCGCGCCTTGCGCTGGGGGAGGGTCAGCTCTGGGCGCTCAACGAACTCTTAACCTTTTGCGCGTTCTTTGCAACTACCCACCTGGCCTAACCCGCTCCCTAGGCTAATACCCACGGAGTAGTTCCCCGCCCGGCACATACGGCAGAACAACTTTGCGGGCGGACCCGCTCGTTTGCAGGAACACCTGACGAAGCGCGGGAGGAACGTGGCGCGGATGGGGATTCCACGGTCGCGGATCTGGCGGCGTTGCTTAGGGGACTTCCTGTGCTGGATGCCCCGCTTTCATCTTTGATGGGTTAAGTCAGTGGTCGGCGCAGCCCAAGTGCTGTGGGATCAGCGGGCCATTTTGTAGTCCGAAGGGTTCAAATCCCGCCGAGGACGCTGCGGGGTCTAAGCATGGGACCATCTCCGGGCACCCCCGCGAAAGCCTAGTCGCCGCTTCCGCAGGAACAAATGCCCGCGCCGCTTCCCAATTGCTTCAAGTAGGCGCACTCATTTTCGAGAACCGTCGCTTCGCCGCCCAGCGGCCTCTGGGCAAAACTTGTTTCCGTTACTTGGAAGGTGCCGTCGCCGTTGGGTTGATCGTGAGTCTCCCATCCAAGGATTTCGCCAGCCGGAGCTAAGGAACTGGGATCACATTGTGGATTCTGCGTGGGATCCGACGACACGATCTCGATGATTCCCGCTTGCGGTGTTATCCCGGTCAGAGGATTTGCCGTGAGATCGAGAAGCAAGGAGAATGTCCGCATCCCATCGTCGGATATCGAACACCCGCAACACTCGTTTAACACCTGATTCCGGTCGAACACGTAGACCATTGCGCACAGGTTTCCGCCCGTAAGGCCCGGATTGGTAAGCCGAATGGCGCCGTCAATACCTGATGCCTGGGCATAGGCGGCATTAAAGTAGTTCACGAGGAGCAGTGGCGTTACGGTGACGCTAACCGATCCGGTGACACCGCCGACTTGTGCGAAGATCGTCGTCGAGCCCACCTGGTTGGCAGTTGCCAGTCCGCTGCTGTTCACGCTCGCTATACCCGGCTGCGCGGAACTCCACGCTACGGCTCCGGTCAGGTCCTGCGTTGCTCCATTGCTCAACGTTGCAATCGCCTGGAGCTGACTGCTGCTCCCCAAAACCATGGATAATGTCGAGGGGACGATGTTCAAGGCGATGGGTGACGCTACGGTGAAGCTAGCCGACCCAGTAAAGCCATTGCCCTCTGCGAGAATCGTCGTCGCGCCGACCTGCCCAGCCGTCACCAGTCCGCCGCTGCTCACGCTGGCAATGCCTGGCTGCGTCGAACTCCACGCTACGAATGCTGTCAGGTTTTGCGTTGTCCCATCGCTCAAGGTTGCGATCGCTTGGAACTGGCTGATACTCCCCGGGGCCAGGGAGAGTGTTGCAGGGACGATGTTCAACGCGGTGACTGGCACTACGGTGATGCTAGCCGACGCAGTAAAGCCATTGGTCTGTGCGAGGATCGTCGCCGTGCCATCTTGGTCAGCATTCACCACCCCGCTGCTCACGCTAGCAATGCCTGGCTGCGTCGAACTCCACGCTACGAATCCTGTCAGGCTTTGCGTTGTCCCATCGCTCAAGGTTGCGATCGCTTGCAGCTGGAGGCTACTCCCCACGGACATGAATACTGTTGCCGGGGTAATGTTCAAGCCGACTACCGCAGCGCGAGTCACTGTTAGGTTTGCGGTTCCGGTCACCGATCCGGCGGTCGCGCTGATGCTCGTGGTTCCCATTGACCAACTCGACGCCAAACCTCCCGCTGCGATCATCGCCACATACGGATCCGATGAACTCCACGTCACCGTTGAAGTCAGATGCTTCGTGCTGCCATCGGTGTATTTCCCGGTGGCAGAAAACTGCAACGACTCGCCGTCCGGGACCGTCCCGTTTGCCGGAGTGACCGCGATGGATACCAGTGCCGGCGGCCCGACAGTCGCGGTTGTGGAGCCGCACACCGAGCCGGCACACGCACTCACCGTTGCTGTGCCGCCCGCGCCCAGGGCGTAGGCCGCACCCATGTTGCTGGCATCGTCGGTGACGCTGACGGCCGCTGGATTTGAGGAACTCCAGGTTACCGACGAGAGCTGCTCCGTGCTGCCGTCGCTGAAGGTGCCCGTAGCGATCAATTGCTGCGTGGCGTCGAGAGGAACCGTAGGGTTGCTCGGACTCACCGAGATGGAAACGAGGTTCGGCGGGGTCAGCGTGGCCGTTTCGTACAGCTCGCCACTGGCCAGATAACCGCTGGAGTTATAGCCCCCTGCAACCAGATTCATTCCGTTGTTCAGCAGTGAAGCCGTGTGCAAGTAGCGCCCGATGTTCAGGCTGCCGGTGGGAGCGAAGGTACCGGTTGCGGGATCGTCCAGCTCGGCAGCGGTCAAGTAAGCACTCGAGCTGTAGCCGCCGGCCATCAGATCCGTCCCATTGTTCAAAAGGGTCGCCGTGTGGAGGATGCGCGCGGTATTCAGGCTGCCGTTGAGGGTGAAGCTCCCGGTCACGGGATTGTACAGCTCCGCACTGGCTAAGGCGTTGAGATTGGAGTCCTCGCCTCCCGCAATCAGCACCATGCCGTTGTTTAGCAGCGTCGCCGTGTGCCTATAGCGCGCAGCGTTTAGGCTGAGGGTGGGGGTAAAGGTCCCGCTCGCGGGATTGTACAGCTCGGCACTAGCTAAATCGCTGCCGTTAAAGCCTCCCGCAATCAATAGCATGCCAGTGTTGAGCAGCGTTGCCGTGTGATACGTGCGCGCGGTGTTCAGGCTGCCGGTGGGGGTGAAGGTTCCGGCCATGGGATTGTACAGCTCGGCACTGGCTAGGGCGCCGCCGGAGCCCTGGCCTCCCGCAACCAGCACCATGCCGTTGAACGTGGTTCCGTTAATCATTGTCGCCGTGTGGAGTTCGCGCGCAGTTTTCAGGCTGCCGGTGGGAGTGAAGTTTCCGGTCAAGGGATTGTACAGTTCGGCACTGGCTAGGATGTTGCCGTTGTTATCGGAGCCTCCGGCAATCAGCACCATGCCATTGTTCAGCAGCGTTGCGGTGTGATAGAGACGCGCTGTGTTCAGGCTGCCCGTGGGGGTGAAGGTCCCGGTCGCGGGATTGTACAGCTCGGCACTTGCTAAGACATTGCCGTTATAGCCTCCGGCAATCAGCACCATGCCATTGTTCAGCACCGTCGAGGTATGCGAGGCGCGTGCTGTCGTGAGGCTGCCGGTCAAAACAAACCCTGCCGTGACCGTCAACGTCGTCGAGCCGTTGATCGCGCCCAACGTCGCCTGCATCGTCGTCGTGCCTAAGCGGGCCATCGTGGCCAATCCCTGCGAGCCAGACGCATTGCTGATCGTCGCCACGCTCGGAGCCGATGAACTCCACGCCGCCGTGCTCGTCAGATTCTGCGTGCTCCCGTCGCTGTACGTTCCCGTGGCCGTGAACGGCTGCGTGCTTCCCACCGCAATCGAAGCGTTCGCTGGCGTCACCGCAATCGACACCAGCACCGCCGCCGTCACCGTCAGCGTGGTCGAACCGGTAATGCTGCTCATCGTCGCGCTGATGCTCGATTCGCCCGTTTTCACAGCCGTCGCCAGACCTCCCGGCGTGATCGTCGCCACACTCGGAGCCGATGAACTCCAGGCCGCTGTGCTCGTAAGATTCTGTGTGCTTCCGTCGCTGTAAATTCCCGTGGCCGTGAGCAATTGCGTGTTCCCTGCGGCAATCGAAGCGTTCCCCGGCGTCACCGCAATCGATACCAGCACCGGCGCCGCCACCGTCAGCGTGGTCGAGCCGGTAATACTGCTCATCGTCGCGCTGATGCTCGAGGTGCCCGCTGTCACACCCGTCGCCTGACCTCCCGCGGTGATCGTCGCCACGCTCGGAGCCGATGAACTCCACGTCGCGGATTGAGTCAGATTTTGAACAGTTCCATCGGAGAAGTTCCCGGTCGCGGTTAGCTGCTCGGACTCACCGACAGGCAGAGAGGACTGGTTCGGACCGACCGTCATACTGAGCAATGCGGGTTGTCCGACGGTGACCGACGTGCTGCCGGTTACCCCTTGATAGGTCGCGGACACTTGTGCAACGCCTTCGCCCATGCCAGTCACGTCGCCTTGAGTGTTGATCGTGGCCACGGCTGACTGGGTCGTCTGCCAAGTCACCGCAGCACCTAAGGCGTGCGAAGTCCCATCATCATAAGATCCCGTAGCGCTGAGCTGTAGTGTTGCGCCTTTCGCAATGGTCTGGTTTGCGGGCGCAATTTTGATTTGTGTGAGTTTTGCGGGGTTTCCCCCTCCTCCTTGTGATGGCCCCGAACCGCACCCGAAGAGCAATCCCAAGGATAGGAGCACGCCAAGAGCACTGATCACACTCCCGGCTGGCCAAAGTTTCATGGCGGACTCCTGGCAACTCGGGGGGAGGGCAGGACAAGAACTAACTAAATTGAACTATACCGACTGGGCTATTCCGTGAAAATTCCCAATTCGTACTAACCCATTTGGGTAGTGCATCGGCATAGGGGAACAGCAATTTAAAAGCCGGGCCGCTTTCCGACAATAGAGGTCGCGTAGCTACACAACAAACTGAAGGCCACAGATGTAGCCCGCAGACTTGTTTCCGCGCTTGGCAGTCCATCGCACTTGCATGAGCGTGGGAATCGAAACCGGGGCATCGGACACCGGTAAATCGCAGCACAGGAACGTGGCCGCCTGGAGCGGACATGGACTCAAGATGCAAACACCGCCGTTGCTGAGATTGTGAATGCGACCGTCAAATTCCTTTGGCGGGGCGCTCGCCGTCTGACCCGATAGCAAACTCCGCGCATGCACTTCAAGCGCCTGCGGATAACGCTCATGCTGGCGTCGTTCTTGATCTGAGGGATAGGTCACAGTTACGCATGATGCCTGAAGTTGCGACTCCAGTAAATTCTTCAATCGAACTAATTCGATGGTAGCTTCGAATGCCCGAAATTTAAGCGTTTGGCCTGGATCCGGCAACCTTCCCGGCAATTCCAGAACGTGTTGAAACTTTCATTTTGACCATTACTAATCGAAGGAACGCTTTTACGGTGTTAGGACTGATCTTCATGCGGGTTGCGATCTCTTTGCTGGTCAGACCTTGTAGGAGTAATTCCACTGTTTCACATTCGCGTTGTGTCAGATCGAACTGTACAGAGATTTCCGCGAGCCCAGTACTGCGCGCTGCAGTCCGCTCCAGCAGCACAGCGAAAGCCGGCTGAACCGGATTGTGTCCGTTACAGTCGACCCGAAAGTTCTTGCAGACGTAGCGGCGTTTACCCGACCTGAACTCTTTGACGAAAGCCGGTCCATCCTGATTCCCGTGGTCGAGGAGGGTGGTGCGGACCCGATCCGCAAGGAAGACTTTGGGTTGCTTGATCCGATCCACCCCGCTGGGGAAGCAGAGGATTTGAAGGGCGGGACCGTTCGATGCAAGCAGATTCAATCCTGCATCTAACAGCAAAAAGCCGTTGTTGCTCGGAGCCATTGACACGGTGTTCTCCTTGGTTCAAAGCGGCGTACCCCGTCACACCCCGAACCCTCACGCACAGTTCCCTGTGCAGGGCGTAACCGGACACATCCCGGTCAAAACCGCGATCAAAACGTTCCTTAAATTGAGTTTCCGGGCTTTAGGTGGGGGAGTGGCGCTCGATCAGCCACTATACTATGGCCCGATGACAGCGTTTTTAGTTTCCTTCATGGAACACGTTTTGTCAAGGTATTGAGGGGCCACGCCTGAGGGATGGGACCCCCTCTTTTGGGTCACTCCATTTGTTCTAGCACAAAAGGATTAGCCCGCTCGTTTCTAAACGGATTGTCTAGCCCAATCGTGGCATTGCTGCCGGGGAGATTTCCGTAGTTAACTGGATGTGCTCAGGAACAGCGATTCCATGAAGCTTGAATCCGGGGAGGACGTTCCGCCGTCAGAGCCCGAATGCGCCATGCCAGAACGGGTCTGCCGACGCTCGGTGCCGAGCCACGAAGTCATCAGGCAGCGCATCGCAATGCGTGCGCGATCCTGATCCTGCCCTGAAACCGGATCTGGCGCTGGACCGCGAGCCCGCCAACTAGCGGGAGGTGTATTATGTATGGAGTTTGCCAGCGCGGCCTTCCCCCCGGTGGTGGCGCAAGCCGCATCCACGAAGTGAATTTGCGCGCGGCCGTTAGCAGCCGTCGATAGCTGCGAACGGAAGTGAGGGGCGGATATGCTCAGAGATACGCCAGCAAGGTGCGATCGCGGCATCGGTGGTTCGCGAAGACCGTTTATTCTCGAATTGCTCACTTGCATTCGAGGCGGCTCGCGCATCGCCGTCGCAGTCGGCCTCCTGGCTTGTTTTGGATGGGAAGGACTCTGGGCCGAAACGCCTCCCGTTCCGGGCGGGTTGACCGTTCATCGTTCAACGCGTGCCGTTCCGCACCGATTCATCGTCCATCCAGATGGAGCCACCGTCGCAGCCAATCAAACTCAGCGCTTCGAAGTCACTGACGCTCAGGGAAAACCCGTTGCCGTGCATTGGAACGTCTCGGGGATCGGCTGTTTCGGCGCGGCCTGCGGGACCATCGACAAACAGGGAGTCTACCGGACACCGTCTTCACTTCCGAAGGCGCGAGTCGTTATTCTGGAAGCCGTTCTAGTTGCGGACCCCAATTACTCTGTATTGACGCAGATCCGGCTTGAAGATGTCGCCACCGCCGCTGTGAGTCCTGCTTCAGCCCAGGTCTCCATCGGGAAAGCGCAACCGTTGACGGCCCCAGAGGTGGAAAGACAGAACATCGCCCGTAGCACCGAATTGCCGCCCCTGCCGTCTGCGGTGGCCGCAGCCCCAGTGGTGGGACAACAGAACGTCGCCCGCAGCGCCGAATTGCCGCCCCTGCCGTCTGCGGTGGCCGCAGCCCCAGTGGTGGGAAGACAGAACGTCGCCCGCAGCGCCGAATTGCCGCCCCTGCCGTCTGCGGTAGCCGCAGCCCCAGTCGTGGGACAACAGAACGTCGCCCGCAGCGCCGAATTGCCGCCCCTGCCGAAGGCGGTGGCCGCAGCCCCGGTGGTGGGACGACAGAAAGTCGCCCGCAAAACCGAATTGCCGCTGCTGCTGGGTGCGGTCGCCGTAGGTCCAGCAGTGGGTAGACAGAACGTCGCCGGCAGCACCGAACTGCCGCCGCCGAAGGCGGTGGCCGCAGCCCCAGTCGTGGGACAACAGAACGTCGCCCGCAGCGCCGAACTGCCGCCGTTGCCGTCTGCGGTTGCCGCAGCCCCGGTGGTGAGACAACAGAACGTCGCCCGCAGCGCCGAACTGCCGCCGTTGCCGTCTGCGGTTGCCGCAGCCCCGGTGGTGAGACAACAGAACGTCGTCCGCAGCGCCGAAGTGCCGCCGCTGCCGTCTGCGGTTGCCGCGGCCCCGGTGGTCGGACAACAAAACGTCGTCCGCAGCGCCGAAGTACCGCCGCTGCCGTCTGCCGTTGCCGCAGCCCCAGTGGTGGCAAGACTGAACGTTCCCCGCAGCGCCGAACTGCCGCCGCTGCCGTCTGCCGTTGCCGCAGCCCCAGTGGCAAGACAGAACGTCGCCCGCAGCGCCGTACTGCCGTCGCTGCCGGACGAGGTTGTTGCGACCCGCGTTGGAACGGTCGTCGGCACAGCAAAATCGCCCGTGGTCACCTACCAGGATGGCCAACTCACGATTGATGCAGAGACCTCAACTCTGGCCGAGGTGCTGAAATTGGTTGCGGAGAAGACTGGGGCCGACATCGATGTCCCGCCCGGAACTGGCCTTGACCGCATTATTGAACATACCGGGCCGGGACGAGCACAAGATGTCCTGGCGTCGCTGCTCAACGGTTCTCCTTTCGATTTCGTCATCGTGAGTTCTCCGCAACCTCCGCACGATCCGACGCAGGTCTTGCTCTTCCTCCATCGAGCGGACACGCCTGCACCTGAACCGGCAGTCAGTGCTTCTGCCCCACCGAAGACACCCAGTTCCCCTCTGCTTTGGAAACCTCCAGGCGCCTCCGCATTTTTTACACCTCCTCCAGGAAATGCTTCGCCCGCACCGGTTGTGGCCCCGCCGCCAATTATGGCGCCTCCGACGGAACCGATACCTCCAGAAGTTCGCGAGCAAATGATGAAAGACTTTAGTCGCCAGCTACGTGGACAAACCTCACAACCTCCACAACCCCCACAATCACAATAGCGGCACGATGACTGCAGCCGCAAAAAGCCACTTATTTGTCCCCGAGCCTTCGGGCAAGGGTGCGGTTCGACCCCCGCAAAGTTGCTGTACCCTATGTGCCGAGTGAACTACTCCATAAGTAGTAGTTTCCCCACCTTAGTGCCTTTGACTAGGCCACGTGGGTAGTTGTAAAGAACTTGCAAAAGGCTGAGAGTTCTCTAAGCGCCGATAGCTGCCCCTCCCCCAGCACCGTGCGTGCAAACAACCCAGGAGGATCCAAAAAATGAAAAAGCTCGGATTGTTGCTACTGGCAATCACCCTGATGCTGGGGGGCAGTGCCTTAGCTCAAAACGTGGGAGACAATAGCGTCTATTTCGTCACCTACTATTCCAATGCAAATACCACCGGGGCTCCGGATGGAACCTTGCGGATCGTCAACGATGGCGACCAGTCAACCACCGATTACGAGGGAGTCGAAAATAACCCCCTGTGGGCGGATATCTACGTGTTCGATGACAGCCAGGAGCTGCGATCGTGCTGCGCCTGCAAAATTACCTCCGACGGTCTGCTTTCGGAATCCGTGAACAAAGAACTCACGGCCGACGAATTCACCGGCAGAGGACAAATTGCCCGTGGCGTTATCAAGGTCGTCGCGGATTCGCTCGGGAACGCGACCGCTCCCGTTCCGGCTCCCGGACTGCGGGGATGGATGACGCACATCCAGGCAACGACAACCACGTTTCCAGCTCCCGGTCCAGGGAACGCTGTAAACGCCGTGGAGAAGGGGCCGTGGTTCGTTACCGAAA
>JBEKWL010000138.1:0-9822 GCA_049513095.1 Terriglobales bacterium
CCAAACGGGCACCGAACTTATAATGATCAAGCACGTCCACGGCAACCCCGCGGACTCCAAGGAGGCTCCCCAGTGAGCATGAAGTCCAGTACGCGTCAGGTGGATGGCGTCACGATTGTCGATCTCAGCGGCCGCATCACCCTCGGCGAAGGCAGCGTGGTTCTGCGCGAAACGGTGCGCGACCTGCTTTCCAAGGGGCAGAAAAAGATCCTGCTGAACCTCGCCGACGTGAACTATATCGACAGCTCAGGCATCGGCGAACTCGTCAGCGCCTTCACCACTGCCAAGAACCAGGGTGGCGAACTCAAGCTGCTTAACCTCACAAAAAAAGTACACGACCTGTTGCAGATCACGAAGCTCTACACCGTCTTCGATGTGAAGGAAGACGAAGCAGCGGGCGTAAAGTCTTTTAACAAGTAGTGCGCTCGCGCTGCTTGTGGCCGCGAGAACTGTGGCAGGCCGGGGCCCGGCCCCGGCGCTCCGCCCCATCACGCCAAAACCGGGCGTGCTGGGGACCTCGGCAACTTCCCTTTTCGGGAAGTCGCCACGAATATTTCCGTCCTGCTTAGCGTAGGATCTCTCCGCCACGCCTAAGATAAAACTGAAGGTGCACTTCTCAGCGCCTCAGTCATTATGCGTTTTCTTACTCTGACTTTATTTTTCGGAACCGTTCTCGCCATGAGCGGAGTTTGCTTCGCGCGCAATAGCTCTCCAAATGACTGCGTGTCATTCGACGAGGCGAGCAAGCATGTGGGCGCTACCCAATGCGTTAGCGGAACCGTGCTGCACGTGGAAAATGGCAGCAAAGGCGTCACCTTCCTCAACTTCTGCAAAGAACCCAAGGCGTGTCCCTTTACCGTGGTTGTGTTCCCGGCCGATCTTAAAAAGATGGGCGACGTTCGCCAGCTCGAAGGCCGACAGGTTGAAATTAAAGGAACGATCCGGGACTACGACGGACGCGCAGAGATCATTTTGCGCCGCTCCCAGCAACTCGGCGAAGGCGCTTTTCTCCTGGTTCCTCCAGTACCCACGGACTACGACGTCGAGCGCCCGGGCCACTACAGTGCCGGAAAGTTCAAACGCCCGAAAGAGCCCACGAAGAAGGACTCAAAGCAGCACGACCCGATGTCGATCGAAGATCCAGACGCGCCATAAAAGCACCGTTGATCTTGCGTGCTGTTTCTTGGCTGGTGTTGCTTGGGTGGTGTTGATTTTGGGTGATGTTGATTTTGGGTGGCGCAGCGGTTTACCGCTGCGATTAGCGTCGCCGTTAAAGCGGCTTTAGCCGCGGAGTGTCTCGGAGACAGACGCAAGTCGTCACGGTTGCTTGTGACTTATCTCACGCTATCCCCTTGCGTAACTCATCCAGTGAATACTTCGTCCCCCGCCACACGATGCCGTCATTCCACAGGGCGTGGACCATGGAGCGCAGCAATATATACATGAACAGGATGGTAGCGACCGGATGCAGAAAAAAATAATATGGCGGGACTGCCGACCGGAGCGACATTCCGCAATAAATCGCAAACAGCGAACCGAGCGCGATGGCATAAGGAACTCGCGCCCAGCCATGGGCCAGCCAGACGCCAACAAATGGCCCGAGATTCAGAAAACCCAGACCCACTACGGTGACCACCGTCCGCCACCACTGGAAAGAAAGCACGGCAAAAAAGTTCTTGGTGAGATTGTTGACGATACCGAAAGCGCCCTTTGCCCAGTGCAGTGAAATCAGATCCTCCCCGGAAACATTGCGCTGGGCGAACCCCGCGTTCTTGATTACCTTGCCCAGCTTCATGTCGTCGATCACTTCCATGCGCAATGCGCGATATGTGCCGACCGCGTCATAGACCGGGCGCCGGACCAGGTTGAAAGCGCCCACACCCATGTGGTCGCGCGCTTTAGGATCGGCAACTTTCCACGGTCGGTGTCCGAAAACAAATAGCACCTGGAAGAAGGCGATCATCATTCTCTCGCCCGGCACCTTCATGATCAGGTGCGGGAAAAGAATGACGTGGTCGCATCGCTCAGCTTCGGCGTAGGCGACGGCGCGCCGCAGAGAATCGGGCCTGAAGAGTACATCGGCGTCGGTGAAGAGCAACCAGTCTCCACTCGCCTGCTGGCCGGCCATCCACATGGCGTGCGTTTTGCCCAACCAACCCGTTGGCAGTTCTGAAATGTGGATCACCTTCAGCAAGCCCAGCTTCAGCAAACCCAGGGATTGAGAAGTTGCCGCAACCTCCTCCATGATCTGGCCGGTGCGGTCCGTCGAGCGGTCGTTGACGGCAATAATTTCGTAGTTGGAATAGTCGAGGGCGAGCAACTGCACCAGCGTCTCGCGGATGCTTTCTTCCTCGTTACGCGCGGGAACAATAATGCTGACTCGAGGCTCGCCATTCGGGGCCGTTGGCCTGCGATCCCATTCGGGCCGGGCGATATTGGCGACATGCGGCATGCCGAATGCCGCTTCCGCGATACGCGAAAACCAGGCCAGCGCGAGGATGCCGCCTGCAGTCCAAGAAACTGCAACCCAGTAAACGGTTTGCCAATGCATTCTGCTTAGGAAGCTACTCCCGATGAAACTTGCGCTGGCGCCGATTCATCCTGCAAGCGTAAAGGCGGAGCGAAGCGCATGCCGTAGAACAGTATGGCAGAAGACAGCGCGATCGCGATGACCGGTCCCACAAAGGCAAGTCGTAGCGAATACTTGTCCGAGATATAGCCGATCAGAAAAGGAGATGGAACATCTCCGAGCAGGTGGAAGACAAAGATGTTTACCGCCAGGGCAGCCGCGCGCACATGCGGTCCGACCGAATCGATCACAGCGGCGTTCAGCGGACCTGTGTTCAACAGCAGCAAGAACTCAGCGACAAAAATGCCTACGACCATGGTCCTGCCGCTCGCAAACAAGGCGACACACATGGCGGGAATGCCCAACCCCAGACTGACGGCAGACACGAGGTAGTGGGCGGATTTGGTACGACGCAGCAATCGGTCGGAGATCCAGCCGCCCGCGAGCGACGCAACCAAGCCGTTGCAGATGGTGCTCAAACCGAAAATTATGTTCGCATCCAGCAGGCTATAACCGTGGGCGCGGTACAGAAACGTCGGCATCCAGACCTGGAGTCCTCCGAGCGCGAACGTCATCATCGCCATGCCGAGGGTTGCCGTGAGGAATGCGGGATTGTGGAACAGGCTTCTCAGCGTGTCCCGGTCTTTAGTTTTGCTCTCGGGCGTATCGAATTGGCCGAGTGCCGGCTCCGGAAGCAGCAGGAGCAGCAACGCCAGCAGCACTCCGGGTGCAGCTCCAGCATAAAATGGAGCCCGCCAGCCGTACTTTGGACCCATGACGCCGCCGAGCAGATACCCCAGCGCGGTTCCGACCGGAAGCGCGAGATAAAACACTCCCATCACCCGTCCTCGTTTTTCGACCGGAAACATGTCTGCGACAAAGGTTGGAGAAAGAATGACAAAGCTGGCTTCGCCAATGCCCACCAGGGTATGACGAATGAGCAGTTGGTTAAAGTTTGACGTGACGGCGGTGAGTAGAGTGGCCCCACTCCACACCAAAGCCCCGGCGACGATGACGCGCTTTCGCGAGAAGCGCAGCGAAAGCGGCCCCATGAAGGGCGCCGCGCACATATAAAAAATAAAGAAGACGCTGGTGAGCAGGCCGAACGCCGCGTCGCTGCGATGGAACTCCGCTTTAACCAGATCCTGTACCGCGAACAATACCGAGCGGTCGATGTAATTGAGCAGGTTCAACGCCGTCAGCAGCGCCAGAGCCGTGCGAGGATAGAGCTTGGTCGGGTTCACAGGTCGAGCGAATATAGCATGGAGAAGAGGAGAACCGCGGAATCTACGAGGTTCCAAAACGTCCGATTACTTCTGCCCTTTCTTCCCTCGCGGCCACCTCGCGATCACGACTGTCGAAATCCCGCCACGCGGACGGAACTCACCTTTCACCTCTGCCCACACCGGCTTGGCCCAGCGCACAACATCCTCCAGCACCTGATTCACGATGTTCTCCTGGAAGATGCCGAGGTTTCGATATGCCTGGAGATATTCTTTTAGTGATTTCAATTCCAGGCATCGGCGATCCGGCACGTAGCGGATCACGACGTTGCCGAAGTCCGGCAAGCCTGTCTTTGGGCAGACGGACGTAAATTCGGGATCGTCCACAACAATCTCGTATCCGCGAAACTGGTTCGGCCAGGTTTCAATTTCCGGGAAATCGTGATCGAGCCCGGCGCTGGCGTGCTCGGCGGTGTAACGGGGAGATAGGGACCGGCGAGATTTCGGCATTTGCCTATTGTACTCAGCCCCTTGTCCCAAGCGTCTTGAACCCAGCTTTGGCAGTTGCTAGGAACTCCAACTAATGGAATGGGGTCGGACTTTGCTCCGGGGCTTCGTGGGCGCGTTGTGTTTTGCTCGTTAGCCTGTAGCAACTACCGGATGTACTATATCGAGAGGTGGGCCCGGTTTTTCATAAAATCTGCGGCGTTCTAGGTTGCGGCTATCCCGAAAACAGATAAGGAGAAACTCTTGAATCGACGATTTGGAAAAACAACAGTGGCAGCGGTAGTGGCGGTGGCGCTTTTGCTATTTGTGGCGGCACCCGTCGTGCGCGCCGATGCCAGAAAGAACTGCCAGCATGCCATCGAAAAGGCGGAAGCAAGACTGGACAAAGCGATCCACGACAAGGGCGATCACAGCCGCGCAGCGGATGAACGGCGGCGAGAGTTGAACGCCGAACGGGAGCGTTGTTGGAATGAGAATCATCAATGGTGGAATGGGAAGGACCATCGATGGGAGACGGAGCACAATTGGGAAGATCATCACTGAGTGAAGTTAGCAGCCGATGGCCCTGAGGGCGGTTCGAACGAGCGTCCCGTGACTGGCTGAGTCCGGGGCGCTTTGTTTTGGGCCCTTGCTGCGCATTCAGGGCTGGCCTCTAGCCAACTACCGACGACGGACGACCAACGACTCCCCGCTGATGCAAACCGTCAGCGCGGAGCATCTAAACAGGTAAGTCCTAAGCGTTCGTTTGCCTGCTCCCGCAGCGCCTGGATGATATACATTGAAGCTTGCGCGTTTCTCTGCATGCCATTGAATGGAAACAGTTCGGGACGCCGGCCGCGGCGTTGGTGGATAACGGCGCTTGCAATTTTGGCGGCGGTGATTGTGCTGGCTGCTTTCGTCTCCCACCGCGATAACCCGGTGCCGGTGCGAACCGCCGTCGTCGAGCTGAGCACGATCCGCAGCCTGGTTTCCACCAACGGAAAAATTGAGCCCGTCAACAACTTCGAGGCCCACGCTCCGGTCTCGGCGAATGTGCGGCGCGTTTTCGTCAAGGAAGGCGACTCCGTCAAGAAGGGCCGATTGTTGGTGGTTCTGGATGACGCCGACGCGCGGGCGCAAGCCGCACGTGCCCAGACCCAATTGAGAGCGGCGCAGGCCGACCTGAGCGCCGCGGAACGAGGCGGGAACCAGGAAGAAGTGTTGAGCCTCGAAGCGCAACTGGTAAAGGCGGGCACCGACCGCGATTCGGCACAGCGCAATTTGGTCGCGTTGAAAAAACTTGAGCAGGAGGGTGCGGCCTCGGCGGGAGAAGTGCGGGAAGCGGAAAACGCTCTTGCCCGCGCCGACGCCCAACTCACCTTTCTCCGGCAAAAGCAGACGAAACGATATTCGAATGCGGAGTTAGCGCGCGTCGACGCGCAGCGAGCGGAAGCGCAGGCCACCTACGATGCCGCCCAGGACGTCCTGGCAAGATCGAATGTGCGTGCTCCTTTTGATGGCATCGTGTACTCGCTGCCCGCAAGGCAAGGCGGATTCGTCGCGGCCGGAGATCTCCTCCTACAAGTGGCGGATCTGCGAAAAGTGATGGTCCGCGCTCTCGTCGATGAACCCGACGTGGCCCGACTCGCTCCCGGAGATCCGATTGAGATTACCTGGGACGCAGTCCCTGGACGTGTCTGGCGGGCCACTGTAACTGACATCCCATCGACGGTGAAATTGCACGGTGCGCGCAACGTCGGCGAGACCACCAGCATCGTAGATAACAAGGATTTGAAACTCTTGCCCAATACAAACGTCGGCGTAACTATCGTCACCGCCGAGCACGATCACGTGCTGGTGGTGCCGCGAGAGGCTCTGCGCATGGACGACTCCAAGCCTTATGTTTTGCTGGTCTCCGGCCACGAACTCAAGCGCCGGGATGTGGAGACTTCCCTTTTCAATCTCACGCAGGTTGAAGTAACCCGCGGCCTCTCTGCCAAGGACGTGGTTGCGATCGGTTCGTGGAATGGCAAACCGATCGGCGAACGAACGCAGGTCACCTTTTAAATGATCACTCGCACTTTTTTGCTCGTTTTACTCACTCTCATCGCGGCGTTGACCACCAGCGCGGCGGACTCCGCCAAGGACATGCTGGCGGCCGGCCGGGTCGATGAAGCCATCGCCGAATTGAATGGACACCTCTCTTCTGCTCCGGCCGACGCGGAATCCTCCAACCTGCTGTGCCGTGCTTACTACGCGCTCGAAGATTGGGATCGCGCGGAATCTTCCTGCAGAAAAGCGGCCTCGCTTGATCCAGACAATAGCCGTTTCCATCTGTGGCTGGGGCGCGTGTACGGCGAAAAGGCGGATCGGGCTTCTTTTCTTGTCGCAGCGGGCCTGGCCGTAAAGGTTCGCGGAGAATTCGAGCGCGCGGTGCAACTGAATCCGAACGACGTGGATGCCCGGCTCGATCTGGCGGAGTTCTATGTTTTAGCGCCCCGCATCCTCGGCGGCGGCGAGCAGAAGGCCCGCGAGCAAGCGCAGTCCATTGCAACTGTAAATCCTGGCCGGGAACACTGGGTTTATGCCCGCATCGCCGAACAGAAAAAAGACGCCACCACCGCCGAACGGGAATATCACCTGTACATCGACCTCAGCAAAGGTGAGGCGCAAGCGTGGCTCAATCTGGCTTTTTTTCTCCGCCGCCAGCTGCGCCTCGACGAAATGGAGCAAGCCGTCGTCAAGCTCAGCCAAGCCCCTATGCCCAATCTCGATGCCCTGGTTGAAGCGTCCGAGATACTGTATCGCACCGGTCGTAGCTATCCTTTCGCCACCGAACTGCTCCACCGCTATCTCGCCGCCGGTCCGGTTGAGGCAGCTCCGGCGTTCAAAGCCCGCTATCTGCTGGGTCTGTTGCTGGAAAAACAAGGCGACAAAGCAGGTGCTGCGCTGGAGTACCGTGCTTCGTTGTCATTGGCCCGGAACTTCGGTATGGCCCAGCAAGCACTCAACCGAGTTGCCCCCTGAGGATGGCGACATTCCCTTTGCGCCTTGCGGCGTCCCCGATAACTTCCAAAGCTACTGTCCCGCTCGCGTCTGGCGCACTACAATTTGTGCGTCGCGGCGCAGCCGCGGCCCGATCCATGTGGTGACGAGATGAGGGTGAAGAGATGAAGTTTCGATTGCCGCGGTGCTTGCGCCGCACAAATCTGCTCGCCTTATTTACTGCCGCACTGATGATCGTAACGCGCGGCCAAGCTGAGCCGCTGCCTCTCGACCGCGCCATTCGGCTCGCGCTCGCGCACAGCACGACTTCGGCGATTGCGAATGCCGACGTGCAGCGGACCTTTGCCTCCTACCGGCAACTCCGCGACAACTACCTGCCGCAGCTAGCCATGGGTTCGGGCCTCGGCTGGTCCTACGGATTCCCGCTCTCCATCGAAGGGGCGGCGCCGGCCCTGGGGAATGCCGTCGCGCAGAGTACGCTCTTCAACCCGGCGCAGTGGCAGCTGATGAAGGCAGCGAAAACGGATTGGCATGCTTCTGAGTTTCAGGACAAAAACCAGCGCAATGCCCTCATCCAGGACGTCGCGCTGACCTATGCTGAACTGGCCAAGTGGGAAGCGCGACTCGTGCGCTTGCAGCAGGACGAGGCCCAGGCGCAGCAAATGGAACAAGCGGTGGCCGCGCGCTTGCACGAAGGCATGGACAGCGCCGTGGACTTGAACAAAGCTAAGCTCACTGCAGCCCGCGTGCGCCTTCACCGGGCCGAGGCACGTGGCAACGCCGACGTCCTGCGGCGCCACCTCTCAACCCTGACCGGTTTGCCGGTTTCCTCCATCGAAATTGCACCCGAAACCATTCCCGCGTTGCCGCCCGTCGCTCCGGAAGAAGATCTTTCGGAGAAAGCGATTGCCTCCAGCCCCGCTATCAAGTTTGCCGAGCAGCATTCGCTGGCGGAATCGATGCGGGCTTTGGCCGAGCATCGCGCTTTGTACCCGTCGATGGATTTCTCCGCCCAGTATGCGCGACTTTCCACCATCAATAACTGGAACGACTACTACCGGAAATTTCAGCCGGACAATGCCACGATCGGCCTTGCCATCCGCATCCCGCTATTCAACGCCAGCCAGCGCGCCCGAGCCGACGCGGCCGAAGCCGAAGCCCTCAAGGCGAAGAAGCAAGCGGACGCGGCTCGCAATCAGGTTGCGGAGGAAACGCTGAAACTGCAGCGCGCCGCCGAGCAACTCGAGGCCGCCCGCGAGGTGGCGCAGTTGGAATATCAATTGGCCCAGTCGAGCCTGGAAGCCGCCCAAACCAGGATCGACGCGAAGACGGGCACCCTGCACGAATTGGCCGATGCACGGGTGCAAGCAGCCGAACGCTATCTGCTCTTCCAGGATGCCGATTTTGAATACCAGCGGGTCCGCATGAACCTGCTGCGCGCCACCGGAGATTTGGAGAGGTGGGCGCTGCCGGGTACCGCTTCAACCAACCAGGCATCAAAATGACGCATAAAACAGCTCATCCAGCCGCTACCCGATTCTCGCTCCTTAATGCGCAGAAGCGACGTTCGGCGAGGTTCTTTTGCGGTTTGGGCGCCGCTAAGACACACTTGGACAAAGCTTTCCACGCTTTCGACCCAGTTTGGCACGTACCTGAATGGTAGCGTCCGCGGGGTGTGTGTGCGCCTAAGAGTGCTAAAATAGAGACTCCCAATATGCCATTAAAAACACTGTTCTTGAATCCGCCTTCGTTTGAGAATTTCGATGGGGGTGCAGGCTCGCGCTGGCCCGCTACGCGCGAGATTGAATCGTACTGGTATCCGGTCTGGCTCGCTTATCCGACCGGCATGCTCGAGGGCGCGCGGTTGCTGGACGCCCCGCCTCACCACATCACGGCGGAAGAGACGATCCGCACCTGCAAGGACTACGAACTGCTCGTGCTGTTTACCAGCACTCCAGGATTCGCCGGCGATGTCCGCATGGCTGAGGCCATCAAAGACAGCAATCCTCACATCAAGATCGCTTTCGTCGGACCCCACGTCAGCGTGCTGCCGGAGAAGTCTTTGATGGAGGCAAAGGTAATTGACATAGCCTGCCGCAAGGAATTCGACTACTCCATCGTCGAGTACGCGCAGGGCAAGCCAATCGAAGACATTCTTGGCGTTTCCTACCGTAAAAATGGGCAAGTGGTGCATAATCCCGACCGGCCGACAATCCAGGATCTGGACTCCCTGCCGCACGTGACCGACGTTTACCGGCGCGACCTGGATGTTCGTCGCTACAACGTACCTTTCCTGCTTAACCCGTTCGTATCGCTGTACACGACGCGCGGATGCCCGGCGCAGTGCACTTTCTGCCTCTGGCCCCAGACGCTCAGCGGGCACCCCTGGCGCAAACGCTCCACCGACGACGTGGCGCGTGAAATGGCCAAGGCAAAAGATTACTGGCCGTACGTGAAGGAATTTTTCTTCGACGACGATACCTTCAACCTGCAGAAGGCTCGCACCATCGAATTGTGCGCCAAGTTGAAACCGCTGGG
>JBEKWL010000139.1:0-12030 GCA_049513095.1 Terriglobales bacterium
TCCTGGGCGCTTGGTGTATCTACTGCGTCATCTCGCTGGGAATCATTAGTGTTTTGACTCTGCTGGTGGTCGGCGCCGTGATCGTCGGCTCGATGCGGCAGAAGACGGCGTGAGGGTTTGTCTCCTGCCGCGAGTGAGACGGGGCAAGCCCCGTCTCTACATAGAAGTTGTTCAGCCAGGGCCGTCCTTTTCGTCTGCGCCCAGCTTCCACGCTATCTGCCGCAGCATTCCCAGCAATACCTCGGCATCATTGGCGTTCAAGTCCAGGCGCCGCACCAGGCGCCGCAACTTTTCTTCCGCTGCCACCGTCCGCGGCTTCACGTACCCACTGGTGCGCAGAACCTCAAGCAGCACCTGCGTCAGCCGCTCCACGTCGCCCGACTTGGCGGAAGTCTTCTCTTTTTTCCCTGGCGCTGTCTTCCGTCCTCGCACCAGCTCGTACAGGCAGACCGCCACCGCCTGCCCCAGATTCATCGAACCGTGCTCCTCTCGCGTCGGAATCCGCATCACCCAGTGGCAGTGGCTCAGCTCCTGATTCGATAGGCCCACCCGTTCCGAGCCGAACAGCAAAGCCACCGGTCCCGCCTTCATTTGCCGTTTGATCGCCCGCGCGCCCTCATCCAGCCGTCGTAACCGATGCTGCAACTCTCGCCGCCCTGCAACCGTTGTCCCCACCACCAGCCTGCAGTCCTCGACTGCCTCGGCCACGCTCCCATACTGTTCCGCCTTCGCCAGTAGCCCCGCCGCGCCCACCGCCGACCGCGCCTCGCGAAACGCCGCCTCGTAGGGGTTCACCACCCGCAATCGCCTAGCCCCAAAATTACTCATGGCCCGCGCCGCCGCTCCAATATTCAGCGGATTCCGCGTGGCCACGAGCACCACCCGGAGTTTATCGAGATCGCCGGAAATTGATCGCCAGTCATTCATCCCAGTCATTGATCTAAGACAATCATTCTACGGCGCTCTGGCCCGCATACCCACTACGGGCAGCTCCTGCGACTTCCGCGCTTGCGACGCATCCAATCAACGGTGCTAGCATAGAAGTTCCGCCCGGAACAGACCACGTGGTTCGCTCCGGGGGAACTGGCAGCTAACCGAGAAATCTGGAGGATGAATGGCAAGCACCACCACCGTCGAAGTCACCGACGCTAATTTCGATTCCGATGTATTGAAGTCCGATAAGCCCGTGCTGATCGATTTCTGGGCCGCCTGGTGTGGCCCTTGCCGCGCGATCGCTCCGATCGTCGAAGAACTGGCCGGCGAATATCAGGGTAAAGTCAAGGTTGGCAAAATGGATGTCGACCGTAACGCCGCCACGCCCATGCGCTACAAAGTTACCGGCATTCCTACCCTGCTTGTCTTCAAGAACGGACAGGTCGTGGAACAACTCGTCGGCTACCGCTCCAAAGACGACATTCAGAAAGCGCTGGACCGCCACGTAGGGTAGGCTGTCAGCTCTCCGCTGTCAGTTCTCAGCGACCAGCTCTCAAACATGCGAAAGCCCGGGCGAACGCCCGGGCCTTTTCGCCGTGCGCAAGCTCGATTTTACTGGGTACTGGCAACTGACAACTGCTTTTCAGTACTTCCGCAATACGCCAATCACCCGCCCCTGAATCTCTACCGACGCCGCGGGCACAATGATCGGCTTCATGGCCGCGTTCGAAGGCTGCAGACGAATGTTCTCGCCCTCGCGAAAGAAGCGTTTCAGCGTTGCGTCGGTCGACTCGATCAGCGCCACCACAATATCCCCGTTGTGCGCCGTTTTCGTCTTCTCGACCAGCACGTAGTCGCCATTGAGAATCGCTTCGTCCTGCATGGAGTCGCCGCGCACTTCGAGCACGAACACTTCCTTGGAGCGCACAAAATCCGCCAGTGAGATGGTCTCGTTGTGCTCCACCGCCTCAATCGGATGCCCCGCCGCAATCCTGCCCACCAGCGGCAGAACCACCGCGGTGTTCACCGCCATCGACTGCTTCAACTTTCCCCTCGGCGGCAGCAGATCAATCGAACGGCTGCGGTTATAGTCTCGCGTCAGCAGCCCTTTTTTCTCCAGATTGGTAACGTGCTTGTGCACCGTGGCCAAAGAACTCAACCCCATGCCTTCCTTGATCTCTTCAAACGAAGGGGAGTATTGCTTCTCCGCCACGAAGCGCGAAATAAAGTCATACAGCTCGCGTTGACGCCGGGTGATCGCCATAGGCGCAGCATAGGCGAAGGTAAAGCGAATGTCAATATCGTAGTGGGTCAGTTTGTCGTGCTGACTCATTACCAGTCCGATCGCCGCGTTGCATAGGGCGCGCACCGCAGCTATACTGCCCTTATGTAGCCCGGCGAAGCGCCATCGGTTTGCCGGCATCGGTTTGCCGGGTGCGGGAGGCTGTCTTCAGCAGTACTGGGTTTCGAATACGCTCTGCCCAGGGCCAAGCGGCGGATCATACGTTCGCCGGCTTTGCCGAGCGACTGGCTGCGACTTTATTCTTCACGTTTTTTCCCGCCGATTGCCGTATCTGTGGTTTCCCACTGCTCAGAGTTTCCCGGCTTCCCGTTTGTGAAACCTGTTTGATCGCTCTTCGACCGCTGAAAGGGTCGTACTGCACCGTTTGCGGAGAAGCGCGGCACCGCCCAGCCGGCATCGATCCAGCCTGCATTGACCCCTTAGAGGCGGATCGCGGAGAGTCGCGGTGCCTGCTCTGTCAGCGCGTGGATCCTCCCTTCGAGCGGGCCGTCGCCTACGGTAGCTATGACGGTGAGTTGCGCGACCTGATCCATTTGCTCAAGTTCCAGCAGGTTCGTCCCGCGGCGGCAGTGCTGGGGCGCATGCTGGCGGAGACGATTGCCAACCTGGAACCGGCGATGCCGGTTGGGATGATCGCGGTGGTTCCTGTTCCCCTGCATACGCGCAAGCAAGCGCAGCGCGGATTCAATCAGGCGGAGATGATCGCACGAGGCGCGCTGAAGCAACTGGCGCGTCCGAAAAGGTTTGATCTGTCGACGGGAGTTCTGGTGCGGCGACGCGAGACCGGAAGCCAGATCGGCCTGACTCGTCACCAACGGCGAGAGAACCTGCGTGGCGCTTTTGCGGTGAGCGATCCAACGCGAATATTGAAACGCGACATCTTATTGATCGATGACGTCCTTACTACGGGGACTACGGCCTCGGAGTGCGCACGGGTTCTTCTCCGCGCGGGAGCGGCGCGGGTTTGGGTGGCGACGGTGGCGCGTACATTGAAGCTGACAGTTTCCGATGTCTTCTCGTTGGCGGGGAATCTGCCGGAGGATCTGTCGGAGAAGGGGAGTGAGGATCGCGTGAGCATGGCGGCTCACGGGTAGAAATCATGTCGTTGCGATTACACAATTTCGGTGGAAGCGTGCGTTCGCACCTTCCGGCCGCGATGCTCGGCTCCGGCATGCATCAAGAGGGTGATGGCCACGCGCTGCATCAGCCCGTGCTGGTGCTGAACGCCTCCTACGAGCCGATCAACGTTTGTGCCGCGCGGCGCGCGATCGTGCTGGTGCTGAAGGGCGTCGCCATGACCGAAGAAGAAAACGGACACTTCCTGCATGCCGCCCGCGTTGCCGTGCGCGTGCCTTCGGTGATCCGCCTGCTCGAGTATCGCCGGATCCCGCACCAGTCGCGGGCGCTGTCGCGAAAGAACATCCTGCTGCGGGACCGCAACACGTGCCAGTATTGCAGCACGACGCTTCCCTCGGGCGAACTTACGCTGGACCACGTGATTCCGCGGTCGCGCGGCGGCCTCTCCACCTGGGAGAACCTGGTCGCCTGCTGCCATCTCTGCAACCGGCGCAAAGGCAACCAGCTTCCGCACGAAGCCAACATGAAGCCCGCGCGCGAACCCCGCTCCTTCAACCTCCACACCAGCCGCCACATCATGCGCCTGATGGGGCATTCGGATGATAAGTGGAGAAAATATTTATTTTATTAGCTGTCGGCTCTCAGCTCTCAGCTCTCAGTTCTCAGCTCTCAGTATTATTGCAAAGGCACTTTTAGTCGGAGTCGAACTGTGTCGGCGGTTCGGCGGGCCACCCTTCGGCTATCGCTCAGGGCAGGCTTTCTCGAAAAGCGCGAGAAGTGGCGCACCCCCAGTTATTTCGGTGGATGTTAAAAGACAAACCCGCGTTATACTTTCCCGTTAAAGTGGCCTACCCGCCATTGTTGCTATCGACCACTATGGATCATGCGGAACATGGTAGTGCGCCAGGACTGGGGACGCGGGCGGTTTGGTCTGGGGAACGGGGCGAGCGCTGGGCGGGCGCGACGCAAGTCCCGGTAGCGCTCAGCGTCTCGTTCGGTTACAAAACGGTCGAGGAGTGGCTCGAAGTAGCGCTGGGGAAAAGGGCCGGCCACATCTACGGCCGAAACACCAATCCGACGGTAGCTGCGCTGGAAGAGAAAGTCAGAGACCTGGAAGGCGCAGAGGCAGCAACCAGCTTCGCCAGCGGCATGGCTGCTATCAGCAACACCTTGTTTACACTCCTCTCTCCCGGGGACCGCGTGGTCTCAATCAAAGACACCTACGGCGGGACCAACAAGCTTTTTGTTGAGTTCCTGCCGCGCTTCCAAATCGCAGTGTCCCTTTGTGATACGACGGACCACGAGACAATCGAAGCAGACATAGCAAGAGGCTGCAAACTGCTGTATCTCGAAACTCCCACGAATCCGACGATCAAAATCATTGATATCCGCCGGCTTGCTGCGACAGCGCACCGTCACGGAGCGCTCGTCGTAGTCGACAACACACTTGCTACCCCGATCAATCAGCATCCCCTGCAGCTTGGGTGCGATCTGGTCGTGCACAGCGCGACGAAGTTCCTCGGCGGCCACGCGGACGCGCTTGGCGGCATAGTGTGCGGACCTCAGGAGCTGGTGAACCGCATTTATCATTTCCGGGAAATCAACGGCGCATGCCTGGAACCGATGTCCGCATACCTTCTGTTGCGAGGAATAAAGACGCTTCATTTGCGGGTTCGCCAGCAGAACGAAAATGCACTGCAGATTGCCCGATTTCTAGAATCGCACCCTCGCGTCGCAAAGGTCTTCTACCCAGGACTGGCGGCGCACGAGAATCACGATGTCGCATGCCGTCAGATGGCGGGCTTTGGCGGCGTGCTCAGCTTCGTGCTGCACGACGGCTTCGAGGCAGTGAAGTCATTGTTGCCGCGACTGCGCTACGCGAACCTGGCAGCGAACCTGGGTGCGGTAGAAACCGTTGCTGGACCTCCGGCGACAACCAGTCATGTTGAGTGCACGCCCGAAGAGCGCGCGGCGAGCGGCATTCCTGAGGCTCTAATCCGCTACTCGGTTGGGATTGAAGACGCGGCGGATTTGATTGCCGATCTGGGGCAAGCGCTGGACAGCTTGGGCTAACCAGACCCACTGCAACTCGCGACAGAAATCAGCAGGTTGAAGGTTGAAGTGCAAAACTCTGCATCTTGACGGCGACTAAGCCCGTGTGTATTATTGCGCCCGGTTCGCAGGGGTGCCGAATGGAGCGGCGTGGGGGACTCTGACGTTGAACGAATGGACCCGCGTACGCGATCCCGCTTTGACACCCTGAGGATCTATGTTTACACCAGCAATCCGCCCCAGGGTCCAATTCATATCTCTCGGCTTCTAAATCTGTCCTGAGTGGAGAAACCCCATGTATCGCCAATCCAGGTTTGCACTGCTGTCGCTGTCGGTCGCGCTGGCCGTCGCCGCCGGGTTCACACATCCAGCACAAGCAGGCACCATCGCCGCAGCCGCCACAACCAGCGCCATTGCATCATCAAGTTTAGGGCAATATTCGCCAACCTTTGCTGGTCCAGCCGCCACTGGTTGCGCCTACTATGGTTGCTCGTTGCTCACAGGTCCCTTCTTCTCTCCGTCCACGGCGCCTCTCGCCTCGGGGGAACCAGCAGTCGCCAACCCGCGAACCGGATCTGGGATTCTGTCTATCCCGCAAGTTATGCCCGAACCGGGTGTCCGCCGTTTTTCGCGTCTCCCGCACAGCGACGTCGCAGTCGCGCCTCCAACGGTTAGTTGCCAACCGTTGGGTCCAGGGTGCGACAACATTAGTTTATCTTCGGGCGGCGCCACCGGCGTGAAAGGCCTGAATGCGGTGGACAGCGCCACGCAAAGCACCAACGTTTCAGGGTTTGACATTGAACCGGCAGACCAGGGTCTATGCGCCGGAAACGGGTATGTGGTCGAGGCTAACAACATCGGGGAGATTCTAGTTTTCAACACAGCCTTGGAGCGGGCATCAGCGGTCATCCCCCTGGACACCATTATGGGGCTCACGAGCAGAGGATGGAGCAGCGGCGGAGACATCTCGTGTCTCTACGATCACAACAATGGCGGACACTGGTTCTTTACGGAGATTGTCTCTGCAAGCAGTGAGGCCAACGGGGGCACTTTTGCAGGTTGCTTTGGAGGCGTCGCCAATAGCTGCTATGAAGGGATCGCGGTGAGTGTAGGCTCAGATCCATTTGGCCCCTACAGCGTTTACTTCCTCAATACGAATTACAACCCAGCCGAGCCGGGCTACCCCTACCTGCTCAATGATTTCGCGAAGATCTCGACCACTCGAGACGCCTTCCTCGTGTTCTACGACGAGTTCCCGCGCGAGGGGCCTGGATTGGGCGAAGGCTTTTTCAACGGAGCACAAGAATTTGCGTTTAACAAGAATGCGCTCGAACTGGGCCTGCCCGTCATTGGAAATCATGGGGAGCCAAACCCAGCCTTCACCGTCGCCATCGAGAACATGGGTCTCCTACCGACACCGAACGGAACCTGTTTTTCCGATGATCAATATCATTTGCCTGGTGTCACGTGCTGGTATTCTGTAATTCCAGCGCAACCGCCCGACCCAACCCAGTTCGACAACAGTCATGGAGGCTCGGGATTCATGCTTGAGACGCTGGACTTTTATGGCATGGGGGACGACCGAATCGCCGTCTTCGACTGGACCGGCCTCGAAAACCTGAACAGTCCCAACTGCTCGAAGTGCTCCCGTATCCAGTTCGGCGGCCAGCTGTTCTCCGGTGTGTCGTTTTACTACGGCTTGGGCTTCCTGGGCGCCCAAAAGAGTGGGCCGATACCGTTGGGCGACGAGTGCGGAGCCGCCGGCCTCAGTACGGGCTCCACGCCGCCCGCCAGTTGCCCCGAGAGCGGAATCGCTACCAATGGTGACAATATAACTCAGGCCTCGCAGGCGCAGGGCCAGATTTGGGGCGCCGCCACAACGGAGATCGCGCAAACGTACTCGTCGGAAGCAAGCCCGGAAGTGCACCAGGGCGCCGTTTACTGGGTCATCGGTACGGACAGTTTCGACACGTCAGGGTTCTTCAGTTTCACGAGCCAGGGGTATGTTTCGCCAAAGCATGAGGACCTGGAATTCCCAGCAATGGCCGCGGAAGGCTTGTCCTTCCAGGACGGAGGAAACGGCGGAGCCATCATGACCTTCACGGTGTCGGGTGCCGGCGAATCTCGGGCCGACAACCCCAGCACGGGCTACGGCCGGCTAAGCAGTACTTCGAAGGGCCTCTTGAAATCTGTGGTCAACATTGCGGATTTGGGCGAATCGCCTCAAGACGGTTTTACGGAGTACCAGGGCTATCCAGGTTCTACTGGACCTCGCTGGGGAGACTACAGTAATGCAATCTACCTATCGGGGTCAGGTAAGATCTATTTCTCCACCAACTACATCCAGTCCCCGAACTGCAAGGGGTCTGAGTTTACGCTGACACTCGGGACCTGCGGCGGAACCAGGGATGGTTATGCAAACTGGGGGACCTCAGTCAACTTTGTCGTGCCGTAAGAAAATCCAGGGGGCGGTCCCGGCGGGCTGCGCGCAATCGCAGAAGCTGGAAGGTCACCGATAACGCGGCAATTGCTTAGTGCAAGGCTGTGATCACCGTAGTCTTTGACACACGGCATCGCTTGGCAATGTCGCGCAACGTCAGACCTTCCGCGCGCAGCTCTGAATCTTCCGCCGGGGGAACTAAAACCCGCGGCCGCGACCCAATCGTTTGCCCTGCACACGAGCATTGCGTAAGCGGCTATGACGCGCTCCAGGATGAGCGAGCGCTCCAGCTCTGCGAGTGCGCCGAGCACGGCGAACACCATCTTGCCCATAGGAGTGGACGTGTCCACCTGCTCGCGGGACGGGTGTCAGCGCGTTCAGTTCTCTCGTTCGCACTTCCAGCCAGCAACTTGCACGGAGCGAGCAGACTTAAGACGCAGCACACACGTCAGATTCGGCGCGTTAGCAAACTACCTGTGTACCGGTCCTGGCCCTACTGCGGCTTCTGCGGCTCCGTTGGCTTCTGGTCTCCTGGCTTCGGCTCCGCTTTCTGCACTTCCTGGCCTTCGTAGGTGATCCTTGATTTTGATCCGAAGCGGCGGTAGTTGGTGTACTTGATGATCTCGCGGATCTTTATGCCCCCCATGGAGAACTGGAGGGTATCCTCGGCGCGGGTGTAGGTGGGGAACCAGTACTGGCCGTCAATTTGTTCGCGCCAGGTGGTGAACTTGGGGAACAGGTTCTCGCTGCCTTTTTTCTTGCGGATGTCGGGTACGGTCTTGCCATAAGTTTCCACGATCTGAAAATCGTGGTTGTCCACCCAGATTCGCCCCGAGAAATAGCGTTTCTTGCCAACGATCTGCTTGGGGGTAATATCGAAAACATAGGTATTCAGTTCGTCCTGTTTTTGCTGGCCTACGTACAGGATGTCGTATTCCCCGACTTCGTCAGAGGTCAGCACAAACGGGAGGCGATTCTCGATGTCGTCGAAGTCTTCCTCGGTCATCTGGATGCGTTGCAGCGTGGGCTGCGGCGCAAAGACCACGGTCTTGACCTTGCGTCCCTTGTCGTCAAAGGTCACGTCGAACACTTGCTGGTAGGCACCGTCCGGGGTGTCGCCGTCGAGCGTCATTACCTTGACGTCCTGCCGGTAGGTGTACTGATCGCGCGCCTCCTTGAACTCTTTTTCCTTGGCGGCGAAGCGCTTGATGATTTCCTCGACCGTGATCCCCTTGAGCTCGGATTTGTCGAGGGGACCTTCTTGCGCGCGCGCCGCCTGGGGAATCATGATGACGAACAGGATGAGAGGCAACAGGGCGCTCAACAGTGCGGACAGAGATACCGGGAACGTGAGGAACGCAGGGCGGGACGAGGATCTCATAAACCCTATTCTAACGAAAAGGGAGCACAGAAAAGCTAACGGCAGCCTCCACCCCCAGAGCCGCCGTGCGTACGGCCTTTTGGAGGGGGGTGGAAGACTGCAGTTCTGCCTACTTCATTCGATGCGGCTGAGGTCTGAGGGTGAGGCGAATTTACTTTTCTTTACTTTTGCGCGCTTTGACTGGGTCAGCAACAGGCGAGCCTAGATAGAGCCATCGGCACGCCTGAAGAGTTGGCCGCGATAACTGTTGAAATATCCCCGTATCGCTAGAAGTCGTAGTCCTCTAACGTGCAGGGGCAGGCTCCGTAGCCGCTGCCAATGGTTAACCCATAGGAACACAGGTACCCGAGATTCGATAGTTCAAGCGCCGTCAGGTTCGAATCGGCCAACGCGGATTCGGTGACGAACCACGGCGCCTTCTCCACGGCGTTTACAGCGTGCCCTGGACCGGGAGCTGGAAACGTGGTGGTGGTTGCCTGGATGTGCGTGGCCCATGCCCGCAGTCCGGGAAACGGGAGGGGGTTGGTCGGGTCACTGGTGGTAGAGGAAACGACCTTGATAACGCCCCGCGCTATTTGTCCCCTGCCGGTGAATTCGTTAACCGTGAGCTCTTTATTCACGGATTCCGAAAGCAGACCGTCGGACGTGATTTGGCAGGCGCAGCAGGAGCGCAGCTCCTGGCTGTCATCGAAGACGTAGATCGCCGCCCACAGGGTTCCGTTTTCGACGCCCTCTGGAGCTGAAGTTGCATTGTCGCCATCGTTGACGATACGCAGCGTTTCATCCGGAGCACCCGTGGTATTCGCATTGGAGTAGTAGGTGGTGAAATAGACGCTCGCGTCACCGGTCGGTATAGCCGTTACCGACCCGGCGGTCACATACTCGATTGGACTCGGGCGCTCAATATCGCTGCAAATGCTGTTGAGGCATCGCCCCCAGAGAGATGCATAAGCGCCGCTGGTTACGAGCGACAGCGTCCCGCCCGAGTCCGAGAGCGGCGCAGTGAAATTCAATATCAGGATTGGCGTTCCCGTCAGGTCGCCACTCCCCAAGGTAACGGGGAAGATGCGGATACTGTAACTGACTGCGCCGGGGTCCGAGAAAGCAAAAGCGTTCGCCGGTACAACGGTACCTGCGGTGGTTGCGATCGAAATATTGCTGTAGGTTCCATTGAAACCGTTGTCCACGTCATAGACGAATGATCCGCTGGCGGTACTGCCGTCCGCAAATTTGACGCCTTGCAGATACCAAGTAACCGGCTTTGCCTGGGCGGTGATCGCGCAAAGCGCTATTAACGCGAAGCCGATGCAGAACAATCGTGTAGACATGCGGAGATCCTCCTTGCGGTTTGTGGCGCCCTCGGGCTGGGGGAGGATCGGCTCTGGGCGCTTCTGGTACTTTAACCCTTTGTCAGTTCTTTACAAGTCTCTGTGTGGCCTAGCTCAAAAACAGTAGTGCAACGAGCTACTCCTTTTGGATAGTTTTCGCCGCCCGGTGGACGGGCATCTGCAGGAGAAGATTCACAGCAGCATTTTTACACTCGCTCAGTGGCACAAAAAGCCAAAATTCCTGCTCGCGGCGGAGAGCTGGGAGCTTCTTGGTTGGTGAAAAACTGGCTTCCGAGCAGAGAGTGTAACCTCAGCGGCTAAAGCCGAAGTAAAAACAAAGCGGTTACCGCAGCGCTGAAGCGCTGCGCCACCCAAAATCAGGCGCGAGATCGAGTTTTTCCGCAGCCTGCCAGTGGCGTAAAATCGTCTGCACTGGAGATGCCGTGAGTTCGCTGTTGCCGATCTTCCCGCTCGAACTGGTGCTGCTGCCTGGGGTTCCGTTGCCGCTGCACATTTTCGAACCGCGGTACAAAGAGATGATCGCGGAATGCCTGGAACAGAAAAAGCCGTTTGGGGTGGTGCGGGCGTCTTCCGATGGAGTCGCCGACATTGGCTGTACGGCCGAGATCATGTCGGTCACGAAGAAGTATGACGATGGGCGCATGGACATCCTGACGCGTGGGGTGGAGCGCTTTGAGGTGATCGAGGTCAACGAAGACCGGTCATTTTTGCAGGCCGAGATTTCGCTGGTGGAAGACGAACCCGGCACGCCGGCCGCCGAGATGGTGACGCAGGCAGTGCGGTTGCACGCGGAGATCGCGAAACTGGCTGGGGCCGAGCCCTCCGGGCCCGACGAGCATGCCGGCAACCTTTCCTTCTTACTCGCAGGATCGCTTCCGCTCGACCTCGACTTCAAGCAGAGCCTGCTCTCGACGCTGTCGGAGGCAAAACGTCTGGAAGCGGTGGTCGGCTATCTCGAGGCGATCCTGCCTGGTCTGCGGCGGGCGGCGAAAGCGCGGTGGAACTGAGAGCAATGAGTGACGGCACGGGATCGCTCACCGGGCCGACCAGTTCCGCAGTCTAGAGCCGTTTGATTGTCGCGAACCAGGCCGGTGCGCCGTGGTCGTGGACTCTCGTCTGAATCCGGTCCGGTTCGATGGCGGCGACATTCCATCCATTGCTGGGGTTGAACGCCGCTCTCAGTTCTTCCTGACTGATGGGGTGCGGGCCAGTATCGGGACCGTCGTCACTGAAGCACAACACATACAGAGTTCCATCGTGCTCGGTCACCGACGCTAGACTCGCCACGTATCCTGGTCGCTCGTCGCCGTTAAAGGTGTGGAACAATCCGCAGTCCAGCACCGTCTCAAACCTGCGCCCCAAGCGCTCCAACTGGAACGCGTCAGCCGCAGCGAACTCAACCTCGATCCCACGGTCGTGGGCCTTCTCTCGGGCGATCGCCAGTGCCGTCTCAGCCACGTCAACGCCCAGAACCGACAATCCCAGCGAGGCGACG
>JBEKWL010000140.1:0-9765 GCA_049513095.1 Terriglobales bacterium
AGTCCCAGGCCCAGGGCGTTGGCCATGGGCGGAGCGTCGGCCAACGCCATCTCCTGCCAGAAAATGACCTGCTGCATCAGGCTGGCCCCGCGGCCACCGTATTCCTTGGGCCACGAGATTCCAGCCCAGCCTCCGTCAAACAACTCGCGTTGCCACGTCCGCAAGTACTCGAAGCGGGTTTCCAGAGGATCTTCGCGCTTCGCGCTCCAGTCCGCCGGTACGTTTGCCTTCAGCCAGCCCCGCAATTCATCGCGGAACTGCTGTTCTTCCGCAGTCAGATTTAAATCCATCCAGCTCTCCTCATCGCCGCCCGCTCAACCATCCGCACGCATCGTTACCGGTCCAGCCCGGTACTTCTTGCGCAACTCCTTTTTCAAAACCTTTCCCATCGCGTTCTTGGGCAAGTTCTCGCAAAACTCAATCGATTGCGGACACTTGTAGTGGGCCAGGCGTCCGCGGCAAAACTCGATCAATTCTGCTTCGCTGAGCTTGCAACCCGGCTTCGCCACCACCAACGCCCTCGGCACCTCACCCCATTTCTCGTGAGCCACCGGGATCACCGCGGCTTCGTAAACGTCCGGGTGGGCCAACAGCGCTTTTTCAACGTCGAGCGACGAAATGTTTTCTCCGCCGCTCACGATAATGTCCTTCCTGCGATCCACGATCAGGATGTACCCGTTCTCCGCGATCACGGCCATGTCGCCGGTGTGAAACCATCCACCCCGCATGGCTTCGGCCGTGGCTTCCGGCTGTTGCCAGTACCCCGCCATCACTCCGTCACTGCGGGCAATGATTTCTCCCATCGTCACCCCGTCGTGCGCCACGTCCTTGTCTTCCGCGTCGACCACCCGGAGCTCGCACCCCGGAAAAGCATAACCGGTCATGGACTGCAGCACGTACCGTTCCTCGGGCGTGCACTGCACGTCCGGTTTCAGTTCGGCGGTAGCCAGCGAGGGCGCGCACTCCGTCAGTCCGTATCCCGAAAAGCATTTAAACCCCAGCTTCTGCTCCACCTCCCGGATCAGGGTCGGAGAAGATGCCGCGCCGCCGATCGCGGCCCACTCCACGCTGCTCAAGTCGTACTTGGAACGCGCCGGCGAGTTCACCAGCGCGGCGGCCATAATCGGCACCAGGGCCAGCGAACGCACCCGCTCCCGTTCCACCAGCCGGAATATTTCCTCCGGCACGAAGCGCGGAAGCATGACATGCGTTCCGCCCACGAACGTGACCGTATGCGCCGCTCCCCAGCCGTTGGCGTGAAACAGAGGGATCGTGTGCAGCAGCACGTGCTCAAACCGGGTGTGATGGTTCAAAGCGACGCTCAGCGCATGCAGGTACACATTTCGATGCGTGAGCATCACGCCCTTCGGGCTGGCGCTGGTTCCGCTGGTGTAAAACAGTTCTGCCACGGAGTTCTCGTCAAACGCCATCAGTTCTCCGCGGTAGGGCGTGGCGCAGGCCAGCATCTGCTCGTAGGGTTGATCGGAGAGCCACCCCGCTTGCGGCGTCCCCTCGATTTGATGGGACTCGAGCTGATGGAACGAGCGCACCGTGCGCAGCTCCCGCCGGAACGAATCTACGACGCCAACAAACTCTTGTTCCAGGAACAGCACCGCCGCTCCGGCATCATTCAGAATGTAGGCAAGCTCCGGCGCTGCCAGGCGATAATTGAGCGGAAGCAAAACACAGCCCGCTTCCAGAACTCCGTAGTAGGCTTCCAGCAGCCGATGGCAGTTCAGGCTGAGAAACGCAACGCGATCGCCCGCCTTCAGTCCGGCGCCGCGCAACGCTCCCGCCATGCGCCCCACGCGATCGCCAAACTCGGCATAGGTAAACCGCAGGTCCTGGCACACCACCGCCGTCTTGCGAGGAAACTGCTCTTCTGAGTACCGCAGGAATCGCACGGGTGTCAGAGGAACATTCATAAAGAATTTTCACTCCGGGGACGGCCTCTCCGCGGGGCAGAGCCCCCACGAAAGTGATAGTTAATATCATATTAGAGTCGCTAATGTCAACATACTTTTGGCGCGATTTTGACATAATCCCAAGGGAAAGGTGCCGGCCGAACGCCGGAAGTCTTGTTGTCGATTCTTTGGTGACTCTGGAGAATGCTGTTCGGGGGATATATGTCAAAATCGCGCAGGGAGTTCCTCACGCTCACATCCGTGGGCTTGATCGGCGTAGCCATCACAGATAACAGCCGTGCGCAGACGCCCAGTGGTTTGCCGCCTGGGGCGCCGCCCGCATTTGGCGCCGGGCCGGCAGTCGGGCCTGAAGTGTCGCCTTCGACCTTCGCTGAGGCACAAAAGCTCGTTCAGATCGAAATGACCGAACCCGAGCGCGCGGAGGCCGCGGGCAGCTGGCGCGCGAACTTGGCCGCCCTGTACGAGCGACGCACTGGGCCGCGGAAAATAGCGCTGGAGACGACGCTCGCTCCTGCGACACAGTGGAACCCGGTGCTACCAGGCATGAAAGCAGGTCCGGAGCGGGACCAATGTGTGCGCAGCAGCACCGATCCGAAACCCTTGCCAGCAGATGACGAAGACATTGCCTTCGCCTCCGTGGTACAGCTCTCGCGGTGGATCGAGCAGCGCAAGCTTCGCTCGGAGCGCCTCACTCAAATTTATCTGAAGCGTCTGGAGCAGTTCGACCCCAAGCTGCGCTGCGTCATCACCCTCACACGCGACCTGGCGCTCCGGCAGGCTAAGCAGGCCGACGCGGAGATCGCCGCCGGCAAGTACCGCGGTCCACTGCACGGCATTCCGTGGGGAGCCAAAGATCTTCTCGATACAGCAGGAATTCCTACTACCTATGGCGCCGAGCCTTTGCGAAACCGCGTGCCCACCGAAGACGCTGCGGTCGTGAGACGTCTCCATGCGGCGGGCGCGGTGCTGGTGGCCAAGCTGAGTCTGGGAGCGTTGGCGCTCAATGACATCTGGTTCGGCGGCCAGACGATGAACCCATGGTTACTGGAGGAAGGATCGTCGGGTTCAAGCGCCGGGCCGGGTGCGGCCACGGCTGCGGGATTGGTGGCTTTTGCGATCGGAAGCGAGACCGGGGGCAGCATCGTTTCTCCCGCCATGCGTTGCGGCGTTACCGGCTTGCGGCCCACTTTCGGCCGTGTGCCACGCACCGGCGCGATGACGCTCTGTTGGTCGCTCGACAAACTCGGCCCCATGGCCCGAAACGTCGAAGACACAATGCTGGTGCTGCATGCGATTTCCGGGCCTGACGCCGGTGACCTGAACAGCGTGCCGAGCAAGCTTGACTTCGACTCGGGTGCTGCCGTGGAAGGGCTGCGCGTCGGTTATTTCCCCGCATGGATGAAGGAAAACCCGGCAACCAACGTCGACCGTGCCGCACTGGACGTCGTCAAAAAGCTGGGCATGGTTCCGGTTGAGGTCACGCTTCCCGACTGGCCCTATGACTCGCTTGATCTGATTCTCTTCGCCGAAGGCGCCGCTGCGTTCGAGGAACTTACACTCAGCGGGGCATTGAATCAGCTGAAGGTTCAGGTGCCGGATGCGTGGCCGAATCTCTTCCGTCAATCCCGCTTCCTGTCAGCCGTGGACTTCGTGCAGTCCGACCGCTTCCGGCGCAAAGTGGCGGAGGAGATGGCGCGTGTCTTTTCTCGAGTTGACCTGCTGCTTGTGCCTTCGCTGCGGGACGAAATGCTTACGCTTACGAACTTCACCGGGCATCCCTCACTTACATTGCGTGCGGGCTTTGTCGAAGTGTCGGAGGCGCGCAGCGACTGGGCGCCCGATCCGAACCATCCGCTGCCGAAGTTTTCTCCGCCGCGTCGCGTGCCCCACGGCATCACCCTGATCGGCCAGCTTTTCGACGAAGGGACGTTGGGGCGGGTCGGGATCGCTCTCGAACGCAGCTTCGGCGTGGCGGGCGAGCGGCCGCCAGGTTTCTGAAGGGGCCCCAATGGGCTGCCTTCATCGCCAGCGGTCAGGCTCTCCCACGGAACTGGATGATTTTCCGCCGATCGCGTTTTGATGGTCTGCCTGTAGGGAACTCTTCGAACTGCTTCATTGCCTTCCGCTCCGCTGCCACCTTCAGGCGCAGCTCCCGGCTGGCCTCCGTCTCGCGGTAGAGCGTTTGCGCAACCGAAGCCGGGCCGCGCACCCCGCTGAGCAGCAGGACTTCCACCTGAAAATCGCCGCCCTCGTTTGTCACTCGCAACATGTCTCCAATCCGGACCTCGCGCGCCGCCTTGGCGGGCTGCCCGTTGGATTGAATTCTGCCGAGCTCACACGCTCGTGCCGCCAATGCTCGCGTCTTGAAGAATCTGGCAGCCCAGAGCCACTTGTCCATTCTTACGCTGGCCATTGATCTATTTTGCTACAGGTGGGGATTCTGCATGGCGTGGAACCCATTCCACCCAACCCTGGGATGATCCCGGTTTGCCCGTCATCCGCCAAGATCCTGCCTCTCATGCCACGAGGGAACTCGCCTCGCAAACCCCCATAACGATGCACATTCGCCTGTTATTACTATTTCAGGCCATCGACCAGATACAGGTTGGAAAGGACACGATTATAGTTGTACGCGTAAACCTTGCCATCGGCGGAGATGTGGGGCGTGCGAATGAAGTTGATTCCGGCCGGATCGGGCGGGTTGAACTCCTTCCAGAGCTGCCGGTGTCCCGTGCTCAGTTCGACGCGATATACCAGGGCAGGCACGGCTGGGCGATAGACGTAAACGCTCTTGCCATCCCCCGTCCAGCCGAAGGCGACTTCTGGCGGTTCTAAACCTGGCACCGGCTTGCCTTCGCCCGACTGAACGGAATAAGCGACGGAATTCCTGTTTGAATCTAAGCCCAGAAACAACTGGCCATCAGGAGAAACAAAGTGAGTGTAGTTGACCACGCCCACGCCCTCTGCAGTAATGGGGCGTGGCCGGCCCCGCGGGGCATCCATCAGATAGATGCGGCTGCTATGACCCGGTTCGTTGCCGACGAAGAGAACCTGGTGCCCGTTGGGCAGCCAGTTGCCCCAATGGTAGACGAGCGTTCCCAGATTTACAGTTTGTGCCTGTCCGGTACCCGTGGGCAGAAATATCAGATTGTTGAGGTCAGCACCGGTCAGACCCATCACCCACTTGGAATCCGGGGAGAGCGAGTTGGAGTTTCCGTCGGAAAGCCGAACTGGAGCGGAACCATCCATCTTGCGCAGGTAGATGGCGCCCAAGAGCCCCCCAGCTTCGCCGGACTCGTCGAACAGCAGCAGCTTTCCATCACTGGAGATGTCGCGGATAGCGGAGAAGTCCATCCAGGAGAGGTCTTCCTCCTTAGTAGAACCCGGAGCCAGTGCGATAATCCCGACTCTCCAGTCATCCCTCGAGAGCAGCACTCGTCCGCTCCGGGAGACGTCGAACAGATTGAGGATGCCCGGGATGCGGACGATCAGCCGTTCTCTGCCGCTCAGCGAAACTCCTCGCAACGCGCGCGCACTTCCGGAAGGCGTGGCCGTAAACCACACCTCCTTACCCTTTGGCGACCAAGCCAATCCCTGAACGCTGTCAAACTGCTGGGTGAGCACCTTTTGGTGGCCAGCCAGATCGACAATCGCGATTGCGCCGGGATCTCCCCAGAGAGACGGATGATCGATGAAGGCGATGGAGTCTCCGCTTGGTGATAAACGAGGATTCCCGATCCAGCCGACGGTTTCGTATAAGACCTTCCCGACAGGAAATTCCAAACGGGTACGGCCTGCCACCCTGCGGACGATGGCCAAGTCCTTTCCATCGGGTGTCCAATCGGCAAATTCAACGTCGTTCTCGACCGGGCGGGGAGTGCCGCCGGAAAGCATGGTGCGGGCCAGAGTTCCGGAGATGGAATACGCGCCTGTGAATCTAGGAGTGACCCGGACAGCGAGCTCTCCCGCCGATGAGACACCCAGCAAATCCGAGTCTGACAAACCGATGGCGCGAGATTCGCTACCTTCCGGGCGGGTAGAAAGCAACTCGATCAGTTTTCCTCCCCAAGATGCAGCGTAGATGATGGCGTCCCCATCGGGCGCAAAACGCGCGGTCTGAATATAGCCGCGCTGGAACGTGAGTTGATGGAAAACGGGCGGGGTAACAGCGGGCGCAGTCATGCGAGCTACCGCTAACGCAACCACCGCCGCTAGCAGAGCGCTCCCCAGCGCGATCATCAGCGTATGGCTGCGACCCTTCGGTACTGCTGTGCTGATGCCTGTCGCAGGCATGACGCTGCTCGAGGAACCGCTGAACGCATCCAGAGCAAAAGCCACATCGCGAGCTGACTGAAACCGGTTGTCGGCATCTTTTTCCAGGCAATGCTCGATGATGCGTGCCAGCCCCATCGGAATGTTCTGCTGCGCCTCGCCGAGCGGAGGAGGTTCAGCTTTCAAGATCGCGCTCATGGTATCGGCAGCCGTATCGCCGTGGAAAGCACGTTTGCCGCTGACCATTTCGTACAAGATGGCGCCCAGGCCAAAAATGTCGGAACGGGCATCCGCAGCCTTTCCCCGAACCTGTTCGGGTGACATGTAACCCACGGTGCCCAAAACCAAGCCAGGCTCGGTCAGCGCCGCCAGGGTCGGAATGTCAGCGCCCGAAGCCGATCTGTCCGGCCGTGTCAGTTTCGCCAGGCCAAAATCGAGGATCTTGATTCGCCCATCTTTGGTGACGAAGATGTTTTCTGGTTTCAGGTCACGATGGGTGATGCCCTGATCGTGCGCAGCCGCGAGTCCATGGGCCATTTGCAGGGCGTAGTCGGTGGCTTTGCGCGCGGGCAGTGGTCCGGACTGGATGCGCTGGCGAAGAGTTTCTCCTTCCAGAAGTTCGGTGACCACGTAGAGCGATCCTTCGTGAGTCCCGATGTCAAAGACAGCCAGGATGTTGGGATGATTCAGCGCGGCGGTGGCGCGAGCTTCCTGCTCGAAGCGGCGCAGGCGCTCTGGGTCGCGAGAAAAAGCGGCAGGCAGCACTTTGACGGCGACATCGCGCCCCAGTCGGGCATCGCGCGCGCGATATACCTCGCCCATGCCGCCAGAGCCCAGCGGAGATTGGATCTCATACGGCCCGAGTTTCGTGCCAGAAGTAAGCGCCATGCGTGCGCGTAATTATAGCCTGCGCATCACGTTGCAGAACATTCCAACGATTCCCGGTGGATGGTCGGCTAACCGGAAGTGATCCGGTAGACAAGCCCTCACCGTCGGTTAACTTCCGAATTGCCCGTCAATCGGGAGCAATCGGCGGCTCCCGTGCACGCCATCAACGGTCTCCGCAAGGCAGGCCTATATATCATCAGCGAGCGGACATCGACGCCCGCCAATCCGGAGCTTAAGACACAACCGTAAGACGCTTTAACCTTGAAAATTTCCCGCTCAATCGCCCGCACCAGTTGCACCACACATCACGCGGCGAGCAATTTATCCATCAGTATCGGGCCCCCGTGCTCCGCGATCGACGCAAAAAACTTCCCCCCATCGAAGCGATGAACCTCGTATGACCGTTGCACGCGCTCGACGAAGCCCTGTTTGCGGAAGATGTGCTGCGACACCTTGTTCGTCGCTTCGGTGACGGCCACCCGATAACCTCTGCGCGTCCCGTGCTCCAGGCAAGCCGTGACGAGTTGCTGCGCCACTCCACGTCCGGCGACACGATTGGAGACCCCGAGGAGGAACAGGTGGAGCGAATCGCCGGAACGCACCGCCCGGCCTCCCCTGTACTCCGTATCCAGTTGGCCCAGGATATCGAAGATCGGATCGAACTTCGCGCTCAGCCGATCCATCCCGTCAGGCAGCGCTGATGCCGAGTCCTCCGTCAAAAGCGCGCCGACCAGATCACCCGTGCCGGCCAACCGCGCCACGATTGTCAGACCCTCGGCGGCCACCTTTGGGCATAGCAACCGCACGAACGCCTCGAATTCAGAAGCGGTCAGGCCGACTGCGACGGCGGGTGGATCGTAACGGCTGAACGTTTCCCCCAGAAGTTTTGCCATTGCTTCAGCTTCGGAGGGGACATAGAGGCCGTACTCGATCTGCATGTGTTCAGAACCTCATGCTGGGTGTCGACCGGGCGAAGGCAATCACGGCTCGACCTTATACAGCGCCATCATGCCGGCCTGCATGTGCTCGTCGAAGTGGCAGTGGTACATCCAGGTGCCGGGATCGTCGGGAACCATGTCCACGGTCTCCATCTGGGCGGGACCGATAAAGATCACGTCGGTCCGCTTGCCGCCGTCCAGCACCACGTTGCCGTGCCAGTGAGGAGTGTGCAGGTTCGCTCCCTCTCCGATGGTGACTACGTACCAGCGCACGCGTTCGCCCTTCTTCATCGTCATCAACGGCCCGTTGGCAAACATGTAGCCGTTAATCGTTGAGCGGAAATTCACTCCCGTAAATCCCGCGCCGAAGAAGTTGAAGTTGCCTTTGCCATCGCTGGCATCGGTTTCCAGTTTATTGGTGCCTTTCGGATCGCTGGTGTAGGTATCGATGTTGTGCTGCAGATACCAACTGGCGTTCTCGTCAACGATCATGAACAGGCTGATAAATTCACGGTCAACGTCTTTGGGGCGACCGGTTGGACCGGCAGCGCCCTTACGGCTGATGAGTATGACCCCGACAAGTCCGCTCTCAACGTCTTTCTGCTCATCGGCGTGCGAGTGATAGAGCCACACAATCGAGCTGGGGTCGTTGGGGCCGGGGCCGGCGCGTTCCGGGACCTCCCAGATGTAGGTGTGGGTCTTGCCCGGCGGCACACCTTTCTTGTCAGGCGTCGAGGCGCCGTCGTTGTAGCCGGTGCCCTCGGAGTCCTTGGCATAGAAGACGCCGTGCGGGTGCATGGCGAACGGATGGGTGGCGTTGTTCTTGAAAACAACCTTGATGGTGTCGCCAACTTCGGCGCGCAGTACCGGCCCGAGAAATCCGGTGTGCTCCCACTCGGCGGGACGCGGCTTAAGCGTGGTGAAAGTCTCGTCGGTGTATTCGCGGTAGATGGCCTTGCGGTAGGTGCTGCCGATGCGGTGCGGTCCGCGCTCAGTGAACAGCTTGGCATAGTCCATGAAGGGCATGCCCATCATCTGATCAACGCCGAGAGGGGTGTAGTTCCAGTCCACCTCGTCAGCGGCTACGTAGTAGGTGTGAACCGTCCTTGCATCTGCGCTCTGAGCAAAGGTGGGAATTGTGAACAGGGAAAAAGCCAGGACGACGAGCAGACAGGATCTACGCATCAACACCCCTCAATTGATTGACGGTTCCCGGATGTTTAATCTGGGATTTTCGATTTGGACTTCTGGTACGCGCATCATAACGCTTCTGCGGACCTCGCCACAACGAATTTTCCCACCTGTAGAGGCACTGCGAGATCGCAACGGAGTGCGCTCACAAGGCAATTCGCTCAGTTAGTCACGGGCTCACTCCTGGATAGTCGGCCAACCTTCCCTTACCGGATTAGGTGAGAGTTGCCCGTTCATCCGCCCACTGGAACCATTTATCAACCCGATCAACCCACTATCGAGTCTGAATGCATCAGCGGAGCCCATTACTCACGTACAACGTGCTGAGCACCCGTCGATATCGGTAGGCATACGACTTACCATCTGGTGTAAGGTAAAGCGTCGCGTAGAGGAGGCCTGCGGGATCTGGGGGAACGGTCTCCAGCCATTGCTTGCGCTGACCACTTCGGATGTCAAGCAGGCTGACGTGAGCTGGGAAGCTGCGGTTCCAGACGTAAAGCTTGGTGCCGGACGCGTCCCACTGCGCGGGGTATTCGTGCGCCGAGATTCCC
>JBEKWL010000141.1:0-9719 GCA_049513095.1 Terriglobales bacterium
TTGGCCGGGTTGACGCCCGCGGATATCAAGCGGCTGGAAGATCAAGAGACTATTTGATGGAGGAGATGAACGATGCTGCTCACATGCTCGAAGTGTAATACCAAGAATTTCCTTGATCCTTATCCTTTCTGGAACTTTAAGGGCACGACCAAGTGCGCCGGCTGCGGTGCGATCTGGCAGATTGAAACGGTCGGAGGGGGCTGCGTGAGTGGGCCCAAGGAGGCCAGTGGTACGGCTGACCTGTTGCCCGGCTTTGCCGAGAAACAGGACTATTCGCCCATCTCCGGTCCGGGGCTGACCCGGTCGGCGCCGCGGGCCCGTAAGGATGCGGTTTGTAAACCAATCGCAATGGAACGTAACGTAAGAGGCAAGATCATCAGCGGCCACCCGCTGAAGAAGGAAGACCTTGTCGGCAGCAAACCGAAATTCATCGTTGCCGGAACTCGGTAAGGATAACTGGAGGCAAGAATGGCTAACTACAACACTGAATGCCTGTGCGTTCGCTGCAAGCATTTGAGTCCCGCGCTCGATCCCAACATTCAAAAGGCCTACCTTGGCAAGTGTGTGAAGCGCGAATGGCCGTTCACATTGTCGATCACACTGCAAGGCTGGACGGAGTGTGACGTCTTCGAGGCCGGCGGCAAGACGTATGTGCCACCGCAGCCGGTAGCCGCCAAGGCCGCGGTTGCGGCTGGTAAAGCGGCTGCCAAGCGCGTGGAGTTCTACTATAGCTCCGCGCAGAAGCCGGGCGAGATGTTTCCGTGCGACATCAAGCGAGCCCTCGAATTGGTGAAGCAGTTACAAGCTACGGGTGTGGATTCGAAAGCCGTCGATGTTGCCGGCGTCAAGGATCGCTTTCCCATCTATCACAAATCGGTGAGCGGCCCGGATGCGAGCGTGCGCCCGGTCTTCGGCGCCAAAGGCGCGCTGGTAGAGGACTTTGGAACCACGGTTCCCGCGCTGCTGGTATTCGAGGGCGACCGCTATCCCGTATTCGCTTTCCCTCGAAGCGATGCCAAGCGCGGCACGATCCGCGTGGAGCAGGCTTTGGAGGATCTGGTCGCTGAGACTGCCGCAACCCCGGTAGCCAGGTAAGTGGGATAAGGAGAATTTCAAGATGGCTGAGTACCTACCTCCACGTGAGTTCTGGCCGAAACGTGTCTACACCCTGCCGGAGTTCGCGACCTATGCTAAGAGATTCAACTCGACCGAAGAACTGCTCGGCAAAGCCGTCGCCGCCGGTCGGGGTGACCGCACCGCTGTGCTCTTCGAAGACCAACGGATTACCTACGGCCAGCTTCTTACTCAAGCCAGCAAGTTCGCCAGCGCGCTCCGCGAACTGGGAGTGAAGGAAGGCGACCGCGTCGTTCTGCGGACTCCGAACATACCGCCGGCCCTGGTCGCTAACTTCGCGATCCTTAAGTTGGGAGCGGTCTGCACTCCCACCTCACCCTTGTTCTCGCGCCACGAGATCGCTCACGTCGCCAATGACTCGGAGGCGGTAGCCATCATCGTCAGCGCTGCCCTCCTGGGCGAAGTCGAGGGCGCGAAAGAGAATTTTGAGACGATCAAACACATCATCGTCGTCGGGGGCGATGTCGCCGAGGTGAAGGCCAAGGGATTTCTCCCCTACGGCGAGCTGGTGCAGGGCGGCAATCCAACCATCGATCCAGTGCTCCGCAACCGCGAAGACGTGGGTTTGCTGATGTACACTTCGGGCACAACTGGACGCCCGAAAGGGACCGTCCACTTCGTGGAGGAACTGCTGATCGTGCCCGACGGCTTCGGGAAGTACGGCTGGCAAGTCACGGAAAACGACGTTGTCGGCGGGTCCGCTCCCATGGCTTTTGGGGCGGGCTACTCCAGTTATGCGACCATCCCCTTCCGTTTCGGTGCGGCTGCTTCGCTCATCGCCAAGTTCGAACCGGAGAAGATGTTCGACACCATACAGAAGCATCACATCTCGATCTTGACTCTTGCCCCCACCGCTTACCGCAAGATGTTGCAGGTGCCGGACGCGAAAACCAAATTTGATCTCAGCAGCCTGCGCGTCTGTACCGGCGGCGGCGAGAGTCTGACTGCCCCGACCTATCACGCGTGGAAGGAAAAGTTTGGACTGGAGATCTTCGAGGGTCTGGGCACGACGGAGATGATGTACGTTTTCGCCTCGAACGTGGTCAGCCGCAAGGTCAAGGCTGGCTCCTTCGGCCAGGCCGTACCGGGCTATGAGTTGAAGGTTATCGACGAAGAGGGGAAGCAAGCCCCCGCCGGCAAGATCGGCCACTTTGTGGCTTGCGGACCCACGGGCACGATCTATTGGCGCGATCCCGAAAAACAGCAACGTGCCATCACCGCCGAGGGCTGGAATCTGGCCGGTGACTTCGTATATGTCGATGAGGATGGCTACTTCTGGTTCGTGTCGCGGGAGGACGACATCATCAAGAGTTCGGGTTACCGCATCGGACCGGAGGAGATTGAGGTCACCATTGCCACCCACCCTGCCGTTGCCGACGTCGGTGTCATCGGAGTGCCCGACGAAGTGCGCGGCCAAATTGCCAAAGCATTCGTGGTGCTGAAGCCCGGGGAAAGCCTCATGCCCGACGATCTGCTCGCCTTCTTGAAGGGCAAGATTGCGACCTATAAGCTGCCGCGCGAAATCGTGATCGTAAACGAACTCCCGCGCACAGCTACAGGAAAGCTGCTGCGTCGCGTCCTGAAGCAGAAGGAACCGCGGCTCCGCAGCCCGCTATAAAATAATACTCGCGTAGGGACGGCCGCCCCCGGCCGTCCCAGCCGAGCGCGGCTCGGCAGCCAGCGTAGGCTCTACCCTGCCGCCATCCGCACTTCTTCGCAAGTCTCTTTACTTCTCCGCCTGGAAACGGCTATAAGACTGTATTCGTTCTGTATTTCCCTGGAGTTGCCGATGAATGACGCGCTCACTCACCAATCGCTCTGCGAAGGAATTGTGGATCGAAGTTCAGTCGCCATTGTATTTGGCGATCGCGAGGGCATCATTCGGTTGTGGAATGCGGGTGCGGAGACCATGTTCGGCTGGAGGGCCGGCGAGGCTATCGGCAAGTCCATGGACATGATCATCCCCGAGAAGCACCGGGCGCGTCACTGGGAAGGCTACGACCGGGTCATGGAAACCGGGGTCACGAAGTACGGGCAGAGCGTGCTTGCCGTCCCCGCCTCCACCAAGGACGGCCGGCGAATCTCAATCGAGTTCAACGTCGTGCTGCTCAAAGATGCCGATGGGCGGGTCCTCGGCGTGGCGGCTACCATGCAGGATGTGACCGCCCGTTGGGAGCGGGATAAGGCCCTCCGCGCGCGCCTGGCTGAACTTGAAACCAAACTGAAGCAGGCCGGTGTCGTGACGGAAAACAAGTCCTAGCTCATCGGGGGCCTTAGCGATGTTGGCACTTCGCAGATTACTTTTGCACGCCGCGCTTCTCCTGTGGGCCGCCTGGTCGGTGGCGCAGGCGCCACCCCCGGGCACTGCGACGGGCGGAGCTTGTTCCTCCGAACTGGTGACCTTGCGCGCCACGGATGGTGTGCGCCTGCAGGGCATCGTTTTCCATGCCTCGAAGCCCCGTGCGAGCGCCCTGTTGTTGGTACACGGCTACGCCGGCAACTTCTATGAGGCCTACTTCCCCAAACTCGCCGAGGCCGCGGCCCACGCTGGCTACGACGCACTCGCATTGAACATGCGCGACCACGATTCGGGTCCCAAGAAGTCTTCCTTTACCGATAACCAAGCCGATATTGCAGCCGGCGTTGCCTACTTGCATGATCTCGGCCACAAGCGCGTGGTTTTGCTCGGACAAAGCATGGGCACCAATCGCGTGCTCTACTACCAGGCCTCGAGCGGCGACCCAGACGTCGCAGCAACGGTGCTGGTGAGTGGTGTCGGCGATCTCTTTGAGTGGAACGTGTGGCAATTTGGCGTGGAGAAAGCCCAGGCCACGGTGGACGAAGCATTGAAGCTGCAGCGCAGCGGCCGGGAAGAGGAGTTGATGCTCATTGACCTCGGCCCCATAGGCAAGGCACTCTACAGCGCCCGTTATCTTTTGAGTTTACGGGGTCCGGATCGGCTCTCCAACCCCTACCAGAACCTTGCCAAGGTCAAGAATCCCATTCTCATCGTGCAAGGCACGGCTGACAAACTCATCCAAAAGGACGTCGGCAAGCGCTTGCAGACGGCGGCGACCGCCGGCTCCGCAGCCGTGTTTGTAAGCATTGAGGGTGCGGGCCATGGTTTTGAGAATTATGAGCCGGTGTTGAGCGATAAGGTGTTGGGCTGGTTGAACACCGTCGCCCCTTGAACCGCGATCGGACATTCCGATTTCTGACCTTGATGTTGCTGTAGTCCGGTACAATCTTGCATTCTGGAAATGAGTGACGTGGCATGAACCTTGAGCGCATCACAACGTTGGCTGCCACGGACGGTCATAACATCCCTGCCTATCTTCTTACGCCGGAATCTGCGCGCGGCGGCGCGGTCCTGATCCCTCCCTATGGCGCGGCGAAGGAGCACATGCTCGGGATCGCCGTCACACTCGGAGAGGCTGGTATAGCCGCGCTGGCGATCGACCTCTGCGGTCACGGTGAAAATCGCGCCGCCATCGGTCCGGTGATGCGAGACGAAGTCGAGGCTGCGATTCGCTATGTGCGCCGCTTCGGGCGGGCCGCGGCCCTGGGCATCAGCTTGGGAGGCCGGCTGGCGTTGATGTCTTCAGCGGATTGCATGGTCGCCATCTCGCCTTCCGTGGTTGCGGCCATCTCGCCGCAAGGCAAGTGGATGTTCGAGACTTTCCCCAGTCCTGCTGTACGTGAGCCGTACCCGGGGTATGTGCTGGAGTTGCTCGATGCTCTCGGTCCCGTGGCGCCCCATGATCGTCCTTGCCTGCTGCTTTATGCCGAGCGCGATATCCCCGCCATTCTCGAGGGTGCAAAGGGACTGAAGGCGAGCCTTTCGAAGTCCGAATTGCGCTACGTCACGAGCAACCTGCACGCCGAGGTGCAGCATGAGAACGGCTTTATCCGTTACCTGCCGCGCTGGTTCAACCATATGGAACTTAAGTTCAACTATGAGGTGCTGACCGTCACGGCGGATTGGCTGGCCGAACGCTGCGGCAAGGCTCAAAATCCATAGGAGCCTGTGGTGCAAGTGCGATTTGTATCAGGGTATGCCTTCAGGCATACCGCAAGTGCCGTGTTATGAGAACGCCTTTAGGCGCTGGTTTTGGGCGCTGGAGTTTCACCACAGGCTGATGGAAGCGCATCTCCTTGGCGAGGATATTAGGAGAGAAAAGGAGTGACACGATGCAGTGGGAGTATTTCGATCGGATGGTGGTTTTCAGCGAGAGCGAAGAAGGCATGGTCAGTGGGCTGGATTCATGGATCAACGGCGCCGGCGCGGACGGATGGGAACTGGTAAGCTCGGTTCCACTGATTGCCCCCAACAAGGATGGCGTCGCTTATGGAACCATCGGCATCCACATGGTGTTTAAGCGGCCACACGAATCGTCCGCAGAAGTGTGAGTCGGTTTATGTCTGACTTGCGAGGACGGCCTCTGATCGAGAACCGCTTCGGAAAGCTGGGCAGCGGTCAGGATTCCGTTGTCATCGGGGACGCGGAATACGACCTCGAGACCCTGCTCGCGCGTTTGGACCTCGCCTTCGAAGATAGCTGGCCGATCGATGCTCAAGTGGTCGCCGAAGGGCACTTCTGCGTCCGCTACTACGACGGGCAGGACCAGCGAGTCGTGGCCCACGAATTCGACGCGAGCTTTGCCTTCGTCGCTGAAACGCGCGCCCACGTTGCCGAGTGGATTGGCGACGACGCGTTTTACGAATCCTTCCGAAGCATGCAGTTCCGTTTTCCCGGGTTGCCTGGCGATGACGTCTGAGTTCCCGCCAGAGTAAAGCAATCAGCAGGGCGATAGGCCAGTCATGGACGCGCTCGGAGACCGCGATGGAATCGAGGGCCGTTATGGGCCTTTGGGGAGCGGCACGCAGAGCCTTGCGATCCGGGGAGTGACCTATTCGCTCTCCCAGTTGCTTGCACAAATCGGCGCGGAGTTCGACGATAGCAAGCCGATTGACGCACTGACATTGCCGGAAGGACGCTATGTGCTCCGCTATATCGATGGACAGGACCTGCGCCTAGTCACCTCTGAGTTCGACGCCGACTTCCGAGTGCTCGTGGAAACACGAGCGCGCATCACAGGGTGGGAAGGCGATGGCTCCGGCTTCGCCTACTACAGCGGACACTAAACTGAATCTGGCAAGATCTCCGCGCACTCGGCGCGATCCCTCGGCGCTCTCTGCGTTAAAGATTTTGAACTGGAAACTGAACTATGGCAAGCAAAGCGCACACTAACGATGCACGAGACTTTTTGTTGTGGAGACGCCGACCCACCACCCATGCCACGCATGACAGGAGCCAGCTATGAAAGCTACGTTGCAGCCCGGCCTCACCTTTGAGTTCAAGTTTCGAGTGCCCGAAAACAAGACCGTCCCCTACCTCTACCCGGAAGCTCCGGAATTCCAGTTGATGCCCAAGGTGCTGGCCACCGGCTACATGGTTGGGCTGTTGGAATGGGCCTGCCTGCAAGCCATCAATCCCCATCTCGATTGGCCGAATGAGCAGACCGTCGGCACGCTGGTCAATTTCACTCATTCCGCCGCGACGCCACCGGGAATGACCGTGACCGTCCGAGTAAAGCTGGAAAAGGTCGATGGCCGCAAGCTCAGCTTCTCGGTCGTGGCTGACGACGGCATCGACAAGATCTCCGAAGGCACACACGAGCGCTTCGTCATCGACGCCGCCAAATTCAACAGCAAACTGGCCGAAAAGGTCGCGCGCGCCGCCAGCGCCTGAGCCCCCGGGAGGGTCGCGAACGCCAGGCTGCAACCGCGCTAGGATTCCTAGCAGGCTGCGGAGCAGGTCGATTCCGCACTTGATTTACTTGCGGTACCCCCTCCCCCCTATCTTCTTCGAGATATTAGAATCATAGGGTTAGGGGCAAAATCATCAGAAATAAGGACTTATATGTAAAGTATTACGCAATAAGGACTTAGCTTGACTGTTCCCACTTTGGCCGCGGCTTGTGTACTCCAAAGGTACTATCCGGCGTCACAATCTTTTTTATATTCCATCCCTTTAGAATCATAGAGTTGGCGGTAAATTCCTTTCAAATCTTTGAGTTTAAAGGAGCTATTCGTAAAATACTCCGGAATAAGGAGTTAGCTTGTTTGGCCTCCTCGCAGGATTTCGGCGGGGGGCTTGACAACTGACTGCCTCAACTTCGTGTTTTCAAAGAGCGCCGACTGGTGGGGCTGGGGCAGGTTTGAGGTGCGTCTTGGTTACGGGCACACCTCGGCCCTGCTACAGGTCGATCTCCATTGTCGCCGACGGGCGGTTAGAGGTCTGTGATGGTGCTCACTGGGCGTTTGTGATGAAAAAGAGATGAGGTATTTTCGGGGTACATCGAGAGATTGCAACATCAGCGAGCCCGCCCAAGCGGAGCTTGGACGGGGCACCCTCCGGATTTTCAGACGATGGTAGGGTGGGCCACCCGCCATCCGGGCTTTTTCTATTTGAAATTCGTACTCACAAATTGCATAAAATCCCGCACCCGCTCAATCACATTCAGCGCTTCTGTCTTTTTGTAGGGCTTGCGAGTATGGGATATGTTGTTTCTCCAGATGTCCTTCATGTATACGCAATGATCCGCAGCATCAGAATACTTCTCAAGTTGCTCCTGCCGTTTTGGACCGACCGGCAGCTTTTGGTTAGTGCGAACGGCTTGAATTTTATTCTTGATTCCAGTAATTACTTTCTCCCAATCCGCAAACTCCACAGGCATTGCTTTGTGTGTGTGGGTCAATTTGACACGAAGTTTCCGGGCGAGATGACGTAGGCCGTACTCCGCAATCCGCATCGAATGGAAAACGGCAGCAGTATGCCGATCTAAGGTGTAACACTTAATTGCCTCCTCTACGTCCTGTTGCGACTCAGGCATTACCGCCCATACGCTACTCCAAGCATCTCCCATATCGAGCATCTTGGCATCATCATCCGGAACGAAAACAAATGTCCGATCCTCTAGGTCTGCCTCGATTGCTTGGCGTAAGACTTCTAGCTCATGCATTAGCTGCTGGAAAGTGAGATTCATCGCTGCCGCAAAATAGAATGGACCGCCGCCATGCCATACTCGCTTCCAAGTCGAATCCAATTCGATGAGTTTGGAAAGCCGTTCTGCTTCTTGCAAGATAGGCGTGAGCAATTCATCAATAACTTCTGCGCGCGGCACGAACTCATCTCTGTCCCCCGTGTCACATTGGGTTTGGGCATGACGGTGCAAGCTACTGATCCGGCGCAATAGCATTGCTAGTTCCCAAGCGTTGAAATTTCGCATAATTTCCAGAAGGTTCCCTTACTGCTCCTCGCGCACATTCGGCAGCCAGCGCAGCATGTGATGCTGAAGTTTGGTCACGACCCAGTTGAGCAGGATCCCGATCATGCCGGCAATCATGATGGCCCCGTAGGTTTCCGGGATACGATAGCTGGACTGGTAAAGATAGATGCCGCGCCCCAGTCCGCGTTCACCCAAGCCGATGAACATTTCGACCGCCACCACGAGCACCAGGGAGTACGAAACCGCGGTCCGTATGCCATCGAAGATGCTGGGCAGGGCCTCGTAGAAGAGCACATCGGAAACCATCTGTAAGGAACTCAGGTTTAACAACCGAGCTTGGTAGAGACGGCTCTGATTGGCCAGCGCTGCTCCCGAAACCGCATTGACCAGGATCACCAGCAGGCTGGGATAGGCTGCCAGCGCCACGATTGAGGTCTCTCCGACTCCGGCCACGATCAGGAACAACGGGAACAACGCGGAAGCGGGAATCGAGCGCAAGGCGTGCAATGGCCCCTCGACAACTTTATAGGCACGCCGGCGATAACCCAGAAACAATCCCGCCGGAATACCGAACACGCAGGCAACGAGCAAAGCCGCCAGCACACGGAACAGCGTCCAGCCGATATCCGCAAGCAGTCTTTCGCGGAGCATGCCCGGCACAGCGCGAGCCACGTTCCAGGGCGCGGGCAGAACGATGGGATCCACCAGACGCAGCGCGGCGACGATGGCCCACAGTGCAAGCAGGCCGCCAACGAAGGACAACGCGCGCCATTTTCGCCTGAACCAATCCATCAGCTAAACCAGCCCATCGCGGATACCGTTAATCAGCGCCTGCTGCATGGCGCCGTAATCGGGCGTGTTCTCCTCGCGGGGAAAACCCAGGTGGAAGTCGAGATCAGACATCACCCTTACTGGCCTTCTGGCGATGATGATGCACCGCATGCCCAGGGCCAGCGCATCCGCGACATTATGGGTAATGAGGACCAGCGTCATCTGGTCTTTGAGCGCAAGCTCGTGCAATGCGGAGGTGATCTCCGCTTTGACCTGGCCGTCGAGAGCCGAGAAGGGTTCATCCAAAATCACCAGTTTCGGTTTCCAGGAGAGGCAGCGGGAAAGCGCCAAGCGCTGTAACTCGCCTCCGGAAAGCTGCGCTGGATAAACATCGGACAGCGAGCTCAGCCGGAACAAGGTCATCAGGTAGCAGATGCGGTCGCGGCGCTCGCGGCTTTCCCACTTCAGTTTCTCCAACGGATAGCGCACGTTCTCGAGGACCGTCTGCCAGGGAAAAACGCC
>JBEKWL010000142.1:0-9635 GCA_049513095.1 Terriglobales bacterium
GAAATCAGCAGTCCGATCAGCAGGTTCCCCACAATGAAGCTCTGCAACATTTTCCCGATCAGCCCCAGCGTCACGAATGCCGTGTGCCGGTGGTGCAAAGGAAACAGCATCACCGTGGCCGACCGCGCGTGGCTCTGCCAGGTCAGCAGAAAGTAGGCCAGGAACGGGATGAACGACGCCGCCAGCACGATGTCGGTCACCGTACCGGCTCCGTGCGTGAGCACTTCGGACCAGCTCTTCACCTGCCTCACCGGCACAACATTCGAGGGCTCGGGCTCGCCGACGGCCTCGCCCGTCTTCTCCAGCTTTTCCGCCTGCTGCTGGTAGGGCTGCAGGATGGAGCGAATCTTCTGCGAATACTTCGGAACACTGTCCGCGAAAATGAGGGCTTGGTTGTACGACGCAGCGGTGATGCCGTAGAGCGCCGCCAGCAGCACCACCACGCTGATCAGCGCCGCCAGGGCTCTCGGAATGTGCAAATACTCCAAAGCCTGCACCACCGGAGAGAGCATAAAGCTCAGTAGAATGGCAAAGAACAGCACCGCCAGCACCGATTCGCCGTAATACGCGAACATGATGACCAGGCCCATGCCCAGCAGCGTCAGCGACCAGTGATGCCCGCTTCGTGTTTCCGTGGTTTCCATACGGGTGCGATTGCTAGTCCTTGTTCCGACTGGCCAACAATTCTGCCCTACCGCCGCCGGAATTGCACCACCGGAATTGCAGACGCAAGAGCCTTTCTGTCTCCGCCATCTACAATTGACAGATGCACGCACCCCCGCCCCCCGCCCGCAGCCGCATCCTGGCCCTCGATGTCGGCTCGAAAAGAATCGGAGTGGCCGTCTCCGACCCGCTCGGCATCACCGCTCAGGGATTGGATACGATCCAGCGTCAGAACAAACGCCGCGATCTGGAGGCCTTGGGACAAGTGCTGGCGAAATACGAAGTCCGGGAGATCGTGGTCGGCCTGCCACTGCGTTTAAGCGGCGCGGAAGGAATCCAATCGGAAAAGATGCGCCGTTTCGCCGACGATCTGCACGCTCACTTCGGCTTGACCGTCCATCTGTGGGACGAGCGCTGGACCTCAACCGAAGCCAACCGCCTGCTCCGCGAAACCGATCTTTCAATCAAGAAGCGGGGGCAAGCGGTCGACCGGATGGCCGCCGTTTTGATTCTTCAATCCTGGATGGAAGCCCGCCACGCCCAATGAGCTCGTAATGCAGGCCATTCCGCTGTAGGGACCGGGCTTGCCCCGTCTTCTTCGGACGCAGAAGGAGACACGGCAAGCCGCGCGTCTCTACGGGAGTTTCATTAGGGATTCCGCTGCGCCCGATCAGGAGGCAAGTTCACTAATTTCCGGGAAACGCAGATTACACTTCGTCAGAGCCTTGGTGAGCGCCTGTTCAATCAGACTCTCCTCGCAGTGCCGCGAGATGGCGATCTCGCTGACCAGCAGATACCGGGCGCGCTCCAGCATCTTTTTTTCGCGGAAGGAAAGCGACTTCTCCTGTCCAAGGATCAGCAGGCTCTTCAGCACCGCGGCCACGTCCGAGAGCGACCCCGTGCGCATGCGATCGGAATTCTCCTTAAACCGGTCTTTCCAGTCGGCCGCGTTGATGCATTTGCCCGAGGAAAGGTAATCCACGATCTTCTGTACCTCTCCGTTGCGCACCACCGGACGCATCCCCACGCTGTCGACATTGGCAAACGGCACCATCACCTTCAAACTGCTGGCTGGGATTTTCAGCAGGTAGAATTTTTCGACCGAGGCTCCCATGGTCCGGCTGCTGATTTGTTCGATAATTCCGACGCCGTGGTTAGGATAAACAACCCGGTCGCCGATGTGGAAAACGTGGTCGCCGTTCATGGAGGGGGCCCTCACCCGAGGGAGCAGAACACCTCCAGTCTAGCCGAGCGCCGCTCCTAAGGCAATCGAGAAGCGCCGCTCGGGTTAGGGGGCACAATCCCTCCAGTTGACGCCCGATCTCTCCCGCGCTTAGGATATCTGTTTGACTTCATGAGCAACGGAGTCCTGTGGAGCGCGACTTTCTGCTTCACGGCGGGCAGCAATCATGGATAAGAAGAAACTAGAGACGTTCAGAAAGAGACTGGAAACCCGGCGCCAGGAACTGCGCCACATGGTTACCCGCAATCAGCAGGACGGTCGCACCGTCGACGATGAGGCCACTCAGGACGTCGCCGACCGCGCCGCCAGTTCCTACAACAAGGAGTTCCTCTTCAGCCAAAGCAACAACGACCGCCAGTTGCTCAACATGGTCGATGGCGCTCTCGCTCGCATCCGCGAAGGCAGCTTCGGAGAATGCGTCTCCTGCGGCAAAGAGATCAACGCCAAGCGCCTCGAAGCCGTGCCCTGGACCCGCCATTGCATCGAGTGCCAGGAAAAAGCCGAGAAGGGTTTGCTCGAAACCGCGCAATAGTTTTTCGGTGGCGCAAGCACTCCTGTCCGCCGCGAGCAGCTTTGACGCTCTCGAAATCCGCCTGTTAAACTGAAGAATTGTCAGCCTACATTTAAGCGAAGAAGGAAGCCAGTGCGCGCAGAAACCCGGCATCAACTGAAACAAGACCGCTTCAGCAAAGTCACGATCGAGGCAGCGGAGAACGCCGCCCACTGGACCGTGGAGCACCAGGCGAAACTCATTGCCGCTGTGATTGCCGTTGTCGTCCTCGGGGCGATCGCGTTTGGCGGCTGGTACTACGTCAACTCGCAGGACGAAAAGGCAAGTGCCGGGCTTTCGACGGCGGTCCGCACCTTTGAAACGCCCGTGCGTCCGGCAGGCGTGCCGGCGCAACCGGGGTACGATAGCTTCGCGTCGTCGCAAGAGCGTGCCACGGCGGCGCGCAAACAGTTCCAGCAGATCGTCGACAAGTATCCGCACACTCACACTGCCGACATGGCCCGCTATTTTGTGGGGTTGACCTCGGAGCAACTGGGCGATAACGCGGCAGCGGAGCGCAGTTTGCAAGAGGCGGCCGGCTCTTCGAACGCCGACCTTGCGGCGTTGGGCAAGTTCGCGCTGGCTTCCGTTTATCGCGCGGAGAATAAGGGCACGCAGGCGGTCGATCTTTATAAGCAGTTGATCGATAAGCCTACGCTCGTCGTCAGCAAGGCGACGGCGCAACTCGAACTCGCCGGATTCTACCAGTCGCAGCAAAAGCCAGACGAGGCCAGGAAGATTTACGCCGAGGTGGAGAAAGAAAATCCGTCCACCGAGGCGGCATCGCTGGCGCAGCGCCGAGCCACCGCGCTCAAGCAGTAGTTTTGGAGCCGTTTCCTAAGCGGCAATGCGACGCAGGCATGCCATAAGCCGCTCGCCGTCCTCAGCCCTGTTGTAGACATGCGGCGTCACTCGAATCGAACTTCCACGGACGCTGACGAATACTCTCTCTTTCGCGAGAACTTCGGGAAGTTCTTTCGGAATCGCCTCTTTCCTCCGCAGGGCCAGGTAGTGAGGCGCGCGCAACGGTTCGGCAGGCGCGGAGAATCCCATGTCCGCTGCGGCGTTCGCCAGTTGACGGTTGAGCGCGCCCACTGTCTCTGAGATCTGCGCAACTTCCCACTCCAGCAACTGTTTCATGGCGCGCACGGCAACAGGCAGCAGAGCGAAGTTGGAGCGCTCGCCCATGTCGAATCGCCGCGCCCCCACGTCGTAATTACCTGTGTACAGGATGAGGCTTGCGAAATCGCGGGCGTTGGCGCGCTGAATCCAATTCTCTTCCAGCGGTATTCCGCCCTGCCATTTTGGAGCGACATAGAGAAGCCCGACCGAATAGGGCCCGAGCAGCCATTTGTAGCTGGCGGCGGCGGCGAAATCCGGCTGCACGTCGCGCACGCTGAAGGGCAGCGCGCCGAGTGACTGGGTGAGATCGAGAGCCAGTGCGGCGCCCATCTTGCGGCAGGCTTCGCCGATGCGGACCAGGTCGAGTTTTCCGCCGCTAATCCAATGCACGTGCGGCAGTGCGGCGATGGCCACATCGGGGGTCAAGGAATTCAGAACGGCGGTGGTCCAGTCATGATCTTCATCCTTGGGCCAGGCGACGACTTTCAGCGCGGCGCCGGCTTCTTCCGCTAGCCGCTGCCAGGGATAGTAGTTGGAAGGGAACTGCTCGGCGAGCACGAGAATGCTCTGGCCTTTCTTGGCCGGCAAATTGCGCGCGGCAGTGGCGATGCCGTAGCTGGCAGAGGGAACGATGGCGATGCAGTCGGCAGAGCAGTCGAGGAGCTGCGCGGCGGTCGTGCGGAACTCGTCTGAGCGGGTAAAAAAATTGTCGGGAGTGATTTCCCACGGGTGCGCTTTGCGGGCAAGCCCGGCGGTCCCGGCCTCCAATGCCGGCTTCATCAGCGGTGACATGTAGGCGCAGTTCAGGTAGGCGACGTCGTTGGGGATGTCGAAGAGATGGCGCTGGCAGGGGAGCATAGGCTAGCCTGTGGCCATCAGTGTATCAATGCCGAAGGGATTATCGGTGATGAGTCGAACAAAGATGAGTCGAGTTAAATTGCGGGTCGCATTCCTGTTGTTAGCTTTCGCGGCAGGTTGCGCGGCGGCGCAGACTGCTGGTGCCGCGAGTGCCAAAGCCCCGCTGGCTTTCGCGCGGGCTGAAAAATTGAAGCGGGGGATCAACGCCAGTGAGTGGTTTGCGCAGGTGTATGACAAGCGCGGCTACACGCCGGAACATTTTCAGGCCTGGACGACCGCCGAAGATATCGCGCTGATTAAGTCGATGGGCTTCGATCACGTGCGCTTGAGCGTGAATCCGCAGCCGATGTTCACGGCGCGCGAGGCCAATAAGATTCCGGCGGAGTATCTGGGCTATCTGGATGCGGCGGTGAAGATGATCCTTGATCATGGGCTGGCGGTTGTGATCGACCTGCATCCGGAGAGCGACTTCAAGGCGCGCCTCGCGAATGACGACGAGTTTGTCGAACAGTTGGCCGATTTTTGGCGGGCGCTGGCCGACCATTACTCGACGTGGGATGCGGACCGCGTGTTTCTGGAAGTTCTGAATGAGCCGGAATTGACCGACCGCTATCGCTGGCTCGGTGTGCAAATGAAGCTGGCAGCGGCGATTCGGCAGGGCGCGCCGGCGCACACAATCATAGCGGCGGGCGCACGCTGGTCGAGTGACGATGAGCTGGTTTTTCAGGAGCCGCTGCGCGATCCGAATATCATTTACAACTTTCATTTTTATGAGCCCCACATCTTCACCCATCAGGGCGCGACCTGGGGTAAGTATTACTGGCACTGGCTGCGCGGCGTGAGATATCCGTCGACGGCGGAGTCGGCGGAGCGCGCGGCGGCGCTGGCGCCGAGTGAAGTCGACCGGCTGCAGGTCCTCCGCTATGGGCGCGAGCACTGGGATGCCGCGCGCATTGAGTCCGAAATGAAACAAGCAGCGGAGTGGGCGCGGCGGCGCGGCGTGCCGCTGGGGTGCAACGAGTTTGGCGTGTATCGGAACTATTCCGATCCGCAGGACCGCGCCGCTTGGTTGCACGATGTGCGAACGGCCCTCGATCGCAACGGGATTGGCTGGGCGATGTGGGACTACTCGGGATCGTTTGGCGTGGTCACGAAGAAAGATGGGAAGACGTTGGCGGATGAGGGAGTGCTGCGGGCGCTGGGGATGAAGTGAGCCTTCACCTACCGAAGTCGAAGCGACCCAATTCACCCCCGGGCGTCTTACCCTTCGTCGGTTTTTTTTGACGGCGGCAGCGTTCGGCAAGATGTGTCATCCTGCACCAATCGAAGGACTTGCTTTTCGCAGCAAGAACCACCCGAAGTTTTCGCCCACTTACGATCTGTTGACCATTTGTTTACCAGCGCCCAGGTACACATTTCGGCCAGCACCGGGCTCCGCCCCGTCTTGACCGCCGCGACTTGCTCCCGTAGAATAAAGCCTCGGTTCCCACCGGAACATCTTCCTAGCGCAATCTAGGACAAACAAAGGTAATCAAGCCGCATGGCAAATCATTTTTCGGCGCTGAAACGCGCCCGTCAGACAACGAAACGAACCGCCCGCAACCGGGCCAATGCTTCGCAACTGCGCACCGCTCTGCGGAGCTTGCGCGAGAGCCTGGAAAAAGGCGACAAAGCCGCCGCCGGCCAGACCTACCGGCAGACCGTGTCGGCGCTCGACAAGGCAATTCAGAAGGGCGTTCTGCACGAAAACACAGCTTCGCGCTACAAGTCGCGTCTGTCGGCACGGCTCAATGCTCTGAAGTAGGCGCTGAAGTGGGTGCCGGGAAGGTACCCGCTGGGCTGCAAATTCTTCTTGACCGTCCCCAGCGGTTTGTTATACTTAGACAGTTCTCTGGACATGAATGCAGTTTCTCACTGTCCGACGAACCTCCGCCCGCGTTGTGGCTACTCCTTAAGAAATTGAGCAACTTTCGGGTTGGGCGGGGCATCTATTTGGGTAATTCTGGCAAATCCCGTTGAACCTGGCCCGAATTAGCTTGGCTGACCGAAATCGACCATCACCCAGTGGGCGGACGATGGGATCCCGGCCTAAGTTATTCATGTTGAAGGAGAAGGAGAACGACCTAAAATGCGCTCTGATCGTGTATTTGACGCTCTGCATACTTTGCGGAACCGGTATATGCTTTGCCAGCTTGCCTCAAAGGCAACTCGCAAATTTCATAAGCCGAATACCCGCATTCAGGAAACCATGAATCAGGTGTTTGACAAAATCGCCGATGCGGAACGTCATGACATCCTGAGCGAACCCGAACACTTTGCCGAAGCACAACGGCGGGCTGCTTAAGCAGCTCCGCCGTGTGCCCGCACGGCGGCAAAGCAATTCATCCCCGCGAGAGAATAAAAGATAATCCCTCCCGAAGAAAATCATCCACGTAGGTAAATATGACCATCGCCGAACTGAAAGAAAAAAATATTACCGAGCTGACCAAGATCGCCCGATCTTTGGAGCTGCCCGGCGCCAGCGGACTCCGCAAACAGGATCTCATCTTCAAAATCCTGCAGGCGCAAAGTGAAAAAGAAGGACACATCTTCGCCGAAGGTGTGCTGGAGATCCTCCCTGACGGCTACGGCTTCCTGCGCTCGCCCGACTACAACTACCTGCCCGGGCCGGACGACATTTACGTGTCGCCATCGCAAATCCGCAAGTTCGACCTGAAAACCGGCGACACCATCAGCGGCCAGGTGCGCCCGCCCCACGAAGGCGAGAAATATTTTGCGCTGGTCAAGATCGAGGCGGTGAATTTCGAGTCGCCCGACGAGGCCCGCAACAAGATCCTGTTCGACAACCTGACGCCGCTGTATCCGCAGGAGCGGTTGAAACTCGAAACTGTCCGCGAAAACATCAGCGCGCGCGTCATGGACCTGCTCACCCCGCTCGGCAAAGGACAGCGCGGCCTGATCGTTTCTCCGCCGCGCGCCGGCAAAACCATGCTGCTGCAGAACGTGGCGAATTCGATTACCACCAATCACCCGGAAGTCGTGCTGATGGTTCTGCTGATCGATGAGCGCCCGGAAGAGGTCACCGACATGCAGCGCTCGGTCAAGGGAGAAGTGATCTCTTCGACCTTCGACGAGCCCGCTGCGCGCCACGTTCAGGTCGCGGAGATGGTGATCGAAAAGGCTAAAAGATTGGTCGAGCACAAACGCGACGTAGTCATCCTGCTCGATTCCATCACGCGTCTGGCGCGCGCTTACAACACCATCGTTCCGCCCTCGGGCAAGGTGCTGTCGGGCGGCGTCGATTCGAATGCGTTGCAGCGTCCGAAGCGCTTCTTCGGATCGGCGCGCAACATTGAAGAAGGCGGCTCGCTCACCATCATCGCCACCGCCCTCATCGACACCGGTTCGCGCATGGACGACGTGATCTTCGAAGAATTCAAAGGCACGGGCAATTCGGAAATCATCCTGGATCGCAAGCTGGTGGATAAGCGGACGTTCCCGGCCATTGATATCCAGCGCTCGGGCACGCGCAAGGAAGAACTGCTGATTCCGAAAGAAGATTTGCAGCGCATCTGGGTGCTGCGCAAAGTGCTGAACCCGCTGTCGCCGGTCGAAGCCATGGAGTTGCTGATCGAGCGCCTAGCCAAAGCGGGGTCGAACAGCGAATTTTTGGCGAAGATGAGTCAGTTGTAGCGTTTCATGATGGGCGTCCTCGCCCGTTGCATTAGCGCCCACGTCTCGAAAAAGCGCGAGACGTGGGCGCGTTTTCAGCCTCGAAAACACCCTCAATTTGAGCTCAAGTTCCCCAAAAATCCGGTGGCGGAACGGGGAAACGTGGCATTATAAACTCGTTGACATTACTGTATTACATGGTAGTTTTGAATTTACCAAACGAGGGGACCTGATGGCAAATATGGGCACTCAAGCCGCACTGAAAGTGGCGGACGAGGTCTGGATCGTCACCGCACTTTTGCATCGTGAAATTCCCGAGGCGCGGGATTTCTCCATCGACGAGATTGTTTCACGGGCAAAACGGGAAGGGCTGCACAAACCGTATCGGCGTGGCGTCTACGTTCACGTGGTGCAACACTGCGTTGCGAACCGACCTCCGAATACGGGCCGGTATCGGATGCTATTTGAAACCGGCCCGGGGCGGCGACGACTTTTCCGGAAAGGCGATGCAAACCATCCGGCGCGCGATGGCGCGAAGATCACGCCCGATGTTCTGCCGAAAAACCATAGCGGCCTGGCGGGCTGGTACCGCGGTTGGTCGGCGCGGGAGAGTGTGAAGGCTTTCGCGTATGATCCTCTGCTCAGCTTGCAGGGGTCGGGCAAACATCTGTGGAGTGACGAGCATGGGGCCGCATATCTACGCCGGGTGCGAGAGGGCTGAATGAGCCGCATTTTTTGGGACACGCATGTGTTTCTCTACCTCTTCGAGGATTATGGGGTGTCCTCCTGGCTCGTGGAGCAGCTCCGTTCGAAGATGATTGAACGGGGCGATCAGCTGCTGACTTCCGCGCTCACGCTGGGAGAGATACTGGCGAAGCCGACCGAACTCAGGGACTCGGAATTCTGCCGACGATACGAAAGCGCGATTACGCTGGCGGCTACGGTGATTGCGTTCGATGTGAAGGCGGCCAAAGTATATGCGACGCTGCGAAGCGACAGGTCGCTTAAGCCGCTGGACGCCTTTCAGTTGGCATGTGCGGCGAGTGCGGAGGTGGATCTTTTTGTTGCCGGTGACGAGCGTTTTCAGAATACGCACGTTGAGGGCATCGATTTTATTGTGCCGCTGACGAGAGTGAGTATCTGAATTCGCGGCCGCACCGGTGGAAGCTTCCTGTTGAAAACTTCCCGGTCGCTTCCATGGAATGAACCGGCTTCGACGGAGGCATGGGCCGGGAGGGCGGCGAAAGGCCCACCCTTCGGCTGTCGCTCAGGGCAGGCTTTCTGGAAAAGCGCGAGAAGTGGGGCACCCCCAGTTTGTTTCGGTCGACGTAAAAAAACGCTGCTTCCCCGTTAAAGTGGCCCACTCGCCACTCAAAACCCCCGTCCCGAGGTCAATGAGTGTAATCGAGATTTTGCAACAGTAACCTGCCTGCCGTTTCTTCGCTCATCGGCATTCGAAATGCGAGGGTTTCGAGCTGTATCGGCCTCCCGCTGTAACCTCAGGTTGTGGAACAGATCAGGTAGTCG
>JBEKWL010000143.1:0-9621 GCA_049513095.1 Terriglobales bacterium
GCTTTGTCCAAAGCCGGTTTCGAGGTCAGCACCGCCGCCGACGGCGAGGAAGCGTTGCAGGTCGTTAATGACAAACTGCCCGACATCATCCTGCTCGACATGATGCTTCCCAAGATCAGCGGCCCCGACGTCCTAAGAGCCCTGAAAGCAAATCCCGCCACCATGGACATTCCGGTCATCGTGCTAACCAGCCTGTCGCAGAGGAACGAAGAAAAACTCCTCAGCGAAGGCGCGGCCGCCTACCTCGAGAAGTCCACACTGGAACTCGACAAGAACTCCGATCGCGTGGTGGCCACGGTGGAGACGGTGCTCGGCCGGGTCAATCACCAAAAAAGCCTGACTCTTCGTTTGCAGGCCTTAGGAGCAAAAAAAAAGGGCCGCTGACGGCGCCATGATCTACCAATGACCGCAGAAAAGAAGTTGATAGCGCTCAAGCGCCGTACGCGAGCTGAGGAAGGGTTTCTCTCCGGGCATTTTCAAGCTACGCGGGATCGCGGGGCCGGCAGGGGCGTACTGACTTGTAGGTAAAAGTCCTCTACACGCGTGACAATGGGAAGTGTTCATGCAAAATCGCCTCGTTCACGATGGCAAGGCGTATCGAGCAAGATGCCACTCGGTAGACTGCTCATAGGCATTCGCAACTCGCAAGACTGTAGTTTCGTCAAATGCTCTACCTGCGATCTGAAGCCCGATCGGCAACCCAGTCGAGCTGAGCCCGCAAGGTATAGAGATCGCTGGAAAGCCGGTCAGGTCATACGGAATGTTGAAGCGGAGAAACGCGTCAATCACATTCTCGCGCAGGTCCCCTGATTGAACCCATACTTCACCAATGGGGGGCGAAAAGGCAGGCAGGGTAGGGGAAACAATCACGTCGGCTCGATTGAAAGCTTCGTTGAAGTTGCGCTGCAACAAGGTTCGCGCTCGCTGGCTTTTCACGTAGTCGGTGGCCAGCAGATACCGTCCCGCTTCGAGGTTGGTTCGCACCCCCGGACTGTAGGCATCTGCCTGTTTTTTCAAATACGGCTCATGATAAGAGGTAGCTTCCGCCAGAGTGATGTGTGCTTCCATCGCTGAACAGCTTTCCAAGTCTGGGATGTCAACCTCTACACTCGTGGTTCCCATACTTGCCAGTTGTCGGATGGCCGCGGTGACGAGCTTCTGAATCTCGGGATCGACGTGCTCGAAAAAATACTGACGAGGGACGCCCAGCCGCACACCACTAATGCTCCCCTGCATCTCTTTGCGGTAGTCCGGTAACGGGCGCAAGCTCGCAGACGGATCCTTGGGGTCTGGGCCAGCAATCGCGGCCAGCATGATCGCTGCATCTTCCACGCTCTTCGTGAGGGGGCCTACGTGATCAAGTGACCATGCGAGAGGGATCGCTCCATAACGACTCACGCGACCATAGGTGGGTTTAAGACCGACCACTCCGCAGACCGCCGCGGGCGTTCGGATTGAACCTCCAGTGTCAGATCCCAGCGATGCCGTGCATTCGGAACTCGCCACGGCGGCAGCCGAACCTCCGCTTGAGCCGCCCGGTACTAGGGTCGGGTCCCACGGATTGCGTGCCGGACCGTAATGGGGGTTGTCGTTGGTCACACCATAAGCAAACTCATGCATGTTAGTTTTGCCGACCAGAACTATGCCAGCTTGGTGCAGACGAGCAACGGCGGTGGCGTCGAAGTCAGGGATCCACTTGGCGAGGACTTTGGAGCCCGCGGTGGTTCGCACGCCGCGTGTGGCGAAGAGGTCCTTGAGGGAAATGGGGATTCCGTGCAGAGGGCCACGGTATTGCCCTTTGCGTATTTCGCTTTCCGCTTCCGTCGCGGCCTTTCGCCCTTCCTGTTCGGTGATGGTGATGAAGCTGTTCAGCTTGGGTTGAAGTTGATGGATTCTTTCGATCGCCTCATTGAACAACTCTACCGGAGAGATTTCCTTTCTCGCGAGCAGCGGGGCAAGTTGATGAATGGGGCGGCAGATTAGAGCCTCAGGCATCGGACGCTCAGTCGGCCTTGAAGTATGTGGCAGGCTCGATCGATCCCAAGTCCAGAGCGCGCAGCGGTTGGGAATAAGCGACAATCGTTCCGACGAGTCCAGCGGTTGGCTGGAGCCATGAGTCGCTCAGCTCCGCACCTGTCACCGTCGCCATGGACCGAATCGTCGCGTTCAGCGGTTGCTCCTGGGCCAACACCGGTGGGGCAAACAGCAGAGCGGCAATGCCCATACAGCTCCGCTGCACCCAGATCCTTCGGCTCGGCGAGCTGATTAACGCAGAGGTTGCCCTTTGACTTCGCACAGAGGCTTTGCTCATAGGCTCCTCGAAGAAAGAACCGACTCGAAAGCATTACGGACCTTAGCACGCCCGGCGAAACACGTTCAGAACATTATCTTCAGACCCAGCTGCAGCTCCCGTGGATCGAAAGATTGAGTCGACCGCCCAAACTGTGGGCTTCCCATGTCGCCAATCGGGTTGTACAGATTGACACGGTTAAATAGGTTGAAGGCGTCGGCCTCGAACTGGGCATTGAACCGATCACCCGCCTTGATGTTCTTGAATAGTGACAGGTCCACGCTCTTGTATGCAGGCCCGTGGAAAGCGTTGCGGGAAAGGTTGCCGTTCGCACCCACGGGGATGCACTGAGATCCGGGCCCGGAGTTGACCGGCCCGAAGTCGAGAATCGAGTTGAGGCCATTGGGACAGAAAACCTGGCTTGCCTGAGACGTCCGGCTATCGCCCGATAGAGAGTAGGTGAGACTTGGGTCACCAAAAAGGCCGTTCACGAACTGCTGGTTGCTGAACCCGCTGGTCTTGATGCCCGCGGGACGGTTCGGGCGATCATAAGGCAAGCCATCCATGTTGAAGTCACAGCCACTGTACCAGGCCAGCCCGCAATACACATCAAAAGGACGTCCGGATTGCAGGCTGATGACCGAATTCAACTTCCAGCCGCCCAGAACATTCTTGAGGGCGGCATTGGACTCCGGAGAGGGCAATTCCCACACCGCGCTCAGGGCAAAGCGTTGGGCGACGTCGAACTCTGAAGGCCCGCGGTCGCCTCTCTGGTTTTGTATGTCTTGCACCCCGCTGTAAAGTGCGCCGTATCCGTTAGTATTGAGGTAATCGCCCAGTCCGCCCTCGGTGACGTTGTCAAGGACTTTGCCCCACGTGTAGCTGGCTGCGAACATGAACCCGTGCCGGTAGTTCCGTTTAAGCTGGGCGTTCAGACCGTTGTAGCTCGCATGGCCCTCATTGCTGATATAGGTGAGCTCGCCCCAGCCCGGGGCGAGCTGTGACGCGAAATAGTTGCAATAGGTCTGGTTACATATATCTCCGTCAAAGCGGTTGTAGTCCTCGCGAGTGTAACCTCCCACATCGCTGGTGCCCACATAATTGATCGTGAGAGCGAAGTCGTGGAGGAACTGCTGCTGGATTCCGAAGAACCATTGCAACGAATAGTTCGTGCGGAGGTTGGGATACACGCCGCTGGGAGTGATGGAGACGCCATTCACGGCAGGTCCAATCCCTCCGTTTGGAGTGTTTGGCCCGGAGAAGGCGGGACTCGGCACAAACGGAAAATCATTAAGTCCATAAACAACCGAACCCGGAGGTCCTACGAATGCGCTTGGATCCACGAAGGTTGTGATGGCGTCAGGAGGATCCAGCCGGGAGGCATTGGTGTAGAGATTGGAGTAAGGCTCGTTGTAGGCGATGCTGAAGCCGCTTCGCACGACCATTTCGCCTTTACCCCTCGGATCCCATGACAGTCCGATTCGAGGCGCAAAGTTCTTCTTGTCGGTGTTCCAAAGCTTGCTTACGCGGCCGACGCTGGCGCTGGCAATCTGTTGAAATATGTTACTGCCGGGACCAAGAGTAATGTTAGAGAGAACCCCTTTGGTTTCGGTTGGCGACTCGAAGACCTCATAACGCAGGCCAAGATTCAACGTCAACCGAGAACTGACTTTCCAGTCATCCTGGGCGAACCCGGCAAATTGGTTCCAGCGGAAATGTCGTGGTGTATCGGTGAATTGGCCACAGCTTGGCGATGGCGAACTCGTGCAATTGTAGCGGCTGACGAGGGCCGACTCCAGGTAGGGTGAATCCGCAGCAAATGCAAAGATGCTGGAGAATTCGAACCAGGGCTTCGACGTAAGTTGATAGTTGCTGTTTTCCTGGATGTGCCGCACCTGAAAGCCAAACTTCAGAGCATGCCGCCCGATGATGTGAGTGAGGGTATCGGTGAGCGCATAGGTGTTAAAGATGAACTTGCGGGGAACGTAAACCTCACCGCCCATGGGGACTACGCCGTCGTCAAAAACCAGATCTCCAAACGCATCGGGTGCGGCGCCGGCACTCTGCAGCGCGGCGCCGGTTAAGGTGTTGGGGGGCAGTCGGAAGGCGATGTTGCTATTGTTCCGTGAGTAGGCGAAGCGAAGATCGTTCAGGGTATGGGAGGTGAACTCGTGGGTTTCTCCCAAACTGAGGTCGGCAAAGAACCCGTTAAAAGGCGCCATAAAACCGCGCGTACCCGCACCTTCCAATTCCTGGGCGGCCACATCCCCGGACGCCAGCGTATTCACCCAACGCCCATAAAGCTGATCATGCGTGCCGAGGTGTTGATCCACGCGGACAAGGTATTGGTCAGCCTGGTTGGGCTCGACCTGAGACGCGTTAGCGTAGCAGTAATCGACGCTTAGGTTCTGGACGCAGGGAGGACCAGGAAAATCGTGGTAGAACATCGCTGCTAAGGTAGGGGGGCCGGCAATCACTGCTTGCCGGAACGCGGGCGTTTCACTGACGAACGTCTCCGGCTGGCCCGCAGTGAGACGCGATCCTTCGTAGTCCATAAAAAAGAAAGTCTTGTCCTTGACGATCGGGCCGCCCACCGAACCACCGAACTGATTCTGATGGAGCGGTGTCTTCGCAATCTGGTCGAAGAAGTGACGAGCATCCAAAGCCGTGTTTCTTCCCGTGTAGAACACTGACCCGTGGAGCTGGTTGGTGCCGGACTTGGTGACGATATTAACGACCGTACCATTGTTGCGACCGTATTCGGCTGAGAAGTTCAGCGTCTGAACCTGTACCTCCTGAATTTCTTCCAGCGAGGGAAAGATGAGCGGAGTACCGCCCAGCCATTCATTATTGTTCGAATTGCCGTCCAGGATGAAGTTGTTGCCGCGCGGCGTAGAACCATTGGCGGTGTAGCCGTATAAAAAAGTTACCGACGAAGTGGGCGACGGCACGTTCGATATGACGGGCGCGTTGGTCTGGGTTACGCCGGGTTCGAGCGTCACCAATTGATAGATCTGCCTCCCGTTCAGCGGCAAGTTGTCGACCTCCTGGTGCGTGATCGTGTTGGAGAGCCGCGCTTCTTCGGTTTGAATCAGAGCGGCGCCGCCTGAAACCTCGACTGTCTCCTGGGCTCCGCCTACCTGCAATTTGGCGTCCGCGCGCGTCGTGGTGTTGACGTTGACCGGAATGTTCTCGAGAACGCTAGCCTTGAAACCCTGGGCTTCGACCCGGATCTGGTAGGCCCCAACCTGAAGATGCAGCACGCGATAGTAGCCGATATTGTCAGTTTTGGTTTGGTCGACCGCGCCGGTCTGAAGATTGGTGATCTTGACGCTGGCGCCCGATACCGCTGCGCCGCTGACATCGGTCACAGCCCCAACAATGCTGCCTTCGGTCAGTTGCGCTTGCAGCGTGGTTGAAAGTGCAAACAGAAGCAGAACGAACGCCGACCACTTCGCCATCTTGCCTGAATGCCTCATAGTACCCTCCGGGATGAATCTCGAGCGACTGATGGGCACAGAATTTGACTGCGATCTTTACATTGCTGCGTCGTTATCCAGAGGAATTTGCGCATACTTTATCAAGATTCCTGCAAAGTTTGCAAAGAAATTTTTAGAATGCCTCCAGCGCCGGATCGAGCGCCCGGAATCGCCTATCCCGGGCGCGGCTGTTTTTAGTAAGGTTGTAAGGTTTTCTGCAGCTTTTGCTTGACGATACGTTTCCAGTTGAGCAAAATACGCCCGCATCGGAACGGCGACTTTGAAAAAGGCTACGGTTTATTTCCGGATCGGCGAAGCAGCGCGAATGCTGGGAGTGAGCGCCTCCTCCCTGCGAAACTGGGAGCGAATGGGGTTGCTGATCCCCACTCGCAGCCACGCGCGTTACCGGCTGTATTCCCGCGAGGCTCTGGGCAAACTGCGCAAGATCCAGTATCTGCGGACGGTAAAGGGGGTGAACCCGGCGGGAATTGCCGCCATACTGCAAAACGAGGTTGGGGCCGATGCACCGGCGCGGTTGTCTGCACGAAGAACCAAACGCCTGGACATCGCGCCCAGGCTGGCGCAGCTACGCCATAGACTAGGCTTGACCTTGGCCGGAGTTGCCAGTGAGACAGGAGTATCGGTCAGCTTTCTCAGTTCTCTCGAGCGCGGGTATTCAAGCGCATCGATCGCCACCCTGCAGAAGCTCGCCAGACTTTACCGGACGAATGTCTTGTCGTTCTTTGCGGATGAAGACAATGCGCGCCGCCTGGTACGCGCCCGCGAGCGCAAGGTGTTGAAGCCGAATGCGGGGGTTGAAATGGATTTGCTGGCCGCGGGCAACAAGATGATGGAACCTCACTTGTTTCGCATCGCTCCGGGCGCCGGCAGCGGGGGTTCGTACAGCCACGAAGGCGAAGAGTTCATTTTCGTGCTTCAGGGAAAGCTGGAGGTGTGGTTGGATGAGGTCGAACGTTATGTCCTCGATCCCGGTGACAGCCTGTACTTTGAAAGCACACAAGCGCACCGCTGGCAGAACCTCAGCAAGAAGGAGACCTCCCTCTTGTGGGTGAACACACCGGCAACTTTCTAAGACTCGCACCCCAATGCACCAAGGAGACCTATGAAACGACGATACAGGGTTACAGGACTGGTACTGCTGGCGATCTGGTTCACTCCCGCCATCGCCCAGACTTGCAAGGATGCTGACCTTCTCCTGCGCAATGGCCACATCGTTACGATGGACGGAGCGAAAAGGGTTGTAGGCGCCATGGCAGTACGTGACGGCAGAATTCTCGCCCTCGGCGATGACGATGCGCTCGCAGGTTGCGCCAGTTCCCGTACTGAGTTGCTTGACTTGCGCCGGCACACAGTTCTGCCCGGACTTATTGATGTCCACACTCATGCCATGGAGTGGGTGAAGGGCATTTTGCGCGGCGAGATTGATGTGGGATACCCCGCAGTCCATTCCATCTCGGACATCTCGCAAGCCGTAGCGCACCGCGCCGCCACGCTTTCCCAAGGACAGTGGATCGTCGGTTCCGGCTGGGACGATGCCAAACTCGCGGAGCGACGCTACATCACTCGGCAAGACCTTGACAAAGCTTCACCGGACCGTCCCGTTTATCTGAAGCACGTGAGCGGTCATCTGAGCGTGGCCAACAGCATTGCCCTCATGCTCGCTAACATCACCAAGGCTACCCATGATCCGCAAGGTGGAGTGATTGAGCGCGACGCGTCTGGAGAACCCACCGGAATCCTCAAGGACACAGCTATGGGACTTGTCGCTACCATCCTTCCCGGAGATCCACCGGATATTGACGTGCGCGCTGCCCAGCTGATTTCCGAGAAAGCAGCAGAGGTTGGCCTCACTACCATCCATGACATCTTCATCTCGCCCGCCGAGATGCGCGGGTACCAAGAGGCACACCGTCGCGGCTGGCTGAAGGTGCGGGTACAAATGTCGCCCAGGATTGGCAGCATCGCCGACGCTGAAAAGCTGGCCCAGATGGGCGTGCATACCGGCTTTGGCGATGATCTGCTGAAATTCGGGGCCGCGAAAATGTTTGCCGACGGCGGCATGGGCGCGCGCACCATTGCCATTTACCCGCCGGGAGTAATCGGTGAATCGAACAACCTCGGCGTGCTCCGCTGGACGCCAGCCGACATGCGGAAGGCCCACTCAATTGCGGCCGGTGCGGGCTGGCAGTTGGAGACACATGCCATCGGCGACCGTGCTATCGACGAGGTGCTGGATTCCTACGCTGCGGTGATCCAGCAGCTTGGCTTGAAGGACCACCGCTTTCGTATCGTGCATGCCGGCATCTCTACTCCGGCAGTGCAGAAACGCCTGCGCGAACTCAATGTGCTGGTCGACGGCAATCCTCCCTTTGTGTACTGGATTGGAAGCTGGTTCCTCAAGTACGGGCCAGAGCGTGTGCGCTGGTCGTATCCGGCGAAGTCCTACATCGAAAACGGAATTATCGAGGCCGCTGGCTCCGATGTTCCGGTGACGCCACTCAGCCCCTGGTGGGGAATCTGGGCCGCGGTGGTTCGCAGAGACCTGGAGAGTGGCCAGATCTTAGCCCCCGAGGAACGCATTTCTGTAGAACAGGCAGTCGCACTGTACACACGCAACGGAGCCTACGCCGGCTTTGAAGAGGACCGCAAGGGAGCCCTCGAACCCGGAAAACTCGCCGACTTTATTGTCGTCGACCGCGATGTGCTCACCGTGCCCGCAGATGAACTCAAGGATGTGAAAGTCCTCCAGACGTTCGTGAGTGGCCGGAGCGTGTACGATGGGTTTTCCGCCGGACACGTTCAGTAACAGAGCGGCGCGATTTTGTTGATCTCATTCACGGCCGTGTACCAGATGAACTCGTTGCCATCACTGAAGATGTAGTAGGTTGCTCCATTCGGCAGCAACAACACCGTGATCCCGCCGTAGCCGCTCATGAAAGGCACCCAGAAATTACAGCGGTATTGTGGAAATTCGGCAGTCGTCATGTGCTTCGCCCAAAACTGATTGTGATACCGGAACGTGTTCGGTACAACGGGCGTCCCCGCATCGGGTACGGGTACACCGAGAGTGGCCGGATTTGCAGTGCGGAATAGAGACTCCTGCAGCCGGATGGGCTCGAGCACCTGCGCGTTCTTAGTCAGACCATTAATCACACCGCCGCTATTGTTTAGGAAGCGGCCGATTTTGGCGATGTCATCCTGAATGAAAAACAGTCCGTAACCGCCAAAGGGTTTGCCGGACGCGTTGTTGTCCGTGCGTAGCGTGGACAAACTACCTTGACTCATGTTCAACGGCTTAAAGACGGCGTCGCGGATCGAATTGAAAATGTCCGTCCCGCTGCCCCGTTGTTGCTGCAGATAGTTGTTCATGGCCTGCGTCAGGATAAAGGTGGCGTGGGTTTGGTACACCCACGTCGTCCCCGGCACAGCCCTGTGCGGGAACGGTGTGAATGCGTCTGCGATCTTCGTGCTGTAAGGCTCGGCTATAAGGAACGCGTGTTCCTGAGGACTGCCCTCATCTGCTTCATTGCTTGCGCTAATGTAATTGCCGGTAGCCATGTCCGCCGTATTGTTGAACGTGACATTTGTCCAGTCGCCACCGTCCACGTATTGCGGGACGTAATCCCGAATCAGATGGCCATAAACCCCGCTCCCATATTGCTGTCCCAACCACATCATCGCCAGTCCGGCAAAGGACGACTTGGCTAAAGAGTAGGAGGGCAAGCGCATGTTGTCACAGAAAGCGTAGGTGCCGTAGCGCGTCTGGCAACCGCTGACATAGAGAACACCATTGATCAACAGCCCATAGGCGGTAATGTCGGCGGGCGATTG
>JBEKWL010000144.1:0-11618 GCA_049513095.1 Terriglobales bacterium
GGGATGTAGAGCGCTGGGAGCGCGAAGGGTATCCCCATGTGGAAGCAATCCTCAAACTCTATCTGGTCGCCCCGGCCATCCGCAATCACTACAAGGTGGAAACCTCCCTTTGCCAGCACTTCAGAGAAGCCCTGACGGCCTGAGGCATAGGGCATGAAGTTAGCAGTAAACAGAGTCCCAGAACATCCCGCCGGTCGTGACCTATGTGGCTTATCCTTGTTCCGGCCTGTTATCCTTGTAGTCGCCAATCGTCCGCTAAGCGTTTCGGCCGAGCGCATTCGCCTGTTTGGGGACGCTCGTCCTGGGGTCGCTGTCAGGCACGCTTCAGGAAATGGTGCTTGCAGAGGCCATTCCACCATCACAGGTTGACGGCAATTCCGCGGATCCCGAAGTTCTGCGAAGAAAGTCTCGGAGAATTCTTCTATGACAAGAATAGTGACGAAGTTAGGCTGGTGGAGCGCCGTGCTTGGAATTGCGCTCGCCACGATCATTCTACCCACACAAGCATCAGCTCAAGATCAACAGGATGATCCTCCCGGACGCGTGGCTCGCCTCGGCTACCTGCAGGGTTCGGTTTCATTCCAGCCGGCCGGTGAAACGGATTGGGTGCAAGCTGTTCCCAACCGTCCTATGAGCACGGGCGACCAGCTCTGGACTGATCCGGATTCGCGCGCCGAAGTGCAACTGGGATCGGCTGTGATTCGATTGGGGGCCAATACCGGATTCTCTTTCCTCAACCTCGATGATGATACGGTTCAGATCCAACTTACTTCCGGCGCGATCAACATTACTGTGCGCCGGCTGGGTGACGGCGATGACTTCGAAGTCGATACTCCCAACCAGGCGTTTACGGTTTTCCAACCCGGGCATTATCGCGTGGAGGCGAGTGCCGACGGAAGCTACACGGTGATCGGTGTGCGCGCAGGCGAAGGCGAGGCGACCGGCAACGGTGAGAACTACACGCTACGCAGCGGGCAGAGAGGCACCTTCAGCGGAACGGATTCGCTGTACGTCGATGTGGTTGACATCGGCGCCCCGGACGATTTCGACACGTGGTCTTACAACCGTGATCACCGCTACGACTACTCGCGTTCGGCCGAGTATCTGTCGCACGATGTGGTCGGCTACGAGGATCTCGATGACTACGGCGACTGGCGCGACGATCCGAACTACGGACATGTCTGGTTCCCCAACCAGGTCGCTTTCGGTTGGGCACCCTATCATGAGGGCCATTGGGATTGGATTTCTCCCTGGGGATGGACGTGGGTCGATGACTCTTCGTGGGGCTACGCACCCTTCCACTACGGGCGCTGGGTGAGTGTGGGCGAACGTTGGGGCTGGGTGGCCGGGCCGGTGGCAGTACAGGCAGTGTATGCACCCGCGCTGGTGGTCTTCATCGGCGGGGGGCCCGGGGTCTTCGGCGGCAATGTCGGATGGTTCCCGCTGGGTCCGCGGGAGGTTTATGTGCCCTCGTACCACGTCAGCCAGGCGTACGTGAATCGCGTCAACATCAGCAATACTACGGTCACCATCACCACCGTCACCAACGTCTACAACACGACGATCATCCACAACACAACGAATATCACGAACATTACGTACGCAAACCGGAATGTCCAAGGCGCGGTGATGGTGGTTCCGCAGCACGCGTTCGTGAGCGCGCAACCGGTGGCGAAAGTGGCGGTTCTCGGCGCGAAGGCTGCGACCGCGAATCACGTGGCTGCGCCGCCCGCGGCCGTAGCGAACCGGCAGGTAGTGGCCAAGAGGACGCCACCTCCGCCGCCTGTGCCTTTTACGAAACAGCAGCAGGCTCTGGCAGCTCATCCCGGACAACCATTAGCCAAGAGCGAGGTGCAGACCCTGCGCCCGGCCAATGCCGCGGCAACGCGGCCAATGGTGAAGCAGGCGCCTCCAGGGAAACCGGCCACGCCGAGCGTGGGCGGACCCGGTAACAGCCCAAACGCAGCGCGTCCGGGGCAACCCACACCGCCCGCGAATCAGCCGATGAATCGGCCGGGCAATCAACCTGCTTCGGACGAGCGGCCCGCTGCGGCGAATCCGGCGCAACCGAATCGTCCATCCCCACCGCCGAATCAGCCCGCGCCGGCACAACCGAACAATCGTCCAGCAATGAATCAGCCAAATAATCGTCCGGAGCCAACAGAACCGAGCAATCGGGAATCAACCGGTTCAGCATCCGCAAACGCCTCCACCGGTCGAGCGTCCGCAACAGCGCACGCCTCCTCCGGCAGCGGAGAAATCGGCGTCTCCGCCGCAGAAGCAGCAGCCGAAGCCGCAAACGTCTCCACCGGTCGAGCATCCGCAGCAGCGCACGCCTCCTCCGGCAGCGGAGAAACCGGCGTCTCCGCCGCAGAAGCAGCAACCGAAGCCGCAAACGCCGGAGGAGAAAAAGCAGGAAGAGGAACGGCAAAAGCGGGAACAGCAGAAGCCTCCGGGCGAGTAAAGGCTCAGCTTCTAAATCGTCGGACGTGAAGAGTACCGGGCATCCTGAGTCTTCTCAGGGTGCCCTTTCTCCAGGTGCTTCTGAATCTGCTCCTGAACGCAGTCCAGGCTATGGAGGGCGCGGGCACAGTGCTTGTCGAGATCGGTTCGCTAGACGATTGCGCCCATTTGTGCGGCCGTCTCCACCATCGGGTGGTTGCTCCGCGAAGGTCTGGAACATCGACCTAGATTGCTACGCCTCTAGCACTTTCAAGGTAAGTTGTCGGCAGCGCTGATTCCCGGAATCGCGTCCAGCAAATCGGCTGTCGGAGCGTTGTCCCCGAAAGTCTGGCTGACGTGCATGTACAAGTCGACATTACCAGGGCCGAAAACGAAGCTTCCCCCGAGCTGAAACGGATTCTTGCCCAGTTTGTGCTGCCGGTGTCCGGCTGTACGGGCTCTTTTTCGTGCCAATGAATTATCTCGGCGGAAAAGATGAAAGAGCGAGCCATTCAGGAGACCCGCAGCACGATATGCCTGCCGCTCGGCATCAACCAGAAGTGGGAACGTGATTCCAGCCTCATCGCGAAAGACTTGGGCGTACTGTGCGTCGCCCAAGCCGATGGCGGCCAGCCGCGCGCCTTTATCGCGGAATGCCTGTTCGTGGTCGCGCAACTGCGCGATGTGCTCGCGGCAGAAGATTCATCCGTAGTGACGAAGGAAGGCGATCACTGCGGTGTGGTTGGTCCAGAGCGAGCCGAGTCTGACAGGCTGTCCTCCAGAGTCGGGCAAAACTATTTCCGCGAGCTTCTCACTCATTGACTGCGGCACGACTTCATTCTCAAGTGACTCTTCAGGGCTGTCAAGCAAAGCAGTCGTGCCGGATCTATTGTCCAAACTGTTTCCGCGTGTTGGAACGGTCATTCCCACCGCTTTTCCACAGCAAATTGTGAGCTAGCGCACAAACAACCGCCGAAAATTGTGCGTTAGTACACTGACGCCCGCAAGGCGACGCGGTACGGTGAGCGCACCAAAGGAGGTGACAAACATGAGACCACTTCCAGTACTGCTAGAAACCGGGAGTTCTGCGGCCATTTGTTTCGCGGAGTGCGGGCATGAGGAATGCAGACGCCGTCACGCAACCGCTCTCTGCCTCTGCCGAATCTGCCAACGCTCGATCGGATATTTTGCCGGCTTCCGTCTTGACCCGCGGTGCGAAGGCTACGTCCATAACTCTTGCGCGAGTCAACTAGGCGATCTGCGGGAAGTTGACGCAGTAGCAGCTTGACCTGCGCAGGTTGGAGCGGCTCGGCTGGGGAAAAACAGTGACCAACAAAAACCACGCAGAACCGACTTGACATCGACCGGCCTTCTCATGGAAGGCGATTATGACAATCGAGGATTGTCACGCGTCACTGTGATCAGGGACTTCAAGGCAACGCGGTCGGGGATCACAAGCGTAGAGCCATTCTGCTGGATAAGACGCTGCTTCCTGAAATCCGCGAAAACCCGGCTGACGGTCTCTCGCGAAAGTCCCATCATCTGCGCGATTTCCCCGTGGGTTAGTCGAAGCTTCAACCGGGGCTCCGCTTTGGCGGATTCTCTGTTCTTGGAACTCCATTCCAGAAGCAGTTTCGCCAGTTTCTCGGCGGCCGAGTGTGACAGTCCCAGCCAGCGCACTTCCTTACAAGCTTTGTGATATTTCTCGCTCAACTGCTCGGCCACTTTGAAACAGGCCTCCACATCATCCTTCAGGAAGCGAAGAAAGTCATCGCGCTTGACGAAATTGACCTGGCAGGGATCGATCGTCTCTGCCGTCACTTCGTGAGGTTTGCCGGAGATGGTGGCGCTCAACCCCAGCACCTCCCCATGCTCGGCAACTTTCACAATTGCCGTTGTGCCGCTAGGGGAGTTGACGGCAAGCTTTACACTGCCTTTGCAGAGAACAAAGATGCCGCGCGGCAGCTGCCCCTGAACAAACAGCACAGCCCCCCGAGGATAGGCGGTCGCGTACTTGATGCCTTCAAAAGCCTGCAACGCGGCAGGAGGCAGATCGCAGAAGCTCCTCTTAGCGCACAGCTTGCATGTAAGACAGCTTTCTACAATCTCCATTCCATATGGTGAGGGCATAAACTAGCCTCCTGTACCACCGTTGTATGACGCCCTCGCGCCATGCTCACTTGTTGGGTCGCATCTTGCACAGTCCACGGCCAGCTGAGCCGGCCTCGTCTGATGCCAGTGTCGGTCTGGATGAAACGCTTGGCTGTGCTGCAAATCACGCGCCATTGTGATCTCCCCTACTGCCAAGACTGCCACTCAGAATTAGCAGAGAGCAAGGAAAAGGTGCGGTCTACGCTCAATCGCAAAAGCCAGTAGTGGTGAAGCGAGGCGCAAGTTTGAGGTGCCGAGTTGTCATTTGCCGTGCTGACAGACTAGTTAATAAACTAGTACACATGGATCGCAAAACTACTGTCGGGGCCTTCGACGCAAAGACCCATCTCAATGGCCTGCTGAAAAGAGTCTCCGAGGGAGAGACGATCCGGATCACGAGGCGGGGGATTCCGATCGCCAAACTGGTTCCCGCTGACGCGGGTGAAAAAGAGCAGCCCGACCAGTTGGTACGAGAGATTCGTGAGCTTCGAAAGAGCGCCACTCTGTGAAAGATCACTATCCGCGAGTTGATCAATGAAAGCCGCCATCATTAAGCGAATCGTTCTGGATGCGTCCGTGGCCGTCCTGGTGTTTCGAGGACGAGAGTACGCGTTTCACAGAAGGGGTTCTCGATCTGCTTGCGGCCGGGACCGAGGTGTTGTGGGCCCGGCCCACTTTTGAGAATCGGTCGAAAGATCTGGTAGTAGCTGGCGTATAGTGTTACACGTATGACCCCCCGATTTTTGCGAAACTGCATCTTCCTGATGGCGTGCTGGTCTTTCCCCATTGTCTGCTTCGCTGGCCAATATCAGTACATTCGTGCCGGAAGCCCGAAAGATGTAGCCACCAAGCCGACCGCCGGCACTGCCATGATGGGCGGCGGCAGCGATATGGATGAGGCCTTTCGCTGGCTGTGCGAGAAGGGCGACGGCGGCGACTTTCTGATTCTTCGCGCTCACGGAGACGATGATTACAATCCTTATGTGCAGGGCCTGTGCAAGACGAATTCTGTGGCCACGCTGATCATTCCCGACCGCGCGGCAGCGATGGATCCAGCGGTCGCTGACATCATCCGGCACGCCGAGGCCGTTTTTGTGGCGGGCGGCGATCAATCGCTCTACGTCAAGTTCTGGCAGGGAACTCCGGTGCAGGATGCCATCAATGCCAATGTCGCCGCCGGAAGGCCGATTGGCGGCACCAGCGCGGGATTGGCGATCCAGGGCGGATTTGCGTATGGCGCGATGAACGACCCCGATGATAGCGAGCTTCACTCGAATGAAGCTTTGCCTAATCCGTATCATCGCCAGGTTACGGTGGTTCGGGATTTTCTGAAGCTTCCTTATTTGCAGGACACCATCACCGATAGCCACTTCGCCAAGCGGGACCGCATGGGGCGCACCTTGGTATTTCTTGCCCGTATTATGCAGGACGGTTGGTCGAAAACTCCGCGTGAAGTTGCGATCGATGAGAGGTCCGCCGTTCTTGTTGGACCTGACGGCAAGGCAACCGTGGTGGGAACCGGTAAAGGCGCGTATTTTCTGCGGCCTGCCCATCCGCCTGAGATCTGTAAGGATAGTGTGCCTCTGACTTTTGGCGGTGTCACAGTTTATCGAGTGCCCAGCGGAGGCCATTTCGATCTGCCTTCCTGGAGGGGCGACGGAGGCGTGGCCTATTCGTTGTCCGTCGAGCACGGCGTCATTCACAGCACGCAAGCTGACAATTCGGCTTACTGATGCTGGAGGTGTAGATGGTGAATTCTCAATAGCTTAGGTCATTGACTTGCAGTTAGTTGTCTACGAAACTTCGCCGCTGAAACTTTTTCTCTTGGTTCAAATGAGCGAGCACCCTCTCTTTCGTCCGGCCTCTAAACATCTTGAGCAGGTGGTCTGCCTGGTGGATGCCGGCAAGCTCGAATCCGGCCTGTGATTTCCCATGTTGTTACTCTTCCGTGCGAATTGCCGCCGAATTCAACCAGATTTGCAAGGCTAGGTCCACAACCGGAAAATCTAAGGAGACTACATGAAGACCGTCCGTTTCCTGACAGTGCTGGCTGCGCTTTACTTGGCAAGTGGGGCTTGCCTCATGGCCCAGACTTCACAAGGCAGAATTCTTGGCTCGGTCACCGACCCGTCCGGCGCAGTGGTTGCAGGCGCGAAGATGACCATCACCAATACTGCCACCAACGTCAGCCAAGCCGTCACGACAACGTCCTCCGGGGACTACCTTTTGCCGAACGTCGACCCCGGCACCTATACGGTCTCGGCTGAAGCCAAGGGTTTCAAGAAAAGCTTAAGTTCCGTCTTCACGGTGGACGTAGCGCGCGATGCGCGAGTGAACTTGCGGCTGCAACCGGGAGCTGTCAGCGAGACCATTGAGGTTACTGCCCAGCAGACCCTCGTGGACTCCACAGAAACAACTCTTAACGGTTTGATCACCAACAAGGCCATCACGGAACTGCCGTTGCAAGGCCGCGACTTTCAGAATCTGCTGCCCCTCAATCCAGGAGTGCAGCGAACCCCCGGTGGCGGATTTCACTCCGTAACCTCCAACGGCAACCGGACCGACGATAACAATTTCTATATCGACGGGGCCGACGACAATGATGTGTACTACGGCGAGACCGTGATGAACGATGCTGGCATCCAGGGCACGCCCGCCAGCCTTCTTCCTATCGATTCGATTCAGGAATTCAACACCCAGGAGAGTCCGTCGGCTGACTATGGTCGAAAGCCGGGCGTGATTGTGAACATAGGACTAAAGTCAGGCACCGACGCTATCCACGGTACGGCGTACTACTTTTATCGCGACAGCGCATTTGACGCGAGGAATTACTTCAACCCAGCGCCTTCTCCGCTATCGGCGCTGCTCCTGAATCAGTTTGGAGCTTCTATCGGCGGACCCATCAAGAAAGGCAAGTGGTTTTACTTCTTCAATTATGAGGGTATCAGGGATAAGGTCGGGAATCCGGGAGTAGTAGATAGTCCCGTGACGGTGTCGTTGGTTCCCGAGGCGAACCTCTTACCCGCCGGAACCGTCCCAGCCGATTACAGTATCGTCGATGCCATCGCAGGTTGCCGGCCGAATTGCAATCCTTTGAGTGTGAAGCTTTCGCAGTTGCTGTTGCCGAACCCCGGTTTCACGGCTTCGCAAACCGATCCTGCCGCCATTGACTTTGATTTCACCAATCACAACCGGGGCGACAATCTGGTTGCCAAGACCGACTACCACCTGAATAACCGAAACACGGTGTCGGCCCGCTTCATTTACAGCAACACGAATCAGATTGAAGAGGACGCATTCCCCCTCCGTCCCGAGTGGCTTTCCACCGCGAGCCCCATCAGCCAGGTTTTTGGGGTGAATTGGACCACGATGGTCAATTCGCGGTCCATTAATGAGGCGCGGTTCAGCTACAGCTACTTCAGTGAAGCTATTCAGCCCGTGGACCACAATGTGAACCCGACGGCTTATGGCTTGAACACCGGAGTCACGAATCCCCAATATTTCGGTTTCCCGCGAATCAACCCTGGAGAGAACAATTTTAATTACATGGGCGGCAATTCAAGTTGGCCGCTCCTGACCACGCCCACCCGAACCCTGAACTTCGGGGACACTTACTCCTATAGCGCTGGCAAGCACGCCATTCGTTTTGGTGGGGAATTTCGCGATGGCTCAACCAACTATCTGCGCGCAGGCTACGCTCGCGGGCGAGTCGATTTTTCCACGCTGGAGGACTTTTTTGGGGGGAATGTGCGCCGCTGGAGGCTGCTTTACGGCGATGCCCAGCGCGATGTGAGCATGAGATCCTTCGGCTTCTTTTTTCAGGATGACTATCGCATCTTGCCGCGGGTAACGCTGAATCTCGGTTTGCGATACGACGTGACTCATCCCATCAAGGAGGCGAACAACCTGCTCGCCAACTATGTCCCCAACTCCGCCACCGGGTTGGTGCAAGTGGGCTATGGAATCAGTCAGCCTTATCCCACCAGATACAACAACGTGTCGCCACGCGTGGGTGTAGCATGGGATCTTTTCGGAAAGGGCAAAACAATTTTGCGGGCCGCAGGTGGAATCATCTACGTGCAGCCATCCATCCGCACCTTCATGTTTAACGGCGGCGGGTTGAATCTGAACCCCAGCGGGTTAGTGGGAAACGGTACCTTGACTGCCTTCTTACAAGAGTCTTCCGATGGGAGTCTGATCAACTGGTCTTTGGCAGGACCCATCTTCCCCAACGCATCCGGCGCCGGCAATGGGTGCTCTCTCTCCAGTCAATGCAATGTCTTCGGCGTGGATCTGCATTTGAAGACGCCATACGTCGCCAACTGGAATCTCAACATCCAACAGGCTATTTCCAGCAGCGCGATGCTCCAGGTGGCGTATGTTGCGAACCATGGAACCAAGCTGTATTCCGTCACCGACATCAACCAGGTGAATCCTGCTCTGGACGATGGATCGGAAACCATAGGCCGCCCGCTAGTGACCAACTGCCCGGTCTCGCAGGGTGGGATAGGAACGGGCGGTCCCTGCTTCCCGTACATCGGTTTTCTGGATTATCTCAGCAATAAATCCAGTTCGGAATACAACAGTCTACAGGTGACCTTCACGAAGAGGTATTCGCACGGCCTTTATGTTCTCGCGGGCTATACATGGGCGCACGCGATCGATACTGCGACCAGTAATACCGCCGGGGTTCCGCCCAATAGTCTTAACTATGCCGAGGAGCGAGGCAACGGCGACTATGACATCCGCAACCGCTTCACACTTTCCGTGGCGTACGCTCTGCCTTCCGTCAAGTCGAAGTTTCACTTGCTGGAGGGCTGGCAAGTCAACAGCATTGTCATGTTGGAGGGCGGGCTGCCCTACACCTTGGGGGATTACAACGATGACATCAGCCTTACCGGTGAATACAACGATCGCTGGAATATGGTCGGGCCCCCCAGCAACATTCACTGGTCACCGGCGACTCCCATTCCATACATTTCCTACACCGCCTTCGGAACCGATGCGGATGGCAATGTAACCGGAAACCAGCAATGCATTAACGCCGCCGGCGGTCCGGCAAGCGCCGGAGCCGCCCAACTTCTTAACTACGGATGTTTCCTCTCAGGGAATACGGTAATTACCCCCCCGGTGTACGGAACGCAGGGCAACATGGGGCGGAACATCTTCCGCGGTTCGTCCTTCAGAAACTGGGATTTTTCGCTCAGTAAAATGACGAAGGTAAGTGATCGCATAAGCCTCCAGTTGCGCGCGGAGCTTTTCAATATTCTCAACCACGCAAACTTCGATACCCAAACCATGAACACTGACCTTTCCATCCCGAATACGGTCGGAACGGTGATTTACACCCCGGATGTGGGAGAGGCAAACCCGGTAATCGGTTCCGGCGGGTCGCGGCACTTGCAACTCGGTGCCAAATTGATCTGGTAGGTCCAAGCCCATCGGTCGGTCGCAGTGCAGAGATTGATCAGCAGCAGCACGGGACGTTTCTGGCTTCCCAAGGAGTGCCGGCATGACTTTTTCGCGGCGTAACTTTCTTACCACTGCCGTCGTGGGCTCACTTTCCCTGGCATTGCAGGGTCAAGAAAAGAATCAGCAGGAATCGAAGAAGGATGAAGCTGGAACTGGGGCAGGGAAACTGCCGGTCGTCGTTTGCGCCAATAACGGCTACGCTTATCTCGATGACGCCTACGCCTTCCTGAAAAACGGCGGCGACACACTCGACGCGGCGCTTCGAGTGGTGAAGGGGCCGGAAGACGATCCCAAGGATGATACCGTTGGCCTCGGCGGCCTGCCCAACGAAGAAGGTGTAGTCGAACTCGACGCTTGCTGCATGCACGGACCCACCCGGCGCGCCGGATCGGTGGCCGGCGTACGTAACATCAAGAACGTTTCGCTCGTGTCCAAGGCGGTCATGGAGCACACTGGCCACGTCATGCTGGTGGGCGAAGGCGCGGAACGCTTTGCCGTGGCCATGGGCTTCCCACGCGAGAATCTCCTCACCGAGAATTCCCGCAAGATCTGGATGCTTTGGAAGGAGTACCACTCCACCAAAGACTGGTGGGGACCGGGTCTCGCCGATCCACACTGGCAAGCGCCTGAGACCAAGCCGCAGTCAGAACTGTGGCATGAAGGATTTCGACGTCTGGAACAACGTGCCGCTGATCTCTCCATCGAGCCGGAATTCCGTCGAGCCGCTATTCGTCGCGTTATGTTCCCCCCCAGCGGCACGATTCACTGCTCCGCGCTTAACCAGAAACGTGAGATTTCAGGCTGTACAACTACTAGCGGCCTGGCTTTCAAACTGCCCGGACGTGTCGGCGATTCTCCCATCATTGGCGCGGGCTGCTACACCGATCAGCAAGTGGGTTCGGCGGGCGCCACCGGCAGCGGGGAAGAGAACATCAAGGTCGCGGGCGCCCACATTATCATCGAAAACATGCGGCACGGCATGTCGCCGCACGAAGCCGGAATGGATGCTCTCAAGCGCATCGCGCGTAATTACAACAACGACATGAACAAGCTGCGCTTCGTGGATCTGACCTATTACATCCTGCGGAACGACGGCGCCTACGCTGGCGTGTCGCTCTGGGAAGGCTACTCGGTCGGCAATCCGCACAAGATCGCGGTGCATGACGGCACGCTGCGCGCCGAGATAACTGCGCCGCTGTTCAAGGGATACTCGCAGGAGTTCCCGCCCTTCCCGCCCATCCCGGAAGACTTGAAGAAAGATTCGGAGTATTTGAAGTAAATGGTAGCGACATTCCCGAAACCGAACCCCTCCCCCTCAATGACCTATGGCGTAGCGGTTCTAGGGGCCGCACATCCCACAGGCAGCGACGGCCAAGCAGTTGCGTGAGGCCGACTTTGCGGCAAGAAGTGAAAGTTCCGCTGGACCCTACGTGATAGCAATGCTCTATGCGGCATCCCGTTCTGGGAAGCAAAGCGAGGGCTGTAGGTCGAGTTTGTCTACTGCCGGCTTCACATTGACGTGGAATGACGCTCGGTCTCGTGCGAGCTTCGGG
>JBEKWL010000145.1:0-15052 GCA_049513095.1 Terriglobales bacterium
GCGTGAGATTTCCAGAGCCTTGGTCCTCAACCTCTCTGGCAAAGCAAGCGGTGCTTCGGCACTGCCCAGGATATTTTTGCCCTTGACAGAGCCTTCTCTCTTATCGAGGGCCACCCGCCGAACGTAGAAGAGTGCGGTGTGCGCGCCCTCACAATTCTTTACGGTTCGCTGTCTTGATCGTCGATGGCGTGTCTATCGGGCAGCATGCGTTGATGCAGGATGCGAGAAATCAAGACGCCCCCGCGCTCCTGGCGGTAGAACAACACATGCTTGCCATGCTCCAAACGGCGCAAACCAGGGCGAACGTCGTCACAGAGCCGGCCTAACGCCGGATTATCAGCAAGCATCTGGCAACAAACCTCAAGTTCGCCGATGTAATGGGCGGCTTGGGCACTGCCCCATGTGCGAAGGGTGTAATCGGCGATGCTCAACAAGTCGGTCTCAGCGCGACGCGAAAATCGAAACGCGGCCACGGCTAGCGCGACACGGGAAGTTTGATGGCCTTACGGACACGCCATAAGACGCCGCCCCTGGCAATACCGCTGGCGTCACCTGCGTCAATCGCCGCCCTAAGCGCGGCGAGCTTCGCTTCGTACTGCTGTTCCTCGCGCTCCAAAGTCCGCAACCCCGCGCGCACAACCTCACTGGCATTTTCGTAACGCCCGCTCTTGACCTTTGTGGCTACGAAGCGGTCAAGATCGTTGGTCAAATTGACGTTGCGGGTAGGCATAGGCGGCCCTTTCCAGGGATGTGAATTACGAACCGATCATAACACAATTGGCAAAGATTGCCAATCATGGCACCCGGCCTTAACTCAGCGGCTGAAGGCGCTCTCATAACGCGGCACTTGCGGCATCGCTAAAGCGATGCCCTGATACGAACCTTGAATTTTCCGCCGCCGGAGACGGGGCAAGCCCGTCTCTACAGGCGCGGTTGTCAGGTGCGGAGAGCACTCCTACAATCTTTCAGTAATGTCTGCTACCGCTTCCTTGCCCGAAGTCCGGCGGCGCAATCCCGCGCTTCGGATCCTGTACTACGCGGTTTGCGCGCTGCTGTTGGCGCTCATCGCCGGCGTCTGGTGGCTCTACTTGATCGCCCGCTCGCCATTACCCCAGTTGGATGGCTCTGTCGCCGTGCCTGGGATTTCGTCCAAGGTGCGAGTGGTGCGCGATGAGCACGGGGTGCCGACGATTGAGGCGGCTACGCTCGAAGACTTATTTTTTGCCCAGGGCTACGTGACCGCGCAGGACCGACTGTGGCAGATGGAGATGATGCGGCGCGCCGCTGCCGGAGAACTTTCGGAAGTGATCGGCGAAAGCACAGTGAAAATGGACCGCGAGCAGCGGATTCTGGGGCTGCGGATCGCCGCCGAAGCAGCGGAGAAGAGCATCTCGGCGCGCGACCGGACTTATTTTGACGCTTACGCTCGCGGAGTGAATGCGTTTCTCGAATCGCATCGCGACCGGCTTTCGCTTGAATTCCGCCTGATGAAGTACACGCCGCGGGCGTGGACAGTGACGGATTCCTTGCTGGTGGGCGCGCTCCTGGTGGAGTATCTGAACCACTACCCCTACGAGCGTGCGCTAGAGCGAGAAAAAATTCTGGCGAAGCTGGGACCGGAACTGACGGCGGACCTGTACGTGAATTCTTCCTGGCGGGACCGTCCGCCAAGCGAAGTGCGGCGGATGGAAGATAAACCTGCAACCAACAACGGCGATGGAGATGACGATGACGACGAAGAGGTCGACCCGGAGGGAGGGACGGGTCGGCTGACTTCCGCGGCGCCTTCCCGGCCCGTCCCTCAGGGGCTAAAGCCGGAATTCTTCCAGGCACTAAACGGCACGGCTGAAGCCGTGCCCTACCCAAAACCGGAAGAGGCGGATTCGTTCCGGCCGGGGTCGAACAACTGGGTCGTTTCCGGTCAGCATACGGTTTCGGGGAAACCGCTGCTGTCGAACGATATGCACCTCGACCACCAGATGCCGAACCTGTGGTTTGAGGCGCACCTAAGAACAACAACCGGAACAAAGACCGGCAGCTTCGACGTCGCCGGCGTTACGCTGCCAGGAGTTCCGTTCGTGATTGTGGGCCACAACCAGCGGATCGGCTGGGGATTCACCAACGTCGGGCCGACCGTGGAAGACGACTTCATCGAGGAGTTCAATGCGCAGGGGCAGTACAAGACTGCGGCAGGATGGCTTGATGCGGAGCACCGGCAGGAAACGATTCACGTCAAAGGCAGGCCGGATGTGACGCTCGACGTGGTGACGACGCGGCATGGGCCGATTATTACTGAATTGCTTCCCGGCGAGACGCGCAAGATTGCCTTGCGCTGGACGTTGCAGGACGGCATGGGATTGATGTTCTTCGACGCGGACTCCGCGGAGAACTGGGAGCAGTTTCGCAAGGCGTTCTCGACTTTTGGCGCGCCGGGACAAAACGTGATGTACGGCGATGTCGATGGCCACATCGGATATCAGGCGACGGGGCGCGTGCCGATCCGCGCGGCGGGCGATGGCAGCCTGCCGGTGAGCGGCAGCGACGATGCGCACGAGTGGAAGGGCTGGATTCCTTTCGACGAGATGCCGCATGTTTATGATCCGCCGTCGGGAATTCTGGCGACCGCCAACGGCCGCATCACTCCGGAGGGCTATAAGTATTCGATCAGCACGGAATGGGAAGCGCCCTGGCGGACGGATCGCATTTACCGCGTGCTGGAATCGGGAAAGAAGTTTGCGCCCGCGGATATGCTGGCGCTGCAGATGGATGTGTCGTCGACATACGACCGCTTCTGCGCCGACAAGTTCGTGTACGCGGTCGATCACGCGGCGAGCGCCTCAGACCGGGCGAAACGCGCAGCGGAAATTCTGCGCGACTGGGATGGGCGGATGTCGGCGGATGCAGCGGCGCCGACGATTGAGACGAGGGCGCGTCAGGAACTGGCGCGGTTGCTGCTGGAGCCGAAGCTGGGCGCGGCAGCGGATGGACCAAATCGTGGCGAGCTGAGTTGGAAGAGCTATCAGTGGGCTATGTCGTCCGTCTGGCTGGAGAATGTGCTCACCAAGCAGCCCGCGCGCTGGCTGCCGCCGGGATACTCGGACTACGGAACCCTGCTGACCGCGGCGGTGGAGAACGTGGTGAAGCAGACGGCACTCGTTGTGGACAATCCTCCAGGAGCCGATTCGCGAGCTCCTTCCGACCTTAATCAATGGAAGTGGGGGGAAAATTATCCGGTTGAAATCGATCATCTGGTGCTCAGCCGTCTTCCGGTGATTGGGCGCTTCACGGGGCCGGGATTGCATCCTTTGAGCGGGAGCACGTACACGGTGAAGGCGGTGAGCCGCGGGTTTGGGCCTTCCGAACGGCTGACGTGGAACTTCGCGAGCTTTGACGAAAGCACGCTGAACGTGGTGACGGGAGAGAGCGGAATCTTCCTCAGTCCGTATTACATGAACCAGTGGGCGGCGTGGTACGGAGGCTCGACGTTCGTGTTTCCCTTCTCGCAGGCTGAGGTCAAGCGGCACCGGGTGCATGAGATGGCGCTGGTGCCGCGGTAGGGAAGGCGTTGGTCGTTCGCTATTCGCTGTTCGCCAGAACCGAGAGCAAACAGCGAACAGGAACGACGAACAGCGCCCCTCAAAAAAGCGCTCCTCAAAAATCGACGAGCTTGACGTCGACGAAATCGCCGACGAGGCCGTTGACCTCACCGGGGTTATTCGTATTGTTCGGGTTGTACTCCAAGGCATCGATCGTGGCGTCGTAGATATTGAGTGATCCGCCCTGGACCACATACACCGCTTCCTGCGCCATTCCGCTACCACGCTTAGCGATGGGCTGGATGCCGGTTACGTCTCCGTTCGCGGGAGGAATTATGACGCCGCCAGGCTGAACACTGCCCACGGCGCTGCTCTGTGTGTTGTAGATCGAAAGGCAACCGCGGACCTCGGCCCCGGCCGGCGGCGGAACAGGCGCCACGATCTCGGTGCAGGTGCGCGCGCCGATGAAGAGTTGTCCGTTGGCGCCGAGCGACAGGTGGGTGTGATATCCGTCGGTGATGACGATCGGACATTGCTTGCCAGCTGGACAATACGGAGGTTGAACCCGAGGTTGGACGACACTCATGCTGCTGAGGTCGAAGATCGTCAGCACTCCGCAGGAGGTTGCGGCCGTTGTCTGCGCCGGTTGGCAGGCCTGGGAGGGAACTCCTCCCGAATACGGCGTACCCGCCAGATACATGGTCGAGGAGTTGACGACCAAGGCGACGGTGGCAGCCGGAACGGGAACGGCTGTGCCTGGGGTTGGAGGGGTTGTCGTCAAATCGAGCGCTTGAATGCTGGCCTGTTGTCCGCCGCACTCGGCACCGCAATTCACCACGTATGCGGTAGTGTCGTCGCTGTTGAAGAACGCCGCAACCGGATGGTCAAAGCCGGGCACAAAAGTGACAAGGGGATACGCCGTTCCCACACTCGATGGCGTGATCACCGCAATCGTATTCGCGACGGAATCCGCGCCCTGGCTGAAAGCCAGGATGCGAGTGCCGGTATTTCCCATGGAGAGAAACTGGTAGGGCTGGTTGAATCCTTGAGGCCCCGTTGCGGGCCAAACGCAGACGAGGTTGGTCGGGTTCACAGGCGGGCAGCTAATTGCGGCGGTGACGGCGCCCGAAGGCAGACTAATGACTGCAATGACGCCTGGGGATTGTCCGGTTACCAGGGCGGTGGGTACGGCAACGTAGGCGGTGGAGCTGTCCGGCGAAACGACGAAACTCTCGGTCATGCCGGGCAAGATCACGTTAGAGGCGGCGGTTTCACTGCCGTTGCTGATGATGGTGAACTGGTTGTCCGAGAATTGCGTACCGTTGCCGCTGAAGACCAGGGTCTGGGCTAGGTTGGGCGTGACCACCATCATTCCCGGAGTGTTGCCGGCGGAAATCGGGGATATGGTCCCGCGCACATCTTTAAGGGCATTGACGATATACACACCCGCCTGCGTACTGGCTGAGACGCTATTCGAGATGAAGGCGCGGTATGAGAGACCGCTGGTTTTTGAGCCGCTCGAGGAGCTGCCGCCGCCGCAACTCAGCCACACCAAACTGGCGGGCAGCAGGAATAACAGAAGGATCAGGACTCTTTTCAAACCTGGGACTCCAACCTCATGCCGGATAATCGCTTGGATGCAAGAACAAGGATTATAGCAAAGGCAGAAAGGGGCATTGATTCATTGAGACATTGAGGCATTAAATCCAAGAGCCTTTGACCTTCAATAATTCAATGACTCAATGCCTCAATCGCTCAATGATTCAATTATCTCGCCCCTTCTTGTATTCTCAAGAAGATGGCGCAGAACTTTATTGAACGTCTGAAGCAATCGCCCGTGCTCTGCGATGGAGCTATGGGGACGCTTCTCTATGCCAAAGGCATCTTCATCAACCGCTGCTATGACGAGCTGAACCTGTCGCAGCCGGAGCTGATCCGCGGCGTCCACCACGATTATCTGAAGGCCGGCGCCGAGATTATCGAAACTAATACTTTCGGAGCGAACAGCTTTCGCCTGGCGCGGCACAGCCTGGCCGATCGCGTGCGCGACATCAATGTGGCGGGCGCTCGCGTGGCTCGGGAAGCGGCCAAGGGTTTTGACGTTTGGGTGGCGGGATCGATCGGCCCGTTGGGCGTTCGCATTGAACCACTGGGCAAGACTTCGTTTGAAGAAGCGCGCGCGGCGTTTCGCGAACAGGTCGCGGTCACGATTGACGAGGACGGCAACTGCCTCGATGGTTCCGACCCCGAGGCCTTCGCCCGCCGGCTGACGGAATGGAACGTCGACGTGCTCGGCATCAACTGCAGCGTGGGACCGGTGGCGATGCTCGACGCGATCGAGCGCGTGCGCGCGGTGACCTCCGTGCCCCTGGCCGCGCAACCGAACGCCGGCATGCCGCGCTCGGTCGAAGGACGCAATATCTATCTCTGCTCGCCGGAATACATGGCGACTTACACGCCCAGATTCGTGGCGGCTGGAGTGCAGCTGATCGGCGGCTGCTGCGGAACCACGCCGGATCATATCCGCGCCATGAAATCGGCTTTGCGGGTGGACGCAGCGCGCGGCAAGACTGCGATTTCAGGGACGATTCATCCCAGCGCCGCGCCTTCGGCTCCGGCGAACATTCCCATGGCGGAGCGTTCCCGGCTGGGCGCAAAGATTGCGGCTGGGGAATTTGTGACCATGGTCGAGATCGTGCCGCCCAAGGGCATCGACATCCGGAAAGAGATCGAGGGCGCGAAGTTCGTCAAATCGGTCGGCGTAGACGCCGTGAACATCCCGGACAGCCCGCGGGCCTCGGCGCGCATGAGCAACCAGGCGCTGTCGCTGCTGATGCAGCAGGCGGTTGAGATTGAAGCCATCCTGCACTACACCTGCCGCGACAGAAACGTGCTGGGCATTCAGTCCGACCTGCTGGGGGCGGCGGCCACCGGAATTCGCAACCTGATCTGCATCACGGGAGACCCCCCGAAGATGGGGAACTATCCCGATGCCACGGCGGTGTTTGACGTGGATTCGATCGGACTGGTGAATATTGTCCACAACCTGAACCGGGGATTGGACCTGGGCGGGAACCCGATCGGCGCCGGGACCAGTTTCGTCATTGGGGTGGGTGCAAATCCGGGACTGCCCAACCTGGACGAAGAGATCAAGCGCTTCGAATACAAGGTGCAAGCGGGTGCGGAATACGTGGTTACCCAGCCGGTATTCGATATCAGTCTGCTGGAGAAATTCCTGAAGCGGATCGCGCACTGCCGGATCCCCGTCATTGCCGGAATCTGGCCGCTGGTAAGCACCCGCAACGCCGAGTTCATGAAGAACGAACTGCGGGTTTCCGTGCCCGATGAAATCCTGAACCGGATGGCCAGGGCGGCAAGTCCGGAAGCGGCTCGCGCCGAAGGCGTGGCCATCGCCCGCGAAATGCTGGCGGCGGTCCGCGACCGGGTCCAGGGCGCGCAGATCAGCGCTCCCCTGGGCCGCTATAGCTCCGCGGTGGATGTTCTGGAGGCTCTCGGCTCGAAACGGCCGACGTCTGTGTAGTTTTGCAACGCCCCCTGCCCAAGAGATTGCACGAATTAATAAATTTTGTTGGACATTTCGCCTCCAATTCGGCATTACAATAAAGGGTAGGAGCAATTGGATTGGTAAAGTTTGAAGAGTGCCTCGAGCGTCTCGAGAAGATTGTTCAGGAACTGGAAAAAGGGGAGGTTCCTCTAGAGAAGTCTCTGACGCTGTTTGAAGAAGGCATGCAACTTTCCGCGACCTGCCGGAAACAGTTGGAGGAAGCGGAAGGGAAAGTAGAGATTCTGTTAAAACAGAACGGAAAGCTCCAAACTGAATCGTTCGAGCCCCCGGCCGAGAAAGCGTTGCGCAAGTAACGCTGTCGCGCTCGGAGTCGATAACGCCTGTGCAGCCGTTAGCTGTCGCAGCCAAGGCCGCCGCGAATCGCGGTGACGTCAGGGGGAAGTCATGGAACCACTCAGTGTAGTCCTCTATCAGAATGACCCCAGAACTGCACAAACTCTGGCGGTCAGTCTTTCCCAACACTTTGAATCTGTTCATTTGGCCCGCACCTACGAAGAGGTCCGTCCCGCGGTTGCCCTTCATCGCGCCACAGCGCTGGTGCTGGATCTGGAAACTTCGGGGCCGGACGAAGTCAAGCGTTTGCATCATGAGTTCCCTGGTCTTTGCATCGTCGGTACCCACAGGCTGGCAGACGACAAACTGTGGGCCGAGGCAATGAGTCTGGGCGCGTCCGACATATGTGAGCCGCGCAACGATGATGTGTTGCGCTCGTTGTTGCACCGGCGCACGCACAATGCGGCCGCCTGATCCTTTGTTTTTCCGGTGAAGAGTTTCTTTGGGAAACTTGTTTGAGAAGGGGCGCTCCTGGGCGTCCCTTTTCATTTCCGCGAGGTCCGCTTGTTATACTGCGATGCCATGCTGAAACAAGTTCTGGAGCAGGGACGCGAAGCCGCCGACGCCGCGCTCGATCGACTCCTGCCGCCGGCTACCCAGCATCCAACCTCCATCCATCAAGCCATGCGGCACAGCGTGTTTGCCGGCGGAAAGCGCCTGCGGCCCATCCTCTGCATGGAAGCGGGGCGCATGATCGCGGCGGCCTCGGGCGGTACTTCGCATGTTAGTTCGCGAACGAGTTCGAGTACTGGACCGCCTGCTGGAGCGCTGCCCGCGGGTATCGAGCCGGTGGGCGCGGCGCTCGAAATGCTCCACACTTATTCCCTGATCCACGACGATCTGCCCGCGCTCGATAACGACGACCTGCGGCGCGGGCGTCCCACCTGCCACAAAGCCTTCGGCGAGGCCATCGCCATACTTGCCGGAGACGCGCTGCAGACGCAGGCCTATGAAGTGCTGGCGCAGATCGCTTGCCCTGCCGAGGCGCGCGTAGCGATCATCCGGGAAATCGCCCACGCCACCGGCAGCGTCGACGGCATGATCGGCGGCCAGGTCGTTGACCTTGAAGCCGAGCACAAGAAGCCCGACCTCGCCACCCTCGAATACATCCACCGTTCGAAAACTGCCGCGCTCATCACGGCCAGCGTGGTCGGCGGAGGAATGTATGCGGGGGCCGCTGCCGCGGACATCGCCCGTCTCCGAACCTATGGCCAGTCGATCGGTCTGGCGTTCCAGATCGTGGACGATGTGCTCGACCTGACCCAGACCTCCGAGCAACTGGGGAAAACCGCGGGCAAGGACAAGGCGGCGGAGAAGACAACCTATCCGGCGTTATTCGGAATCGAGGAATCAATCCGCAAGGCCGACGCCCTGGTCGATCAAGCGTGCGCGGAACTTACCAAATACGGCGCAGCCGCGTCGACTCTGAAAGACCTCGCTCGCTTCCTCGTCGAGCGCAAGAAATAAATTGTTTTGCTGGTGTGGGGACGGGCGCCTCGCCCGTCCAAGCCGAGCGCAGCTCGGCCGGCTGCCGGCGGCCGAAACAATTCTGAATTCGCTGCGGTGCTCCCCTGAGCGTCCCGTGAGAAAACCGACGCACTGGGGCTGCCGCCCTTGAATAACCGTCTCGTCAGCGGTAGAGTGTCTATGCTCTCGCGGACTCCCGCCTCCTTATTCCTCACTAGCAACTTGCGCGTTATTGCTGCAGTGTCTGTGCAACTAAAGGCGGTGTGTGGACGAGTACCACAATATGTGGTGTTTTATTACTTGACCCGTCCCTGTATTCGCCGTTAGAGTTGGTCAAAAGCGTGGTGACGTTCCGGGTTTGTGGCGACGCCGTCACACGATGCGACCAGCGAGGAACCGGGTGAGTTAACAGCTGGAAGTTAACCCTGGGTCCCCGCAATTTGCAGCGCACTCCAGCCAGCGCAAACCGAGTCCGCGGACTACAGCGTCCGCCCACGAAGGAGTCATTTTGCTCAAACTTAAGAAGCTGCAAATTCTGGGATTCAAGTCGTTCTGCGATCGCACCGAACTGAAATTCCATGGCGAAGGCATCGCCGCCATCATCGGGCCCAACGGCTGCGGAAAGTCGAACATCGCCGACGCGATCTCCTGGGTGCTCGGCGAGCAGTCGGCCAAGTCGCTGCGCGGCTCGCGCATGGAAGACGTGATCTTCTCCGGCACGCGCGACCGCAACCCCACCGGGATGGCGGAAGTGTCCCTGACTCTGATTGACCCCGAAATTTATGGTGGACCGGATACGAACGCGCCCACCGAGATCGAGATCCAGGACGAACTTTCTTCTGCGGGAATAGACTGCGACGAAAATTGGGATGAAGCCGAGATCCGTGCCCAGGCCGCCGCAGAAACTGAACGCGCGGTCGAGGAAGCCCAACCGGGCCAATTAAAGAACGAAGAGGTTGAAGGCGAGGTCGCGGCCCAAGCTCCGGCTGCCGAAGCATCCGCTAACGAATCGGCGGCTAACGAATCGTCCGATAACGACAGCGCAGTGGCGGTTCGCGGGCCACAGGTGGTTTTGAAAATCCGGCGGCGGAAATTCAATCAGCAGCATAACCACGCCGGAGAAATTTTGGTGACGCGCCGGTTATTCCGCAGCGGCGATAGCGAGTACCTGCTGAATGGAAAACTATGCCGGTTGCGCGACATCCAGGAACTGTTCATGGGCACCGGTCTTGGGCCGGAGTCGTACGCGCTCATCGAGCAGGGACGCATCGGTCAGATTCTGAGCAGCCGTCCGACGGACCGCCGCGCCATCATTGAAGAGGCGGCTGGCATTACGAAATTCAAGACGAGGAAGCGTCTTGCCGAAGCGCGTCTCGAAGACGCCAAGACGAATCTGAACCGCGTGAACGACATTTTCGAAGAGGTCACGCGGCAGATGAACTCGCTCAAACGCCAGGCCAGCAAGGCCGAGCGCTATGCCAAGCTGCGCGACGAGATGCGCGCCAAGCTGCGGGTTGTGCTCGCCAGCAAGTTCACCCAGATGGAGCAGGAAAGCGTGACCCTCGATACCGAGATCCATCAATTGGGCGAGGAGATTCGCCAGCAGACCGAGAGCGTGCAGCAGTCGGAAGCCGAGCACTCCGAGCGCACGCAGCGCGGATACGCGATCGAAACCGAGACGCGACAAAACCGCGAGCGCCTGAACCAGATCGCAATCGAAGGCGATCGCGGCAAGGCGCGCATCCGAACCAACGAAGAGCGCTGCGCGGAACTCATCGTTCGCACGGCGTCCGCGGAAGCGGAACTGGCGCAGGCCCAGAATCGGCTCACGGCGCTTGAAGAAGAACGTGATGGTCACCAGCAGTTGCTCGACTCAGCGGCTGCCGATCTCGCGGCGGCGCAGCAGGAGCTCGCGCTCAGCCAGCAGGAAACGGCCTGCGCAGCCACCAACCTCGCGATGCTCGAACAGGAACAGGAATCGCATCGCGCGGCGATTCTTGAGGCGGTCGGCGGAGCTTCCAACCTCCGCAATCAGCTGACGCAGTCCCAGGAACGGCTGGCGGGCATAGGCCGCGAAGAGCAGCGTCTGCAGGCCGAAATTGCAACCGCCTTGTCCCAATCAGAAACCTTCGGCGGACAACGCGGTCAGATTGCTTTGGAATTCGAAAGCGTTTCGCAACGGGCCAGCGGCCTAGCCGCGGAGATCGCGAGCCTGCGTGAGACTCTTGAGACGAAGCGCTCTGCCGAGAGCGAAACCAAGAGACACCTCGACTCCATCCGCTCCGAATACGCCACGGCCCTCGGCAAGAAGGGCTCGCTCGAAGCGGTCATCGCTGAGCACGGTTATTCCACAGAGTCGGTGCGGCGGCTCTTTCAATCGGGCGCCATGCAGGGAGGCAACACTCCCGCTGGTGTGCTCGCCGATTTCCTCGAAGTCGAACCCCGCTATGAGCGCGTCGTGGAAGACTTCCTGCGCGACGAACTGAACTTCGTGGTGGTCAAGTCGTGGGACGCCGCCGACGAAGGCCTGCGCCTGCTGCGCTCCGACGTCAACGGGCGCGCCACATTCCTCGTGCATCCGGAGGACTCGCAAGCCAGGTTCTCGTTTCTCGCGGATGAAAGCCATCACTACTCTCCGCTGAACGACACGGTGCTCCCGCTCAAGAACTCGATTCGCGTGCTGAACGGATTCGGCAAGTCGCTCGAAGTGATTCTGCCGAAGCTGGGAAATGGCTACATCGTGCCTGATCCTGCGGTTGCGCGCGAGCTCGCGCTCTCCAGCCCTGACGCGTTCTTCCTCTCTCAAACAGGAGAATGCTTCCACAATGTGACCGTCACCGGAGGCAAGCAGCGCAGTGAGGGACCGCTTTCCATGAAGCGTGAGTTGCGCGATGTACTGCGCCTGCTCGAAGAATTGGAGCGAGCTCTGCGCGAGAAGGAAATGCTGGCGCTCACCTTGGGGCGCGAAATCAAGGAGCACACGTCCCTGCTTGATCGCCTGGAAGACGAAAAGCGTGAAGCCGAGAAGCAGGCGATGACCTCCGGCCATTTGCTCAAGCAATTGGATGGCGAGATGTCGCGGGTGCGCGAGCGGATCGCGATCTGCGAACGCGAACTGCATCGGCTTGCGGCCGAACGGCAGGAGCAGGAAAGCCTGATCGCATCGTGGCAGCCGGAGCTGGCCACGATCGAGGAAGCGCGCAGCAAGTCCGAAATGCAGCTTGCAGCCGGACAAGACCGCCTCGCCGCTCTGCGCGGCCAACGGGACGTTGCCGCTGAAACCACTTCGCAGCGCGCCGCTCGCGTGGCCACGCTCGAAGAGCGCCACCGGTCGGCGACGACACTGCTTCAGCGCATCGAGACGCTTGTCGCCGAGATGCGGGAGCGGGCGGGCGCTTTGCAAACTCAAATGGAATCGGCAAGCGCCGAAATCGCGCAACGGCAAAACGAGAACGTGCAACTGGCCGAGCAGTTCGTGCAGTTCGAAGCCGAGCGCAATGCTGGAGAAGCGCGCGAAGGCTTGCTGCAGCTAGAGTCTGAGCAAGTGCGGGCGCGCCTCGCAGAAATTGAAGAGCTTCTGCGCAACACGCGTCAGCAACTTGATCTCGCTCGCGACCGCCGGGGTGAGCTCTCGGCCACCGCTGCCAAGCTGCAATCCGATTTGCAACACCTGGCCGACACCTGCCTCAATGAACTGGGCATGGAGCGGCAGGTCCTGATGGCCGAAGCGACGTCCGGCACTACGATTCCGCTAGTCACCGGGGATGAACTTGCGACCGAAGATCAGGCTCACCGCGAGATGCGCGCCCGACTCGACGCCATGGGCCCGGTCAACATGATGGCTCTGGAAGAGTACAAGGAAACGGCGGAGCGCCACCAGTTCCTCGGAACGCAGCGCAAAGACCTGCTCGACGCCATCGAAAACACCGCGGCCACCATTCGCGAGATCGATCAAGTGTCGCGGCAGAAATTTGAAGAAGCGTTCAATCGGATTAACGAGAACTTCCAGGCCACATTCCGCAAGCTGTTCGGAGGCGGACACGGCTTCATGCGGCTGACCGACCTCGAAAACAGCGCGGAGAGCGGAATTGACGTGGTGGCATCGCCCCCCGGAAAGAAACTGCAGAACGTGCTTCTGCTCTCCGGCGGGGAAAAGGCGCTCACCGCGCTCGCGCTGCTGGTCGGAATCTTCCAGTACACGCCCAGTCCGTTCTGCATTCTCGACGAGGTCGATGCTCCGCTCGACGAAGCCAACATCGCGCGCTTCACCGATCTGGTGCGCGAGCTGAGCGTGCAGACTCAGTTCATCCTGATCACGCACAGCAAGAGGACCATGAGCATTGCCCCCGTGCTCTACGGCGTGACCATGCAGGAGCCCGGCGTGTCGAAGCTCGTGTCGGTGCGGTTCGGGGCCGCGTGACCGGGACGTCCTGATCAGCACTTCAGTCCCGCATACAACTGATGTATGATGTATACATCATGGCTGAATCTTCGGTTCTCACTCTCCGTTTGGATGCCAAACTCAAGAAACAGCTCGACCGTTTGTCGAAATCCATGAACCGCAGCCGCTCTTTCGTCGCCGCGCAGGCGATCCAGGAATTTGTCTCCGTCAACGAATGGCAAATCAACGAAATCAAGAGAGGTCTAGCCGAGGCTGACGCCGGTGACTTTGCCAGCGAGGAGGAAGTGCAGCGGGTGCTGAAGAAGTGGACGCGTCGTGCGCGTTGAGTGGCTGCGAGCAGCGATCAATAATTTGGATGCTTTGGCGGAGTATATCTCGCGCGACAATCCAGCCGCCGCCGAAAGAACCGTTGCGGCAATTCGGAGTGCCGTAGAAGATCTCGAGCGGTTCCCATCTTCAGGTCGTCCCGGTCGGATATCCGGCACTCGCGAATTAGTTGTCTCGGGAACTCCGTATATAGTTCCTTATCGTGTGCGCGGCGATGTTGTGCAGTTGATCCGTGTCTTCCATGCCGCCCGCAAATGGCCCAGCCAGTTTTGAACCCATTACGTCGAAGGCAGCTCACGCCCCAAAAAACAAACTAAAACTTATTGACAACCTCCGCGCCATCTGCTTTTTCCGTTGAGGAACCGCTGCCTTTTTTTCCAGAGGCTTCCTCAGCTTTTCCACATCGCGATCCCCCAAGAACCAGCACTAGACAAGGCTTTCTAGCGTACAGTTGAACTGTCAACACTTTTCGGCGTGGCGCCGTTTGGCGTAACCGCTGGTGTGTGATTGTAATCGTTGACAAATTTTCCACGACAGCTAGAATACGCAAAGTTTTTCTCCGGTGAATTTAGACATGAGCCCCGAAATCTTAGATTCCGTGCTACTGCGAACGGACTATTCCGAATTGCAGTTGCACGCCAGCGGCAAGGTCCGCGACGTCTACTGCCTCGACAGTGACCACCTGCTGTTCGTGGCCACCGACCGCATTTCGGCCTTCGACTACGTTCTGGCGACCGGCATTCCGCACAAGGGCAGGGTGCTGACACAGATTTCGCTGTTCTGGTTCGACTTCCTCCAGGACATCGTCCCCAACCATTTCGTTACCGCCGACGTGAACCGCTACCCGGCGGCGATTCGCAAGTACGCGGACGAACTCCGCGGCCGCTCCATGATGGTGATGCGCGCCGAAATGTTTCCCGTCGAGTGCGTGGCGCGCGGCTACCTTTCCGGCTCCGGATGGAAGGAGTACAAAGGGACGGGCTCGGTCTGCGGCGTCAAACTTCCACCGGGAATGAAGGAATCCGACCGGCTGCCGGAACCGCTGTTCACGCCCGCGACCAAGGCCAGCACCGGGCACGACATCAATATTTCATTCGAAGAAATGTGCCAGCTGGTCGATCCCAAACTGAGCCGCCAGCTCCGCGACATCACGTTGCGTATCTACAAGAAAGCCGCGGATTATGCGCGGCAGCGCGGCATCATCATCGCCGACACCAAGTTTGAATTTGGACAGACCGCCAAGGGCATTACCCTGGCGGATGAAGTACTCACACCGGACTCCTCGCGCTTCTGGCCGGCCGACACCTATCAACCGGGCAAGGCGCAGGATTCCTACGATAAGCAGTATGTACGGGATTACCTCGAAGAAATTCGCTGGAACAAACAACCGCCCGCGCCAGC
>JBEKWL010000146.1:0-9446 GCA_049513095.1 Terriglobales bacterium
CTCAATTTCCTGGATGCCGAGCGCAGTTATCGAGCCACGCAACTCGCCTATCGGCAAGCCCTCGAGTCGTACTTACTTGCACTCGAACAGCTTCGAGAAGCGGTGGGCGTGAGAGATCTGCCTTGATCGGTCAAACAGGATAAACGATTCGCCAAAGGAGCATGCGTGAACCAGCAAGACGTACGAGCCCGGATCGAGGAAATTGGAATTATCCCCGCCATTCGTGTGTATTCGTCCGAGGACGCTCTTTTTGCTGCGGAAGCAGTGTCCCACGGCGGGATTCCCATCGTGGAGATCACGTTAACCGTGCCGAATGCGCACACAGTGATCTCCCACCTCGTGCAGAATGCTCCCGAAGTCATCGTCGGCGCAGGTGGGGTCCCGGATGTGGAAATCGCGCGCCGCTGCTTGGATGCCGGAGCCAAGTTCCTGGCAAGCGATGGGCTCGATCCTGAGCTCCTGACCTTCGCCGCAAAGGAAGGTGTAGTCATGATCCCAGGAACATTGAGTCCGAGCGAAATATTGACTGCGTGGAAACTGGGTCCCGACTTCGTAAAGGTTGTTCCCTGCGCACAGGTGGGCGGCGACAGTTACATCCGGGCTTTGAAGACTATGTTTCCAAAGGTGCCCCTGATCGCCGCGGGCGGGGTGACTCAGCAGACAGCGTCCGGTTTCATTCTGGCGGGCGCCATCGCACTCGGCATTGGCGCGGAACTAATCCCCAGGGAGTCTATCCGAATGCGGCAAGCTGATCGCATCGCCGAATTGGCGCGTCGGTTTACCGGCTTTGTCAGCGGTGCCCGCAGCCAGCTACGAGGAGGGTAAAGGTTCCGACCGCAAGCTGGCCCGCAATCGTGGAATCGCTCCAGGTAAGTGACAAGGTCGGCGGCCGCACCAAGTAGCTTAACTGAGATCAACGTCAGGAGAGGTATAAAATGCAACGAGAAGGAAATGGACATTCACCAGTGGGAACCGACGATCCAGCGGAAAACCCAATATTTGCGACTCTGGCACGTGTCGAGCACGATCTGAATGACGTGATCGGCGCCTTCGCATTACTGGGTGTCAAGCGCTGTTCGCAGTGCAAGCAATTCTTCCGCAGCGCCGATCCCGGCGCACTCTTCGACTGTGGCCAGCTCGTCTGTTACAGCTGCGTTCCAGATTGGTGGCCCTCCGAGTCAAGGGGACTCGGCGTTGAAGAGCGCGAACGGGTTGAGGGAAAGCTGGCATCGTGGTTGCGAAAGTACCACCGGGCCGAGGTCGTCAAGGTGACTCCCGGCAGCACGCCTGACACCACCAACACCCAATTCCAGATCGCAGCCAAATGTCAGGAGTGCGGCGGGTCGGGAAAACTCATGGAGGGTGAACGCTGCAGGTTCTGCAACGGACTTGGGACCGTGCGGATCGTGGTGCCGAAGTAAATCAAGCCACTACACCGTGAGCGGAGCTGCGCCCAGGGCATAGGCCCGTCCCCCACAAACCTAGTCCACGTGCTCGCCTTCTTCTTTGAATTCCAGTTCTGACGGCGGCAGCTTGTCGCCGGGGCGCGCCCAGGCCGAGGGTTGCTACCAGTATGGTCATCTATGGAAGCAGAGTTCGAGAGGTTGGACACTAACCATGACGGAGAGCTGGACGTTAAAGAATTAACGCAATCGCGAATGCGAGTTCATCCGTTTGTCGGCAAGTGACCTCGAAGGAATCGCGACTGACGTGACAATGGTCATGCGAACACGCCGCTCGGCTTTTGCTTTATCGCGCCCAGCCGCTATAATCTCGGAGTCGGCCGAAAAAAGGGCGTTTGGTATGGAGCTTTTTCTCAACCTCTGTTGGCTCTCCCTGCTGCTGCCCGCTTGGCTGCTGTGGCGGCAACGGACCTCGGCAACCGGTGCAAGTCATCCGGCGGCGCGCCCGCTCGTCTTCGTTTGCGCTCTGGGCTGCGTTCTCGTGCTACTGTTTCCCGTGATCTCGGCCACCGACGACCTGCACCCCATGAGAGCCGAGATGGAAGAGTCGGAGCGCGCCTTCCGCCACCCCGGTCATTGCGCTTGCACAGTTCATGCGTTGACTCAGTTTGCGCAACTGGTTCTGCCCGTTTCCGTTTCTCTCACGCCCACGTTCGAGCAGGCTGGCACCGTTCTTCCGTTCATTCCGCAAACGCTCAGAGCTTTCTCCGCCCCTGCGCCCGCCGGCCGCGCGCCTCCTTCCGGGCATCCAACTACGTTGTAGATCCGAAGTCAGTGTCACTTTCGTCACTTTCTCAGTCCCGAAAATCGTGAGGATTTTCGCATTCACGCGCATTGTGCGATCTGCTTCCCCCAGTGCGCAGGGAGCGCGCGATGTTCAAGTTTCACCATTTCAGTCTGGCCGCATGGCTATGGTTATTGCTCGCAGCGGCCCTGAGCGCCTCGGGGCAGCAGACCCTCACCTGGGAACAGGTCCGCCTGCGTTTTGAGCAGAACAATCCCACCCTGCTGGCGGACAAGCTAAGTATTGACGAGTCAAGGGCAGAGGAGATCACCGCGTTTCTACGCCCTAACCCGCAATTCTCTCTGCTGGCGGATGGGACGCAAATCTCGCCTTACAAAGGAGTCTGGCGGCCGTTCGCTGGCACCTATGAATCGCCCAGCATTAGCTATCTGCACGAGCGGCGGCATAAGCGGGAGTTGCGGCTGGAGAGTGCGAAGAAGGGGACGTTGATTGCCGAATCGAATCACGCCGACCTGGAGAGAACTATGCTCTTCACCTTGCGCGGCGCGTTTGTGTCGGCGCTGCAAGCCAAGGCGGTGCTGCAGTTGGCAAAAGACAACCTTGCTTACTACGATCACGTGCTCGAGATCAGCAGAAATCGCTTCCATGCCGGCGACATAGCGCAAATCGATCTCGACCGATTGGAACTGCAACGGGTGCAGTACGAATCGGATTTGCAAGCTGCCGAGGAGAGCCTGGAGGACGCCAAGATCCAGCTGCTCACTCTGCTCAACGATCGCACTCCGATTGGACACATCGACGTGACCGGGCCGTACGATTTCAACGATCAACTTGCGCCGCGTGACGACTTCCGGAAGATCGCCCTGGATACGCGGCCGGACCTGAGGGCAGCGGTTGAAGCCGTGGACAAAGCCGAAACCGATCACAAGCTGGCGATAGCCAACGGTTCAACCGATCCGACTTTCGCCGCGTGGTATACGCACAACTCATCCAACAATAACCCGTTTGGCATAAATACGCTGGGCGTCAGTGTCAGCATCCCGCTGCGCATCTTCGACCGCAACCAGGGAGAAAAGCTGCGCACGCAAATCGATATCAGGCGCAATCAGAGATTGCGCGATGCCGCCGAAGCGCAAGTGTTCAGCGACGTAGATTCCAGCTTCGCCACGCTCGAAAGCAATCTGATTCTGCTGCGGCCGTACAAGGCCAAGTACCTGCAAATGTCCGTCCGGGTGCGGGACACGGTTTTCTTTTCCTATCAAAACGGCGGGGCTTCGTTGCTGGATTACCTGAACGCACAGGCGGACTACCGCATGGTGCAGTTGAATTACGTGAACCTGGTCGGCTCGTACCTGACGGCCGCAGCCCAGGTGAATATGGCCGTTGGCCGGGAGGTGATCCAATGACACACACGATTCGTCGCGGCAGGGCGATTCCACCCATCTTTTCGCTGCTTGCGGTCATCTTTTTTCTTGCCGTTGCGCTGTCACTCGCCGGCTGCGGCGAAACTAAAGCAGATCCGAAGGCGGAGGCCCCGCCTCCGGCTGCGGTCGAGCCTGACCTTGATGCCAACAACTTCAAGGTGGACCACCCCGATCAGTTTCCACTGGTGAAGGCGGTTGAGCATAAAGAGGCGCCCGCCCTGAATGTCACCGGCGTGGTGCAGCCCGACATAGCGCGCGCTGTGCCCGTGATCTCGCTGGCCTCAGGGCGAGTTGTAGAGATTAAGGCCAGGCTAGGCGATGTGGTGAAGAAGGGCCGGTTGCTGCTGAGAGTGCGGAGCAACGATGTCTCTGGCGCTTACCAGTTCTATCTGAAGGCCGTGAACGATGAGCGACTGGCGCGTGTTCAATTCGAACGAGCGCAGACTCTTTACGACAAGGGCGCCATCGCCAAGAGCGCTCTCGAACAGGCCGAAGACGCAGAACAGGATGCCAAGGTCGATCTGGATACGGCAGCTGAACAGTTGCGACTGCTGGGCGTGGACAAGGACCATCCTTCGGGAATTGTCGACGTTACCGCGCCCATATCGGGTGTAATCACCGACCAGCAGGTCACCAACGCAGCGGGCGTGCAGGGTCTTTCTGGCCCCAACCCGTTCACCATTTCTGATTTGTCTTATGTCTGGATTATCTGCGACGTTTACGAAAACGATCTCGACGCCGTGCACGTCGGCGAATACGCGGATATCCGGCTGAACGCCTACCCCAATAGGGTCTTCAAAGGGCGGATCGATAACATCCTGCCGGTTCTCGATCCCAACCTCCGCACGGCGAAGGTTCGGCTCGAAGTCGCCAACCCGGGAATGATGCGCGTAGGAATGTTCGTTACTGCGACCTTCTACGGGAAACAACCCGAAACCCGGGCTGCAGTTCCCGCTACCGCCATTCTGCACTTGCACGATCGCGAGTGGGTTTACACACCGGTGAGCGCCGGACACTTCAAGCGTCTTGAAGTAGTTACGGGAATCATGCTTCCCGGCAACCTGCAAGAAGTTGTTTCCGGGATCAAACCCGGAGATCAAGTGGTTTCGAATGCGCTGGTGCTGCAAAACACAGTGGAGCAATAAATGATTCGCCGCGTCGTTGATTTTGCGCTCAACAACCGCCTGCTCGTGCTGGGTCTTGCCCTGCTGCTTTTTGCCGCGGGCATCGTCGCGTTCCATGACCTTCCCATCGAGGCCTATCCCGACGTAGCCGACAACTACGTGGAGGTCATCACGCAATGGCCGGGAATTTCGGCGGAACAAATCGAACAGCAGGTCACGATTCCACTCGAAATCGTCATGAACGGCATCCCGCATGTCGTGCACCTGCGTTCGTTCTCGCTCTTCGGACTCTCTGATCTGAAGCTGATCTTCGACGAAGAATCGGATAACGACTGGAACCGGGAGCGGGTTCTGGAGCGGTTGAGCCAAGTTACCCTGCCGCCAAACGTAGTGCCACAAATGGGCACAGACTGGAGTCCAGTCGGCCAGATTTATTTCTTCACCCTACACAGCACCAATCCGGCGTATGACCCGATGGAACTGAAGTCCATTGAAGACTGGGTCATCGAAAAGAGCTTCAAAGCTGTGCCGAACATTGTCGACGTTGCCAGCTTCGGCGGCCCCACCCGCGAATACCAGGTTCGTGTGGACCCGAATAAACTCGTCGCTTACGGCCTGAGCCTTGCGCAAGTCGAGCAACAACTCACCAACAACAACGTCAACGCAGGCGGAAGCTTCATCCAAGAAGGTCTGCAGCAGATCAACGTGAATTCCGTCGGATTGGTCGACCGTACTCAGGACATCGAACGCACGGTCATCGTGACCAAGAACGGCACGCCGCTACGGGTGAAGGACATCGCGGTCGTTTCGCAAGGTCCAAAGATTCGGCTCGGCCAGTTTGCCAGGGCTTGCAGTGCTTGTCCCTACGGTCCCGACGGTGCAATCCAGCGCGAAGACGGAAAGATCGTCGATAACGACGATGTCGTGTCGGGCATCGTGCTCCTTCGCAAAGGCGCAACGGCAGAGACGGCCCTGCAAGGCATCCACGACAAAGTGCAGGAACTAAACAACCATATTTTGCCTCCAGGCGTGAAGGTTGTTCCCTTCATCGATCGCAGCGATCTGGTTCACTTTACCAGTCACACGGTGCTTCACAACCTCACGGAAGGAATGATCCTGGTCTCGATCGTCCTTTTTATATTCCTCGGCAACGTCCGGGGCGCGCTGATCGTTGCGGCAACGATTCCGTTTTCGTTGTTGTTTGCCTCCATTTGTTTGGACTTGAGGCAGATTCCCGCCAACCTTTTGTCTCTCGGCGCCTTGGACTTTGGTATGGTGGTCGATGGCGCGGTAGTGATGATCGAAAACATCGTGCGCCATTTAAGCCGCAAGAACGAAGATTCCAAAACACCAGCCGAGCGAATCAGTGAGGCCTCGCACGAAGTTCAGCGTCCGGTGTTTTATGCCATCGCCATCATCATTACCGCTTATTTGCCTATCTTCACACTGCAGCGTGTCGAAGGCCGGCTGTTTCATCCCATGGCCTGGACCGTGGCCTTTGCGCTGCTTGGCGCCTTGCTCTTCTCGATCTTGATCGCGCCCGTGCTGGCGAGTTTCGCTTTCGCGAAGGGGGCGCAGGAATGGCGCAACCCAGTCATGCAATTCCTGATTGAGCGCTATCGCACCGCGGTTCGGTGGGCCATTCGTCACCGTGCGGTCACCGTCGGTGTGTGCGTGCTCCTGGTGGTCCTGGGCAATTACCTCGCTTTCAGCGGCATCATCGGTTCCGAATTTCTGCCCCACCTCGATGAAGGCGCGCTCTGGGTGCGGGGCACACTTGCGCCCAGCACCGGGCCGGACGAGGGTATCAGGGTCGCAAACCAGGCCCGAGTCGTTCTTTGCTCCTTTCCCGAGGTTCCGCAATGTACAAGCCAGGTGGGGCGCCCCGATGACGGGACGGACACGACGGGGTTCTTTAATACCGAGTTCTTCGTTGATCTAAAACCGAAAGAACAGTGGCGACCCGTCTTCCGCGAAAACAAAGACGAATTAATCGCCGCCATGAATCGCGAACTCAACAAGATCCCCGGTGTCGTTTGGGGGTTTTCTCAGCCCATCGAAGACAACATGGAAGAGGCCGTGAGTGGAGTGAAAGGTGCGCTGGCCACCAAGATCTACGGCGACGACTTGAAAGTTCTCGAGGCGAAGAGCGATGAGATCGTCAATATCATGCGCAAAATCAATGGCATTGAGGATCTTGGAGTTTTTCGCGTACTCGGCCAACCCAACTTGAACGTGACTGTGGACCGCGAGCAAGCCGCCCGTCACCAGATCAATGTCTCGGACGTCCAGGATGCGATTCAGACCGCCGTAGGAGGTAATGCACTCACCCAAGTCCTCAAGAACGAAGCGCGCTACGACCTTACGTTGCGCTATCTTCCGCAATATCGCAATACCAGGGAAGCCATCGAGAACATTCGTCTGCTATCGCCCTCTGGGGAACGAGTATCGCTCGCGCAGCTCTGCAAGATCAGGGTGACGGACGGCGCTTCGGAAGTCTACCGCGAGGGCAATCGGCGTTATGTTGCCATCAAGTATAGTGTCCGGGGTCGTGACCTCGGCAGCACGGTAGAGGAGGCGATCAAGAAGGTGAACGAACAGGTCAAATTACCCACCGGATACACCCTCGGTTGGGAGGGGGAATACGCGAGCCAGAAAAGAGCCAACGCGCGGCTGCTCATCGTACTCCCCATCACCATCCTCATCATCTTCATTATCCTTTACACGATGTTCAAATCCGTCAAATGGGCGCTGTTGATTCTCGCGAACATTGCCATCGCACCCATTGGTGGTCTGCTCGCACTTTTGATCACGGGCACCAATTTCAGCGTTTCCTCCGGCGTAGGTTTTCTGGCGCTGTTCGGCGTATGCGTGCAAACCGGAGTCATCATGTTGGAGTACATCAATCAGCTCCGAGCGCGACGCTATCCCATAGAGGACGCCGCAGTCGAGGGCGCTGTGTTGAGACTGCGGCCCATCATGATGACGATGCTGGTGGCAACTCTAGGACTGCTGCCGGCCGCTCTCTCACACGCGATTGGTTCCGACTCTCAGCGCCCCTTTGCCATCGTTATCGTCGGAGGTCTCATCGCAGCCCTCATAATGAGCGTCTTCCTGTTGCCGACGTTGTATGTGTGGATCGCGGGCGATCTCGACGTGTTGCCCGCAGCCGAAGAAGGGTTCGAGGTGGGCGAGCACGTGGATTAACCGCGCGGCGGATTCCGCTGGGGGCGGTGTCGGGACAACATCAAACTCCCGCTTGAGGAGAACCAGCGCCGACGGCTTTGAGGTGATTACCCGGTGCAACGGGGACTGCCCCAAAACATCTCACTTTTTGTTATCATCCACAGCGCAGGCTGCTTCGACCGGCGTTGGGTCGGGCATGTCAAACTGCATGACGACTGGTCCACGATCATCATCCGCAGTTATTTCAACGGTGTGCGCGCGAAGCATTTTCTTCAGCGAACCTACCGGGATGGAGGCAGAAGTTTTCTCCGTTCCCGTCGACCATTTTTCTAGCTCTTCTTTAGCATTGTCCAGGCGATAGCGGACTGAAATCTTTGGGTAGTAGGACGTTCCATGAATTTCTTCAGGCTCAACGTAGACGATCTTCAGTTTGGTACCGACGAGAAGATTCCCGGCCAGGAGCCTGCCCTTGGGCCGGTTAGATGCAGTGCCGGGGACGCAGTCCAGTACGAAAGCGGGACGATTAGGGATGTCACCATGTGGCGATTTAAGGAATTTGCCTGCCAAGGTGAATCGAGTGTAGGTAGTTTCACTCACGGCATCTGTCTTTTGCGATTGCCGCCACACCGAGGGCTGCTGCGCCGCCATCGTTGAGAATCCGAATAATGCGAACGCGACTGATACAAGCAGAACCAGTGGGGTTGGTTTCATCGTTTCGTGTCCTTGTTAGCTTCCGCGAAATCCGCACCCTGGACCGTGCGATTGTCCGGATTACAAACGCATTCCTCGCGGAGCCCCATAGTAGCCGAGAGCCCTGGGAACGGCAACCCCGACTTCAAACGGGGTCTCGAGAAACGGGCCGCCGCGGGTGTAGTAAGCTCTGCTTTGACTCTCACGCGGGAGGCTTGTAAGATTCCCGGCGGCTCGCTCATGGAGGGAAGAGATGCGAAATTGGATGCTATGTTCATGTATCGCGCTTGCGCTGCCCTGCTTTGCATTCACACAGCAACCCGCGGCGGCGGACAAAGCCTCCGCACGCACGCCGTCAGAAAATACAATGGCTCAACCCAAGCTGGCCGACTTGCTGGAAGCGAAGGTGAGGGCCGCGTGGGACGCGTTCAAGAAAAAAGACAAAAACGGCTACGCGGAATTTCTCACGGATGACTTCCAGGCGGTGGAATCCGATGGCGACGGCGAGCGAGCCAAGCTGCATGTTCTTCGCGAAGTCGAGCACTGCATGTATACCGATTACGTGCTTCAGCTATTCCAGGTTCAGCCGCTGGGGCCAAACTATGCTTTCGTCACCTACGAGAGCAGTATGCAATTCCCGAAAACCTCAACGCTTCATTTCAGGAGGGTTTTCGTCAGCGAACTTTGGACCCAGCGCAACGGGCAATGGAAGATGATGCGCTATCAAGAGACGCTGGTCCGCTAGTTCGCCGCCACGAAAAGCAGAAGCCCGAATCCACGAATGTGAATTCGGGGCTCCCGATTGAAAAGCACT
>JBEKWL010000147.1:0-10740 GCA_049513095.1 Terriglobales bacterium
GGGTCGAAACTTGGTCCGCGGAAGCTGCGGTTTTCGTACGATTGTTGCTGGGTGGATTGCGATCTTGATTACTCCGGTAATCGAATTCGCCCGGGCAGCCGTTTCCTTAGTAACATGCGGAGGGCAGTAACCGGCGCCTCAGATGCGATTCTTCCGACTACACATCGTGTCGTCCCTGGTGGTTGTCTTTGTCGTTATTATTGCTGCGCTCGCGAGCCAGGCGGCGCGCTTTCTGGTGGTGGACGAACCGGGAAAGTCCGATGCCATCGTGGTGCTGGCTGGGGAGACCAAGGTCCGTCCGGCCCGCGCTCTGGAACTGCTGCGCCAGGGAGTGGCGCCCCGCGAGTTCATGGATGCTGAGACGCGAGACCTGATCTACGATCAGCGACTGACCGACATTGCGCAGAAATATGTGAACAGCCTTCCTGAAGCCAGCCGCATCGCGGTATGCCCGATCGTTGGATTTTCGACCTACGCTGAGGCCGACGACGCAAGCCGATGCCTGCAGCCGTTGGGCGCGCATCGGGTGCTGATCGTGACCTCCGAATTTCACACCCGCCGCGCCTTGCTGATCTTTCGCCATCGCCTGCCGCAATACCAGTTCAGCGTGGCCGCGGCCCGCGGTTCAGGGAGCTTCGGCGACGCCTGGTGGACGAACCGCGAATGGGCAAAAACCACTCTTGATGAGTGGTTGAAGATGCTGTGGTGGGAGGCGGTGGACCGGTGGCGGTAGTCAGTTGCCAGTTGCCAGTGACCAGTTGCCAGTCAAAGGCGGGTTCCGAACTGGGTACTGGGTACTGAGTACTGGCAACTTTTTTGGTTCTGCGATAGTTTGAAAGCTATCCATTTTCATTGGAGTTTCCCATGGCACAAGTCACGATTACGGTGCGCAAGAACGGTCCTTTGCGCGTAGACGATCCCAACGGTGTTGTCGAAATGGTAGACGCCGATGGCAACAAGTACGACCTGACGGGCAAACCGGCGTTTGCCCTCTGCCGCTGCGGCGCTTCCGCCAACCGGCCTTTCTGCGACGGTACTCACAAGGTGGCCTTCCAGGCGCCAGATACGGCGATCAAGACCGGGTAGTGCCGGGTTCGGCGACGGGGATTCCTGTTCTCGATCGACCTTTTGATTCGGGCACGAAAGCTTCACGCATTGTTGGTAACCCGGATGGCAACCGGCGACCCTCGCTCACCCTGAGCTTCCCTGTGTGGGGACGGGGCTTTGTCCCGTCCAAGCGGGGCGTAGCCCCCGCTTCCACACAATCGTCGATTGGAAGGCCAGTGCCGGTTGAGGGGAGGAAGCCCGAGTCGGAAGAGCGAAAGCCGGACCTGGAGTGATACACTGCCTCGCCGGAGGGTTTGTGTCAGACGAATCTATGTCATCGGAAGTGAAAAAAGAACGGGATCGAGCACTGGGGATGGGTGCGAGGGTCACGCGCCGGGATTTTCTGAACGGAGTCGCGCTCACGGTGGGAGCGGCCGCCGTTCATGGCATCGTTCCTCCTGAAATGTGGGCCGCGGCAGCCGCCGACCAAGACCGGTCTGCGCGGCGACCACGCCGAGTCGTTCGAAGCGATGCACAAAGTCAAAGACCACGCTTTCTGGGACGGCGCTCCCAAGGCCGTGGACACGGGCGAATCCTACGATCTGGTCATCGTCGGCGGAGGGTTCAGCGGACTGGCCGCGGCACACTATTTCCGCAAGGCCGCGGGCGACAAGGCGCGCGTCCTGATTCTTGAGAACCACGATGATTTCGGCGGGCACGCCAAACGCAACGAATTCCGCGCGGGCGGCCGCACGATTTTGGGATTCGGCGGCACGTATTCCATTGAAAGCCCGGCACCCTATAGCGCCGTGGCCAAGGCTCTGATCGAAGAGCTCGGGATTGATATGCCTTCGTATCCCAAATATGTCAGCAAAGATCTCTACCGTTCATTGGGTCTGAAGCCGCGGATTTTCTTCGACAAGGAAACGTTTGGGACCGACAAGCTGGTGGTGAACGCGGCGCATACCGGAGAAGATGAGAGCGGCCTAAGCGATAAGGACAAATTGGGCTTGGAAGAGTTTCTGAGAGAAGCTCCGCTCTCGGCCAAAGCCAAGCAGGATTTTCAGCGTCTGATCACGGCGGATAAAGATTATTTCCCCGGCCTCAGCTCCGACGAAAAGAAGGCGCGCCTGGCGCGCATGAGCTATGCGAAATACCTGACCGACACGGCCGGGGTGAGCGACGAAATCGTGAAGTTGTTGCAGGCCTTCCCGCACCCGCTGTTCGGCGTGGGCATTGATGCGGTCGCCGCGCAAGACGCGTGGGGCCTGCAGTTGCCGGGATTCAACGGCCTCAAACTCGATCCCACACCGGGCAAGGGGATGAACCGCGACGCCATTCACAACGAGGAAGCGGAAAAATATTTCTTCCACCATCCCGACGGCATGGCCACCATCGCCCGGCTGCTGGTGCGCAAGCTGATCCCGGCGGCGATTCCGGGAAACTCGGCCACCGACGTGGTGCTGGCGAAGGCCGATTACGCGAAGCTCGACGAACCGTCTTCTGCGATGCGCATCCGGCTGAACAGCACGGTGGTCAAGGTGAACCACCGGGGCGATCCGGCCCGGGCGAAGGAAGTGGAAGTCAGCTACTTTACCGAGAACAAGCTCAAGACGGTGCGCGCCGCGAACTGTATTCTGGCGTGCTGGCATGTGGTGATTCCGTACATCGCGCAGGAATTGCCGGAAGCGCAGAAAGCGGCGCTGGCTTCGGCGCAGAAAGTTCCGCTGCTCTACAACAACGTGCTGGTGCGCAACTGGAGCGCCTTCCAGAAGCTGGGCACGAGCTCGATTTATGCGCCCGGCATGTACCACACCGGCGTGAACCTGGATATTCCGGTCAGCATCGGCGGTTATGAATGTGCGAAAAAGCCGGACGAGCCGATGGTAGTGCACATGATGAAGGCAGCCTGCAAGCCGGGACTCCCGGCGCGAGAGCAGCACAGGCTGGGACGCATCGAGCTCTATACCACGACGTTTGAAACTCACGAGCGCCGCATTCGCGAGCAACTGGCGCGGATGCTGGGTGCGGGCGGATTCGACCCCGCGCGCGACATCCTGGAAATCACGGTCAACCGCTGGCCGCACGGCTACGCCTATGAATACAATTCGCTGTTCGACCGGTTCTGGCTGGAAGGCGGCGAGACGCCGTGCCAGGTGGCGCGCAAACCGTTTGGACGGCTGGCGATCGCGAACTCGGATGCGGACGCATACGCTTACGCCGACTGCGCCATCGATCAGGCTTACCGCGCGGTGCAGGAGTTAAAAAATTTGTAATTTGTGATTTCTGATTTGCAATTTGGAAAAGCCACACCCAATTACCGATTACAAATTACCAATCACAAATTCCGCAATATTTTTCGCGCCGACAGATGGGCTCCCGTCAGCAGCAGCATTCCCGACAGGAACGCCCAGAACATCAGGCTGACCGAGATGGCGAACGGGCCATACACTTCGGCGAAATTCAGCCGGGGCAGGGCGAAGATATAAAGGTGTTTGAGCAACTCGGAGAGCAATCCCATAAGCACCGCCGCCGGCAGGACTCCCCGGGCCGGCACCTTGCCGTTCGGCAACAGCCAGTAGACGAGGAAGAAGATGGCGATGCTGGCCCCGATCGAAAAGATCTTCATGATCGCAAAGTCCACCAGTTCCACATACCAGGCGCCGTAGCCGTGCAGCGCACTCTTCAGGATGGCTACGCTTCCGGCGGCAGTCAATCCTACCGAGAGCAGGGCGAGCGATCCGCAGGCAAACACCAGTCCGAGCGACATCAACTGATTTCCCAGGTAAGAGCGGTTGTTGCGAAATCCCCAGACGCGGTTGAGCGCAACTTCGAGCGGCAGAAAAATTCCGGTGGAAGTAATCAGCAGCATGGCCAGCGAAAACACTTGCGCCCGGTGGTGCTCACCGACCAGCGCATTCAAGTTTCGGATGACGAATTCCTGGCCGGTTGGAATATAGTCGCGCAACAAGTTCTCGACTACGCCGTACATCATGCGGGAATGAAAAACGTAGCGGATCAGCGTCATCAGCAGGAGCAGGAAGGGAAAGAAGGACAGAATGGAGTTGGCGGCGACGGAGAAGGCGAAGGTGTGCACCTCGGTCCGGAGCAGATAGCGCAAGGTGGAGCGCACGATGCCTTCGGCCGGAGCGGCGCGAAATTCGGCCGCGCCGTTCTTGTCAGAAAGCTCGATGGGAGTGATTGAAGACACTGGTTTCTCAAATATTATCAAATACTTACGGCTTTCCGTCGAGGTTCGACCGTCACGTGCCTTTTGATTGAGCCCGGGTCATGTTGGTTTCCCGTTCATTCTCCGCAACTTCGCCCTTGCCAACTGGAATCTTCCTGCTATTATCTTCTGCTCGTCACCCGGACACGATTGGCGAGTGCGTAACAGGATTGACGTTTCTGTGTTAGCAGTCGGAAATCGCGCCTTCGTTTTCGCGGCTTCGCCGCATTTCGTCGCGGGCAACCGTTCGACGAGATGCAGGGGAGCCGTTTCTGTTGGTGCGGTATCGCGCGCGCGGCGACGCCAGCAAAAAATTCTTGCGTCGTTTTGAGGGGTGCTCTGATCGGGCAAACCGGGAAGCGACGGAAGAATAATTCTTAGCGATGAGGCGAAAGGAGTTTCCTTGTGAGAGAGAAGGGTACTGTGAAGTGGTTCAACGGTGCGAAAGGATACGGATTCATCCAGCGCTCCACGGGCGAGGATGTGTTCGTGCATTTCTCCGCCATCCAGGAGAACGGTTACCGCTCGCTGAACGAGGGTGAGACCGTCGAGTTCGATCTGCTCAAAGGCCCTAAGGGCTTCCAGGCGGGCAACGTCGTGCGCGCGGCAGCATAAATTTCTCCCACCAGTTCGCAAACCCTCTCGGATGGTCGAGAGGGTTTTTTATTGTGGCAGGTTTTCGTATCACGTTGTACCGGGTTTCGTATCAGGGACGGGTGACCCACCCTTCTCCATGCTCTGTTCTTCGTTCCCCACAAAGGAAACGTGGGTGCCCCATCCTTGCGTTTTTTGCAAGGGTGGGCCGCGATGCTGCTGATAGCATAATCTAAACGGCGTAGCGGCACGACTGAAGTCGTGCCCTTCCCAGAACCAGCCGAATCATTTTTCGACCGTCTTAATGTCCAGGCTCCTCCAAAGATACCAGCAGGCAATGGAGCGATAGGGCGCCCAAGGTTTTGCGATCTTCTCCATCACTGCAGGCTTCGGCCACTTGCGTTTCCTGTAGTGCTTCTTGATGGCCGCCTGCACGCCATAGTCGCCGGTCGGCAGAATATCCGGACGCCGCAAGGTGAACATCAGGAACATGTGCGCGGTCCAGACGCCGACGCCCTTGACCTGGGTGAGATGCGCGATCACCTCTTCTACGGGCAATTCCGGCAAGCGCTCGAACTCCAGCAGGCCGGCCTTGGTCTTTTCGGCGAGATCGCGCAGATACGCGGTCTTCTGCCGCGACAGCCCGACGCCGCGCATTTCGGCATCGGTCAGTTTGAGAATGCCCTGCGGCGTCAGCGGATCTCCGGCAAGAGCGGTGAAGCGATTGAAGATGGTCTCGGCTGCCTTGCCGTTCAACTGCTGATAGAGGATCGACTCGGCCAGAGCGTGAAACGTGGGCTCGCCAAACTGCATACGGAACGGTCCGACGCGCTCGATAATCGCGGCCATTACGGGGTCAGATTTCTTCAGATGCCGGATCGCCAGGTGGATCGCTGGGTGGTGGATCGCTTTGCGCATCGTCGCTGGCTCCTCGCGGGATGGGGAAGTTTAGCACATAGGCGAACAAATGGCGAATTTAATTGGACGGCCCGGTCATAGGAGATCGAATCGACAGCCGGCGCTAAAGAACGACCGCTGTAATCGGCCGTCGCGGGCTGGCGCGGCCTGTCAATGTTGGATAACCCATATAGAAAACGAAGGTCGGCTGCCACGCGGTATCGCCCATGACATCGGCAAGCAAGCCAGTGTGTCGTGGCTGTTTTCCCAGCGCCTTCTCATGGTCGATCATTTCCACCGCCTCATTGCACGGCCGTCCTGCCACGCCACGCGTAGTGGCCAGCAGATGCGCCCTTTGCCAGGTTAGCCCTGCGCGCAAACAGTGTTCCCGCTCATAACGGTCATGCACGGCAATGATGCCCATCAGGGGCGCGCTCAGCATCAGCTTCGAGTAACCGTCCTTTTCGCCTCGCGTCGCAAGCCACCGCAGCATCCACACCGGCATCGTCTTGGCCATTGCAGTCGCGATTGGGGGCTGCCCGAACGCGTCAATCGTGAGGCCATCGCGAGATTTCTGGACATCACTCCAGTGGGTGCGCATCCAGGGCCCGCTGCCACGATCCACGTCCGGATCGGCATAGATTTCGTCGTTCGCCGCCGCGGTTATTTCCACCAGCTTTCTTCGGTCCGCCTCCGCCGTGAACAGAAAAATCCTGACGTCCGCTGCGTCGCCGGCCACTTCGCGCAGAGTGTCGACGAAATCGAGCGGGAGCGGTTTTTCAGGGATGTACCTGCCGCGATTCGTGTGCCGCCGCGGGATCGCATCATAGAGCTCGCTCCGCTCGCGCTGGCCCGCGGCCAGATCTACGCGCGCTAGAAGCTCCGGTTTGGGCTTGGCGGGAATCGGGCCCAGCTTTGCCGGGAACGGTGTCACGTTGGCTTGATAGCCGTTGGCCGCCGCAGCCAGCAGAAGGTTCTCGAGGGCGCAGCCCATCCCGATGTGCTCTTCCCGCAGATAGGGATCGAGCGCTCCGACGTTTCTCCTGGTGTCGATATACAACTCAATCGACGAATCCGTGACTTTGAAAAGCCAAGGCTGAGTGTTGTGCGGGCTCGCGGCTAGAATCGCCGCGCGCACCAGCGCCAGGGCGCCCTCGTTCGGATGGCTGCGCCAGTCTTTCCAGGGTTCATAGGCCGGCCCTTCGCCGATACTGAAGACGCCCTGATCGCAGGCGCGCCACACTCCACCGCCCACAACGACGACGGTAACAACACCTGCGCCCTTCAGGAACGATCTGCGTTGCATACGCGCCTCCTCGCCGGAGGGGAAAGATTAGCACCCGATCCTTATCACGACGGAAAATGGAAGTGCACGTCGTGCCTGGAGGCGACTGGCGTGCCGTCGAGCGTGGCCGGCTGGTAGTGCCACCGGCGAAGGGTGGCCTCGATCTTTTCGTCGATGCCGTGGCCGATCGCCTGCACAATTCTGGTTTCGACGACGTTGCCCTGGGAGTCAATCGTGACTTCGATCACGACGTCGCCCTGCAGGTCCCGGGGAAGCTCGGCGCGCACCACCGGAGGATCGGGAAACACGACCGGATACGCGACGTGGACTTCATGGCCGGTGATCGGTCCGTCAATCATGGTGCCCAGCGGAGATCCGGCGTGGGAATTGTGGTCGCCGGCTTCCGCGTTGGCCATGGCCTGCTGAGGCTCTGGCGCAGGCTTCGGCGGCTGGGACTGCGGCCGTGGTCGCGGCTTGCTTGCCCGCGGCGGGAACAGCAGCTTGACCGCTTCTCGGGGCGTGTCGTCGGTCTTTGCACCTGGTGAAAAGTAAATCAGCTTGTAGGTGTGGGCGCCGTCTCCATAGGCAAGCCCGGTGGGGCTCAGGTCAATCACCCTGGGATTGTGGAACGCAATCATGGCCAACACCGCCAGATGCGCGGCCACCGACACTGCTACCGCACGATGGCGTCGGAATCCCGAAGTCATGGGTTGAAGACTCGTTGGCTGAAGACCGGTGAACACGACGATACCTAGCTTACTGGATTGACGTGCAAAGAGGGAAAAGGTCTCGTCGAGAGTCCCAGGGGCGGCACGAATCAAGACTGTTTCAGCAATCCTCAGAAGGGCATTGCTTCCCGTTCGCTAGCGATCGCATTCGCGGCAACGATTCGTATGGAGCCTACGCGCCAGCCTGCTGCTCGGCCAGGTCGCCGATCACGGGCAGCTTAAACATCTGTCCCTGGTAGGCTTTGAGCACCAGAATCAGCCAGATCACAAAACCGGCCAGGCTGATCAGTGGCCCCACAAAGATGGTTGCCCACCCGAAGAATGGAATGTGGCCGAGGAATGTCAGGATCATCCAGAGTACGGTCCAGGCAATCGCAAAGAAGATGCATTGGAAAGCATGGAAGCGGATGAAGCGCTTTTTGTTGTAGGGCTCCAGCACCAGAAACACAATCGCCGGAATGATGGTCACATAGGCCAGCGCGCCGGCCACGTTGTCGCTGATCCCAGCGGCCGCGGGAGCGCCTTGTACGGCGGCGCCAGCACATTTCGGACAGGTCGCACCATCCGCGATCTGCGCTCCACAGTTTGCACAAAAAGCCACGGGGGCCTCCTTTGAGAGACGAGAGGCAAGTTATCAGAACACTCGTCGGGGCGCAATGGCGAGTCGGGCGGCCATCGTCTTTGCCCGACCTTTGCCCGGCAGCTACGTTCCCACTATTGTTTCGAGTACGGGTATTCAAAATCCTACGGAGCAGGGAATTCGCCTTCGCTACTCTCCATCTCGCAAACGGCACTGACGATCACGATTTGTTTCAGGACTGCCGCGGTCGGGCATCGTTGATGATGCAGATGCTGGATGCCGGTTCTCTCCGACGGCGAGTCCAAAGCCGACAGCGACTACCCCGTCCGGGCCGGCGGGAGCGCGAATCCGATCTTACTGCGGCGACTGGATGGAGGGTTCATCAGCTTCTTGATAACCTTCATGATTTCCTGAATCGCGCCGTCGTGCGTCTCCAAGTGTTTTTCCAATTCTTCAATCCTGCCGGCTAGTTCCCGGTTTGCGGCCAGCGCGGCACGCAAGCGGACAAAGGCGCGCACCACATAAACGCTCATTTCCACCGCCTGCTCAGAGTTGAGCACCGTCGCGGCCATGATTGCGCCATGTTCGGTGAAGGCGTATGGAAGCGAGCGTCGGCCACCGCGGCCAATCTTTGAGGTCGCAAATTGCGACCTCAAACATTTGTTCTCTCTGGGAGTGAGGTGAAACATGAAATCCGGGGGAATCTCTGGCGGTTGCGCTTTATTTGTTCATTTAAGCGCTTTACAGGCACGCTGTAAAGCTCTGCCAGAGCGGTGTCGAGGATGACCTTCTGATGACGCAGAATCGTGATTCGGGATTCGATGGGGATCGCGACTGCTCTTCGACAGGTTGCTGATGACCGCCGTGTTCGTCCGTGTTTTGGCGAAGTGATTTGCATCCTGCCATCGTAGCGGTCGTAACCGGCGAAGGCTGTGATCAATGGGCACTCCGAATGTGATGAAACCGAAACTGCGTCGTTCGGCGCCCTGCCGGGGAAGCGCACAAAACTCAAGAACGAATCTTTGAGGTCGCAAATTGCGACCTCAAACAAAGTCTATGTGACGCTCACTTCCGTATAGGTTCCGTACACCTCGCGCAACGCTTCGCAGATTTCGCCCACGGTGGCGTAGGCGCGGACGGCGTCGACGATGTAGGGCATGGTGTTGACGTTGGAAATATTGCCGTTGCTGCCCGCGGTCGGAGTCTTGGCGGCGGCCTGCTTCAGGGCATCGAGGCGGCGGCGGACTTCTTCACTCGAGCGGCGGGCGCGCAGGGCTTTGAGTTTCTTTTCCTGAGCGCGTGCTACCGATTCGCCGATGTAGAGAATGTTGGGCGACGCTTCTTCGATGACGAAATCGTTCACGCCGACCGTGATCTTTTCGTTGGCTTCAACGGCGCGCTGGTACTGGTAACTGGCCTCGGCAATTTCTTTCTGGGGGTATCCGCGCTCGATGGCTTTGACCATGCCGCCCATCTGGTCGAGCTTCTCGAAGTAATCGAAGGCGCCTTGCTCCATATCGAGAGTTTGCTTTTCGACGAAGTAGCTTCCGCCGAGCGGATCGACGGTTTGGGCAACGCCCGATTCGAAGGCGACGATCTGCTGGGTGCGCAGTGCGATGCGCGCGGCTTCCTCGGTGGGCAAGGCGAGTGCTTCGTCGTAGGCGTCAGTGTGCAACGACTGCGTGCCGCCGAGAACAGCCGCCAGTGCCTGCAGGGCGACACGCGCGATGTTGTTCCTCGGTTGCTGCGCAGGCAGCGAGACGCCGGCGGTTTGGCTGTGGAAGCGCAGCAGGCGGGTGCGGTCGTTCTTGGCGCCGAAACGGTCCTTCATCAGGCGATACCAGATCTTGCGCGCGGCGCGGTATTTCGCGATCTCTTCGAAGAAATCGTTGTGCGCGTTGAAAAAAAAGCTGAGGCGGGGGCCGAAGTCGTCGACGTCGAGGCCGCGGCGGCGCGCCCACTCGACATATTCGACGCCGTCGTAGATGGTGAACGCGAGTTCTTGCAACGCGGTCGATCCGGCTTCGCGAATGTGGTAGCCGCTGATGGAGATGGTGTTGAAGCGCGGCGTAAACTTCGATCCGAATTCGAAAGTGTCAATCACCAGGCGCATCGAGGGCGCGGGAGGGTAGATGTATTCCTTCTGCGCGATGTACTCCTTGAGAATGTCGTTCTGGATGGTGCCGGAAATCTTCTTCCAGTCGGCGCCTTGTTTTTCGGCCACGACCAGGTACATGGCCCAGAGCACGCTGGCCGGTGAATTGATGGTCATCGATGTGGTGACGTTTTCGAGGCTGATGCCGTCGAAGAGGATCTCCATATCTTCGAGCGAGTCGATGGCGACGCCGCACTTGCCGACCTCGCCTTCGCTGGCCGCGTG
>JBEKWL010000148.1:0-9314 GCA_049513095.1 Terriglobales bacterium
TCAGCGGCTGCGGGCGGTGCTGCTTTGGCAGAGCGCCGAGTTGTTTTGGAATTCGTCCTGAAATTCCAACGTGAAAACCTGGCGGATCGTGCGATGGCCAGCACAACTGTCGAAACCGGGCGATTACACTCAAAACCCCCGTCCCGAGGTCAATGAGTTCATGGCGTCTACTTGTACTGAACGCGTCCAGACGGTTCCCCTTGCGCAGAATCGTCAACTGTCGAAATCAGGCGATGTCACAAGTTTGCGCCGTCTGTTCGCCCCCGGAGTGGGATTTTGACTGCAATCGCGATATTTCGTCAACTTATTGCGGAGCGTCCGGAGGTTGGCCGTCACCATTCTTGCCCTCTGGGTTCCGGCCCCGAACATACCTCGGAACCCAAATGTTGAGGGACGCTCTTACGTTCACGATCAATGCACGGTCTGCATCTTTGGGATCGAACTTCGAAAAGTCATAAATCTGTTCAAATTCCCAGTGGGCGACCTTCGCCCGGCCGCTTTCCTCCCACCTAGCCATCTTCTCCCAGTGGTCTCCCTCCCAGGTCCAACTATCGTTTGTATCTGCCTCTCTTCCCCACCCGGAAACCAACACCGCTCTTTCCTGGCTCGGATCGTAATCCATGCCCGCCTCGAAGCGCGGCTCAGGCAGATCTCCCCACGGCTCCGCCTGCGTCCAGTTCTTGCCGTCCCATAACCACGTGTCGCCGAGATCAGTCCGCCCATCGCTGCCCCCGAACATCACGATTTGGCCGGAATTGGGGTCATAAGCCATGGCTTGCCAAGATCGCGCGGGTGGGGTGGTGGCGGGATTCATCTTCCTCCAATTGCTTCCGTCCCACACCCAGGTGTCGTTCAGGGTCTTTCCCTCTACACTTAACCCCCCAAAAAGCACGACCTGCTTGCGCGCCGCGTCATACGCCATCTCAAAACAGCTCCTTTCCGAGGGCGCTTGCGCCGGACTTCTTTGCGTCCAATCCTTACCGTCCCAGATCCACATGTCGCGATAGAGGACAACAGTACCCACGTAGTGCATGATGGCGGGGAACGTTTGCACGGTGGCCCACGGTGTGCTAGCGGTGCGGCGGCTGTGCTGGTCGGTGCCGCCAAACAGCACTACCTCCCCTCGCGCACTGTCATAGGCCATGGCAGCTTGTATCCGAGGTTCTGGGCGCCTTGCCGGCGTCTGTTTTTCCCATGTTGATCCACGCCAGATCCAGGTATCGTCGAAGGTCCCATAATGTCCGTCGGTCCCACCGAACATGACAAACTGATGAGCGATGGTGTTGTGGGCGAGGGCCGCGAACTGACGTCCATAGAAGGATGACCCGTTACCCTGGGCCTGCGCGCGAGCCTGTGGCATTAACACCGCCAGAAAAGCGCCAATTGCCAAACTATAGAAGACAGCTGGCACCCGAAGCCTGCGTCCCAATGTCCCCATCGCTCTCCCCCGTACAGCGTGTGCCTTGCGAAAGAAGTATCCCACACTAACGCCAATGACCACTAATCCTCCCTCTTTCTGTACAGCAGCACCATGGAAAGGTCTCGGGTGTCGAGAACAGGCGTTAGCGCTCAAAACAACGGATGTGGCCGGGCCGCTTCACCACACATCCCCATCACTACACGCTTTTCTCGTTACTATTCTCACGGCTATTCTCCTCATCGGACGGCAGGAGTGCCGAGGACGTTGCGAGACGAGAGGGCGCGGCGTTGGAGCCGCGCCCTTGGTTGTTTAGGCGAACTTTAAGAATCTACCTGCGGCGCGCGGCTCCGTGTAATTGGAGTGCCGGGCGCAAGACTGGATGCATGATCGAGACGTGCGACCGCGCATCTCCCCCGGCCCCGGATGCACTCTGCTGCTCGAATGTCCCCACCCCGATCTGAATGCGATCGGTTTCAAGGAGGAGGAACTGGTTGTTGCTCACGGCATAGAAGTTGAAGCTGACATAGGCGGAATTGTTGGCGATGGTAGTGACTTGGCCGCGGCCAGCGCTGTCGATCGTGGTGGCGTAGGCGCCGATGAAGGACTGGTTTGGGGTGGTAGTGCCCTCATCGTTGATGTCGACAATTCCGGTGAAGCCGGTGCTGGTGGTGGTGAACTGGGCGATGTCGTCTTCTTCGAAATCTCCCTGGCCGTTGTTAAGGTCGATCGCGGAAAGATTGAATCCGAAGTTTTCCGAAGCCGGCAGAGTGACACCGGACTGCTGCGCGTAACCGGCGCCGATGGTAACGTTTCCATGATCCGCCTCCAGCATCAGCAGTCCGCCGCTGGAGGGATAGACAACCCAGCTAGTGGCGGGAAAAAAGCTGCCAGCGAGATTGACAAAAACCCTGCCGCCGGTAGGCCCGCTCGCGGCCGCATCGAGGGCGCCCGAGAATTGCAGTTGCGGTGGCACCGAACCGGCGTTATTGACGTCCTCAAGGCCGCTGAAAAAGTTGCCGGTTCCGTCCGAGGTCATCAGGCCACCGTCAGCGACGGGGCCGCTGGTTTCGGTGCCGCCCGCCATGGTGAATACCATTGGGGCATTGGGGATGACAGCGCCGGTCTGGGTGAAGAGATCGCCGGCCAGGAACGCGTAATGGTAGTCGGTTTCGATGAGCTTGAAGTGGGTGGCGTCAATCGGGTAGTAGTCAAAGAGGAGCGGGCCGTAGTTGGAGGTAAGGGTGATTGATCCGGGACCGGTCCCCGAGCCCACAGTTGCGCCGGCGCTGAGGCTCCCTTGGTTGATAGGGACAGCGTTGTCATTGAAGTCCTGGACGCCGGCGGTGGAGGCGCCGTTGGAGCCGAGCGTGAACGCCCCGAGGCTGGCGAAGGGAAAGCCGCCCGCGTCGCTACCGGCAAGACTGAAGGCATAGGGCCCTGCGATCTGAGTCAGACTGGTGATCGGAGTCGTCTGCAAGTCGATGGTGCCGCTGCCCGTGCCATTGCCGTCGAATTCGGTGACCAGCCCGTGCGAGGTCGAGGTCAGGACGAAATCCAGGACAAAGGTTCCGTACGCCGTACTGCTAAGCGAGGCCTGCCCGCGGCCGTCGCTGTTGACATAATAGGAGCCGGTGATCCCTTGAGCGACCGGGGACACCGCAGCGACCCCTATGTCAACCACGTCCATCGTGCCTCCGGTAATGGCGCCTTTTCCGACGGTCACGAGAGTGCCCGCCAGAGCTATGGGGGCTCCGTTGGCATCTACGCCTTGCGACGAAAAAACGTAGGTGCCAGTCAGGCTGCCGATGCTGAAGCCGACGGGGTTGGGCGCGGGCGCACTGCCGCTGGAGCTGCAGCCCGCTATCAAAAGGATGCTCGCGATCATCGCCAGAGCCATGAGCAGGCGTCCGGCACACTGGGTGGAGGCATGGGGATTCATAAGACACTCCTGTCTTTAATTCTTAGGATGCGGCTAACCCGGATTGTAGAGCAAAGTTTCGGTAAAAAAAATTGGCGGGGCACTTCCTCAAGCCTTGGTGGCTTCCCCCCGGCTCCGGGCTGGGGCCAGCAGGTCGGGCTGCTTGCGGTTTTTGGAGGCCTTTTCGGACGCCCAGACCCCCACGCGGTAGGCGAGCAGGATGCTGAGCACGATGCCGTACTCGAAGGGCTTGCGGCGATCGGCCTTCACCAGCCAGGTGTAATGCACCACCGCCAGGATCCCCGTGAGATAGATCAGGCGGTGCAGGCGCTGCCAGTTCTGGCCGCCCAGGCGGCGGATCGACCATGTTGTCGACGTCAGGGCGAGGGGAATCATGAGGACGAAGGCAGAGAAGCCTACGGTGATGAATCGGCGCTTGGCGATGTCTTTCAACATTTCATGGACATCGAAAAACTTATCGAGCCAGATGTAGGTCAGGAAGTGCAGCGTTCCGTAGAAGAATGCGAACAGTCCGATCATGCGGCGGACGCCGATCAGCCAGTATTGGCGGGTGAGGCGGCGAAGAGGCGTGATCGCGAGGGTGGTGAGAACAAAGATCAGCGTCCAGTCGCCGGTAGAGTGCGTGATGACCTCGATGGGATTGGCGCCCAGACCGGCATGAAAAGCCTTCCACAGCAGGCGTCCCAGCGGAATCAAGGCGGCCAGGAAGAGCGCGAGTTTTGTGAGGCGGAGTTTCATTCTGGATTGCCGGAGCTTGTCATCCCGAGCGAAGCGAGGGATCTGCATTTTGCGGCGAACTGCAGATCCCTCGCTTCGCTCGGGATGACAAATCAACTGCAGATCCCTCGCTTCGCTCGGGATGACAAATCATTTAGAGGTGCCGGAGCTTCAAATTACAAATTACAAATTGCCAATTACAATTCCTAGAAGTTTTTCTTCAGGTCCATGCCGGCATAAATGCTCGCCACCTGGTCGTAACCATTGAACATCAGGGTCGGCCGCTTGAGGAATTCACCCAGGCGGCGTTCTTTGGCTTGGCTCCAACGAGGATGGTCGACGTTGGGATTCACATTCGAATAGAAACCGTATTCGTGGGAATTGGCCTGCTGCCAGCTGTTCAAGGGCTGGCCCTCGGTGAAGCGGATGCGGACGATCGACTTGGCGCTTTTGAATCCGTACTTCCATGGAAGTACGATGCGGAGCGGGGCGCCGTCTTGATTCGGGAGCTCCTCGCCGTACATGCCGAAACAGAGCAGGGCGAGCGGATGCATGGCCTCGTCCATGCGGAGACCTTCGACGTACGGCCACTGCAACACGCTGGTGCGCTGGCCCGGCATTTGTTTGGGATCGTACAAGGTGGTGAACTCGACATACTTTGCTTTGGGCAGGGGGTCGGCGCGCTTGATCAGTTCGCTCAGGGAAAATCCGACCCAGGGGACGACAATCGACCAGCCCTCGACACAGCGATGACGGTAGATGCGTTCTTCGGGAGCAGCCATCTTGATGATTGCGTCGACGTCGAGCACCTGCTTTTTCTTGACCTCGCCGTCGATGGTCACCGTCCAGGGACGGGTCCTGAAATTCTTTGCCAGGCCGGCAGGCTCGTATTTGTCGGTGGAGAATTCGTAGAAATTGTTGTAGTTGGTCACATCCTTGTAAGGCGTTTCCTTTTCGGTTGTGCTGAAGGGGCTTTTCTGGAGGCCATCAATCTTAGAGTTGGCGAGGGCGGTGAGCGCGGGCTCAGCAAGATCACGGAAGGCGACACCGGTAACGGCAGCCGCGCCGGCGATGGCTGCGCCGGCGAGGAAGTTGCGCCGGTTCAGATAAGTCGCTTGGGGAGTAATTTCAGAAGACGGAATCGCAGCCGGTTTCCCGATCAGCATGGCTCACCACACATAGTTCACCCCGGTTATTGTTCACCCTATTGAAGTACGTACGGCCGGCAGACTTGGATGGGTCTGGTGCCGAAAGCCCACACTTCATTACCCAGCTACGTATAAGACGAGGGGGACGGGGAAAAAGTTGCAAGCGTTGGAGCGCGGGCTAGACAGATTGCTGGGAAAACTCGGTCTTCGGCGTACAGCCCGTAAAGGGGCATCTCAATTCAAAGAACTTACGGCATCGCTAAAGCGATGCCCTGATACGAAACCGATTTTTTCCGCAAGTTGTAAAGCGCCGGGCTATTTTCGGTCGTCCCTCCGGGACTTGAATCATTTCTTCCGCTTTTCCCAGCGCTGAAGCGCTGGGCTAAGCTCGGACGCCCCTCCGGGGCTAAGCGATGCCCTGATACGAAGCTTGAGGTTTTCGGCAAGCTGTAGAGCCGTAGCCGGCAGCGAGGTCGGAGCCGTAACCGGCAGCGAAGTTAGTTCGAAGCCGATTTCGCGACTGACTTGGGGGCGGACGGCGGTGCGGATCGGGAGCGCAGGACCTCGCGGACTTTCTCGGCGAGACACTGAAGGGTGAAGGGTTTCTGCAGAAACGCGGTGCTGGGACCGAGCGCGCCATGGGTGATGACGGTATCTTCTGTGTAGCCCGAAAGATAGAGCACGCTGATGCCGGGACGCAGCGCGAGCAGCTTCTTTGCCAGTTCGCGCCCGCCGATACCGGGCATGACGACGTCGGTGATAAGGATATCGATGGGTTCTTTGCAGTCCTCGGCGATGCGCAGACCGCACTCGCCATTTTCGGCTTCGAGGACGTGGTAGCCGCGAGAGGCGAGGGTCAGACGCACGAGTTCGCGCACGGATTCCTCGTCTTCCACCAGCAAAACGGTTTCGCAGCCGCCTGCTTCGTTCTGCTGGGACTTGGCCGGGCTCAGCTCTTCGGCGGAATCTTCCACGCGCGGCAGGTAAACGTGGAAAGTTGTGCCCGCTCCGAGCTCACTTTTGGCGAAGACGTATCCATTGCTCTGCTTGACGATGCCGTAGACGGTGGAGAGGCCGAGGCCGGTGCCTTTTCCTTTTTCCTTGGTGGTAAAGAACGGCTCAAAGATGCGGGACTGGGTTTCCTTGTCCATGCCCTGGCCGGTATCGGTAACCGAGACCACGGCATAGCGTCCGGGCTGGATAAAACGGTGTTCGCTGAAGTTTTGGCGCACGGTAACGTCGGAACTCTGCAAAGTGAGCTTGCCGCCTTCGGGCATGGCATCTTTGGCATTGACGACCAGGTTCATGATGACCTGCTCAAGCTGGCTGACGTCGGCGCGAGTGTGACCGGTTTGGGTGGAGAGGCGGGTCACCAATTCGATGTTTTCGCCGATCAAGGGGCGCAGCAGGCGCTCCATGTCCGCGATGACGGTGTTGACGTCGACCACCTTGAGCTCGAGGAGCTGCTTGCGGCTGAAGGCCAGCAACTGGCGGGTGAGGGTGGCGGCGCGGTCGGCTGCCTGCTGGATGGACAGGACTTTCTGGTGCATGGCGCTGCCCTTTTCCAACTGCTCCAGCAACACCTCGGTGTATCCGTTAATCACCATCAGAAGGTTGTTGAAGTCGTGGGCGACGCCGCCGGCGAGGCGGCCGACGGCATCCATTTTCTGCGCCTGGCGAAGCTGCTCTTCGAGCTGACGCCGGTCGGTGATATCTTCGGCGATCAATTCCAATGCTTCCTCGGGTTCATCGGTGATAGTGGCGTCGCAGCCGCTGAGGCGCACGAAGATGACGTTCCCGTCTTTCCGTTTCCACTGCACTTCCACGCCATTCCGGCTTCCGGTTGAGCGATAGTCCTCGGCCAGGCGGTCCCAGTCCTGCGGATTGACGAAGACTTCGCGCCGCGCATTGAGCTGGAGAAGATCTTCGACCGATTCATGCCCGAGCATGGTCATGAGCGCCGGATTCACGTCGAGGAATCTTCCGGCGAGTGTGCAGCGACAAATACCGAAGGCGGCGCTCAAGATGAGAGAACGGGAACGGGCCTCGGAGCGGCGGAGCGCTTCTTCATCGCGCTTGTGCTCGATGGCCGCGGCCAGCTGCTGCGAAACAAATTTCAGAATCTCGCGGTCGCGCTCTCCGAAGCGGGTGTTTTCGCTGTAGTTCTGGACGACCAGGGCTCCAAAGCAGGCCGTGGCGCTCTTCAGGGGAACACCCAGCCAGTCCACCGACGGAGCACCGATCAGTTCCGCTTCGCCGCGCTGCACCAGTTCCTCGAAGACTTCCGGGGTCGCCAGCAGGGGTTCGCCGGTTCGCAGGACGTATTCGGTCAGGCCGCGACCCAGAGGCTTGGGGGCGGGGATAGAGTCCTGTTCATCGACGAAGTAGGGAAAGCGCAACAACTGAGACTGCGGATCGTAGAGCGCGATGTAAAGGTTACGCGCGTTCATCAACTGGCCGACGATGTTGTGAATGGCGGCGAAGAATTGTTGCAGATCTTCGGCCGACTGGCTGCGCGCCGCGATGGCGTACAAAGCCGCATTCAAATCCTCGGCGCGCTTCTGCTCGGTGATGTCGCGGTAGGAGACGTAGGCTCCAAGTCCATGGCCGTTCACCGTCACGCGTGAGGTGGAGAGCAGCACCTCGACCAGTGAGCCATCTTTTCGCTGACGCCGGGTCTCGAGCGTGAGTTTGCTTTCAGTCTTGAGGCTTTCGGCGATCCACGCGGTTTCCGCATAGCGATCGGGCGGCACGATAAGCGCGTCGAGCCGTTTTCCTGCAGCCTCATCCGCGGTAAAGCCGAACAGGCGGGTGAACTCCCCGTTGATACGCAGAATGCGTACGTCCTGGTTGACGATACTGATCGCTTCCGGCGCGTTCTCGATAATCTGTTCGTAGTAGGCTTTCTCCACTGTGAGTGGGACTTCGGCGGCATTGCCGTTGGTGGGCGAATTGGCGGGGGCTGGATCGGTAATCTGAGTGGAGATCGGCGGCGCAATGCGCTCAAGAATGTCCTGTAGCGCCTTCACCCGCGGCAGCTCGGTCGAAGTTCCTGCCGGGACGATTTTCTCACCCATACAGTTCTTTCCCAGTGTGCACCGACGATAGTGAGATGGTAAGCGGGCTGGGTTATCCGCTGATAGTTACCCCAGTAATGAAGGTTAATGGGCCAAATGCGGAAAGACTCGGGAGGCGTTCGCCAACACGAAGCAGATCCTGCCTTTTGGATTGTGCTTCAGTGCGGGCGTGTACTCAACGGCATGAAAGTGCATGTACCAAGGGACGTGAGTGTTCGGGCGAGGAGAGTGGCGGCCGCGCCGTCACACATGGCGCATCTTTTTCAGTAGAGAAGCGGGCAAGCCGGGTCTCTATGGCAAGTCAGATGCCGTTTAGCCAGCTAGCGGCTAAGAGCAACCGCGGAGGCGAAGGCCGGCGCCGCAGTTTCATCTTCCAGTTCTGTTTCTTCCCAGTACGACCGGTCGCGCAAAATGCGCGAGACCAGCGCGGTATGCATGGCGTGGCCGGCGCGGTCGGCCACCACCGAACCCAGGATCTGTTTTCCGATCAAAGCCAGGTCGCCGATCAGGTCGAGAACTTTGTGGCGCACGAACTCGTCGGGAAAACGCAACGGCGGGTTCAGCACTTCGCTGCGGTTCATCACGATCGCATTCTCGGTCGATGCGCCGCGGATCAGTCCCTGCTGCCGCATGGCATCGGCTTCATGCAGGAATCCGAAGGTGCGCGCCGGCGCAACCTCTTTGAGATAACTGCCATTGGTCAGCCGCACGCAGAAGGTCTGCTTGCCGATGAGCGGGTGGGGGAAATTGATCGAATAAGAAACCGAATAGGCGTCTGCCGGATAGACGGCAATGAATTTGTCGCCCTCGCGCAACTCAATATCGCGCACGATTCGGAGATAAGTGCGCGCTTTGCGCTGTTGCCGAATGCCGGCCTTTTGAATCATGTCTACAAAGGGACGGGCGCTGCCATCCAGAATGGGCAACTCCAGATTGTCCAGTTCGACGATGGCGTTGTCGATGCCGACGCCGGTAAACGCCGAGAGCAGGTGTTCGGTGGTGGAGATGAGCAC
>JBEKWL010000149.1:0-15366 GCA_049513095.1 Terriglobales bacterium
GCAGTTCGGTGGGTAGAATGCGGAGTGTGCCGTGAGCTTCGCGCTGCCCACCATGACAAGAAGAGCGCAACATTGCCAATATTTATCACAGCCACGCTCTTGTACGAGTCCATAAGAAGAAAGGCCAAGAGGACACAAATCGCAGCGACGACAAGACTAGCCCTGTCAATTCGGATGATGCGACGTTTGCTGGATGTGAACCGAATGCACAGGATACTCATTGCAAGCAGACTCGCGGCTACCGCGAGCATGTAAAGCGGGGACAGGTGTAACGAAGAAGCGAACACAGTTGCTCCCAAACAACGAAGAGCGCCGTATGCGATGAATCCAAAGAAACCCGCAGCCCAAAACCGCACGGTGGTAGCCATCACGACGATGCTTGCAACGATGAGCACCCAGCCAATAGCTATTTGCGATGAAATTCCCGTGGTTTGAACCAATGCACAACCAGCCATGAATGTCGCCGCGATACAGAAGGCGGCAACAAGTTTCGCAGCAATCAGAAATCCAGACTTAACCTGCTCCATCACTGGTCGTCGGTCACGTGTCACGCCCCCAATTCTACGACTTCAGGCTTTCGTCCGTGTGCTTCGTCTCAAAACGTATACCCGACTGACTACACCGAACTTGAATTTCCCGCCCAATCGAATCATCCACTTGCGGCTGCTGCGTAAGAAGCCTTTTTGACCACTGGGGTTAAAGCACTGATTTCGGCTTGGGTTCGCCCCGCTCGTATGGCCATGTTCGCGGGGACAGCTAAAGAAGGGCGGAAAATCCGGACGGGGCTGGGGATTACTTCCTGTTTGCCCGCGATCCACACGCAATCCCCAGCAGAGCTAACGACAAGGCGACTTTTATCGTTACTGATCCGGCCAATTTCCTCGAAGCCCGTTTCCGGATAACTTCCGGTTGGCCGACTACTCGGGGCTTGAGCCGCAATCAGTGGTCGTCGGTTATCGCAGGATGATTTATCACCGGCGCGGGGATCCTGACCTCGGGGCAGAGTCTTTTGACTCTAAGTAAGAAATGGCATTTTGCGCGGCGCCTCGTCACCTCATACTCTCCCCCACTTCAGCAGTGCCCACGGCGATTACGAAATCCTCTGGTATTGGCGGCGGAGGCCTGGGAGAGGTTGTACCGCGCCAAGGATACCCGTCCGCACCGAATTGTCACCGTCAAGGTTTTTCCAGATCACCATGCCAATAAGTCCAAGCTACGTGAACGATTTGAACGAGAAACAACAAAGACGATTGCTGGTCAGAACCATCCTCACATCTCCACTTTCCACGACATTGGAAACTTGGACACCAGGATGGGACGGATTACCCAGTGGTCTGGGATAAACTTATCCGAGAGAGTGACCACACGTCAGGAGGCGCCTTGGGGATAGTGGAGTTCCTCTATCTCGACCAAGAGTCGGTTCTTGCCGCCGACGTGCTCGATATGCGCCGGGCGATGAACGTGGTCGGAAAAGCGCAGGCGCGGTTTGCCAAGGGCGAAGTCCGGGAACCGCAAAAGATCGTACTGCGAAACGCAGATACCGCGGAGAGCGAAACGCAGGGGCGCTTCAATGGCCTGGCGGCATCGATCGGAGGGCCAGTGCGCTCCGCCATTGGCATGAAATGGATTGCCAGCTTCCCGGCCAACCGTCAACTGGGCATGCCGCGCGCCAGTGCCCTGATCATACTGAACTGCCCACAAACCGGGGTTCCTCTGGCCGTGATGGAGGGAGGGCTGATCAGTGCGATGCGCACCGGCGCCATGACAGGCTTGGGCGTTCGCTACCTTGCCCCGAGACAGACTCGCAAAATAGGCATCGCGGGTGCGCTCACTTCCCCGAAGCCCGTTTCTGGATAGCTTCCGGTTAGCCGACGATCCGGGAGTTGGGAGCCGAACAGGAAGAACTGGTGCCCCTGCGAGATAAAGACCGACATTTTCTCTCTCTTGTAACTGCGTATGGATCTCGCCACTTAACGGTCAGCCTGAGACTGGAGAGGAAGTCTGCTCGACATCGAAGGTCTCAATTACAATCAAATCTACTGCCGTCGTGGACCGCTCTACACAGTTCGTGCCAGGCGCCAGCGACGCCGTTCATCGAGGTCGGTTTTGGACAACTGCGAGCTACGCTTTCGCGCTCAATTCCAGGAAGTTGAGTCTCTCTCGAGAAAACTGGTGCTTGACAACCTCAGCCCACGCGACCGCCACCTGCGCCGAATGATGCTGTTCGCCCTGCGCCGGCATACGCCCTCGGACTACCCTTTCTTGTTCCGCTATGCGGCCTGCAGGACGGAGAAGGATGGCGCAACCGTCAAGAATCTGGCGGCCGCCGTTCATCTGCTGCAATCATCCACCGTCATTACCGACGACATTCTTGATGCCGGCAGCATGCGCTTCGGACGTCCGGCCTTCCACCGGCAATACAACGTTAACTACGCTATCATCGCCACCGAACTCATGCAGTCCATTGCGTTCAGGACACTTGGCTCTGAACTGGAACGTGGCCGATTCAAGCATCCCTGCCTGGTGATGAAAATTCTGAATGAGATACTCCGCGATCTCTACCTCTGCCAGTATTTGGACCTTTATTACAGTGCGAGGACAAGCCTTGCCCTTTCTGAGTATTACCGCGTCATCGGGCTGGGAGCTGGATATTTCATGTCGAACCTCGCCCGCTGCGGCGCGCTATTAGCGGGGAAACCGGCCTCCGAGGTCCGGGCCCTCGCTGCCTACGGCTACAACTACGGCATAGCGTTGTTCATTACTGACGACATTGTCGACGTGATTCGCAATCCCCGGGAAACAGGTAAGAACTTCGCCGCTGACCTTAAGAATGCCCGGCTTAAGTTGCCCATCCTTCTTGCTCTCCGCATGAGCAGCGGCAAAGATCGCAGATTCCTCAAGCACGTCCTGACCAACGGCAGACCAACCGCTCCCGATCTACGCCGGGCCGCGCAGGTCATTCAGGACGTCGGAGCCATCGCGCAATGCACGCGCATCGCCCGCCGTTACCTCGCGCGATCGCTGCGCTCCCTCTCCCCCACCAAGTCTCTGGTGAGCCGCACCAATCTTGCATGGCTGTCGACCAGTCTGCTCCCCGCACAAGGTCTGGATTAACTCCTGGGCGAAGCGGATACTCGCGCGCCCCGAAAGGGCGCGCAAAAACATCAACGACGCCAGTTGCTATTCGCGGGCACACCTCTACTTCCTACGCTGCCTCGGGTGCCTCGGCGAGAACGTACGGACCCCAGCTTCTGAAAATCTCCCCCTGCTACGACTACTACTTCTTCTTCGTCTTCTTCGCTGTTTTTTTCTTCGGGGGCTTCTTCTTGCCTCTATGCGGCATGTCGCTTCTCCTTTCTCCCGGTTACCGGTTTTGTGTGACCCCAATTCGCAACATCAAACTTGCCACGCGCGGGTCGGAGCGCAGCCCATCCAATGCCGGCGCGGTCTTCAGGTAGTAAAGACCGTAATCGCGTTCATTGAAGGCCTTTTGCAGCAGACCAATCGCCGCTTCATTCCGTCCCGCCCGCGCATTCAAGACCGCAAGCCGATACGGAGATGAATCGGTGAGCTCGTAAGGAAGATCTTTCGATTGCTTCGCATCCTTCATCGCCAGTTGCAGCCGTTCTTGCCAGTACGCCTTTGCGGCCTTCTTTGCGTAGGCGCTCCTCAGGAGCAAGGCTCGCCCGCCGGCTTCTTCGGCGCTCTCGCCCGCCAGCGTCGCTGCCCTCTGGCGCTCGGTGATGGCTTCCTCGAACATGCCCCGCTGTTCGTACACCTCGGCCAGAAGCTGATGACCGAGATAGAAGTTCGCATCCATTCCCAGCGTCTTCCGCGCTTGCGCCAGCGCATCGTCATAGCGGCGCGCCTGGAACAGGATGTAACCGTAAGTCGAATTGATCACCAGCGAGAGTGGGTCCAGTTCCTGCGCCCGCGAAATCTCGGCAATCGCCCTTTCGGCGTCGCCCGAGCAGATCAAATATTCGGCGTACCACTGGTGGCCTGTCGCATAGTTGGGGTTCAGCTGAATGGCACGCGCAAGCTCTGTCAGCGCGCCCCCTAGGTCCCACTGTTCGCCGGCCCGGGTCGACGCCAGCGTGGCATGGGCCTCGGCCAGGCTGTCGTCAATCTCCAGTGCTTTCGTGGCCGCCGCTCTTGCCTGCCGGTAAGTATCCTGCCACGGCGCGCTGCTGTAGAGGCTCAGTACCAGGTACGAGTCCGCCAGCCCGGCATAGGCTAGAGCGTAATTCGGGTCTTTATTGATCGCCTGCTGAAAATAGGCAATCGCCTTCCGGATGTCTTCTTCCGTACGCTTATTCCAATAGTATCGGCCCTGGAGGTAGGCCTGGTACGCTTCCGGGTCGATTGGCCGTTTGCCCGACAAGCGGGCCTGCTCCTGGGGCGTCACCTTGGCGTTGACCTCATTCGCGATGACCTGCGCGACCTCTCCCTGTAACTTCAGCACGTCGTGCAGGTCGCGATCATAGCTTTCCGCCCACAGGTGCGTGTCGCTCGGCGCGTAAATCAACTGCGCCGAGATCCGTACCCGGTCGCCCACCCGCTGCACCGAGCCTTCGACTACCCCTTCCACTCCCAGCTCGCTTCCGATCTGTGGCAGCGCCTTCCTGGCGTTCTTGTACTGCATCACCGAGGTCCGCGATATCACCTTCAGTGACCCAATTTTCGACAGGTCCGTGATCAGCTCCTCGGTCATGCCGTCGGCGAAGTACTCCTGCTCCGCGTCGCCCGAGAGGTTGACCAACGGCAACACTGCCAGCGAATGAATTCGCGCTCCGGCCTCCATTCCAAACAGCCGCGCTCGCCATCGATTCAGGTTCAACCCCAGTAGCACCGCGGTTAGCGCCAGCACCGCCGTTAGCGCCAACAGTCCGGTCAGGCCCAGCAGGATCTTCCTCCCCGCTCTTGGCGGGGGCTTCTTGACCACTCGCCAGGAAGCTGTGACCGAGCTCGGCGCGCCCAGCCGCCGCAAGTCCACGGCCAGTTCCTTCGCCGACTGGTAGCGGTTCTCCGGTTCCTTTTCCAGACATTTGCCGATGAGTCCTTCCAACTCCGCAGACACTTGGGGGTTTAGCTTCCCGGGCTGCACCGGCGCCTGCCGCAGGATCGCTGCGATCAGCTGCGCGTGATCCAACTTGCCGAAAGGTCGCTGTCCTGTCGCCATCTCGTACAGCACAGCCCCGGCCGCATGAATATCCGTCCGAGCGTCCACCTCCTCACCCAGCAACTGCTCCGGCGCCATGTAGGGCAGAGTCCCGGCATAGGTTTGCGTCTCGGTAACACTCTCCGTCATGGCACTCGCCGCGACCGGAAGCGGTAGTTTGGCCAGCCCGAAGTCCAGAATCTTCAGCCGTCCGTCGCCCGTAACCTGCAGGTTGCCGGGCTTGAGGTCCCGATGAATGACCCCGTGGTCATGGGCTGCGGCCAAACCTTCCGCCAGTTGCACGCCCAGACGGAGGACTTCCTTCTCCGGCAGCGGTTTGCCAGCCACCTTCTCGCTGAGTGTGATTCCGGGGATGTACTCCATCACGAGAAAGTCCACCCCATCCTGCGTGTCGAAGTCATAAATCGTCGCGATGCCGGGATGGTTCAGCTTGGAGAGAGCCAGCGCTTCTTTGCGAAAGTGTCGGCGCGCGGATTGGTCGCTCAGCGTACCGGCAGGAAGAACTTTGATGGCGACGTCCCTGGCCAGATGTTCGTCGTGGGCGCGATACACTTCTCCCATGCCGCCGGCGCCGATCTTCTCGGCGATACGGTAGTGGCCCAGATTGATGCCGACGGCTAAGTCCTGGCCTGGCAGCCGGCTGGTCATGCGAAAGATGCCCCCCTTCGCCCACTTCGCATTCGCACGCACGCCTATTCTAGAGTAAGCGTAAGGGAAAGCCACAACAAAACCGATGCGCGATCTAGTTAGATCAGTACCTGGAACGCCAGAACCATGCCAGAACAAAGACTGCGTTTTCCAAGGTGGTGGCAACCGCGAAGAGCCGTATATCATGGATGCCCTCAATGCCAGTCGGCGGGAACAATCTGTGGTCGCCCTTCCACCTCGGCGATTGTGACTGGTTTACGGGCAAATCGGAAGTTATGCCCGGGACAGACTCTCAACGACGCTGGCCAGAAGTCGGCTTCTGGGAAGTTGGAAAGTTCCAGCCAGGGTTTGCTAATTTCCGCCGGATGACGGATTGAAAATAGTTCTGCAGTTTGGCTGCTTGTTGCGCCTCGCCCCGCCGGCGGCGGCCGTCCCTACGCGACCACGTCATCGAGAAAGTGGCGCAAGATTATCCCGACCGCTTCCGGCTGCTCCCAAGGCGCGTAATGTCCCGCTTTCGGGATCACCTTCAACTGGCTGCCCGCAATATTCTGCCGCATAAGTTCGCCGTCGGCGGCGGTCGAAAGCACGTCTTCTTCTCCGATCGCGATCAGCGTAGGCACGTCAATGGTCTTCAAGTCCGCGACCGAGTCAGGCCGCTCCACCATGCCGCGCTGCACTTGGCTGATGTCTTCTGCGGACATTTTGCGCATCATGGCGCGCGCTCCGTCGACTAGATCCGGACGCGCGGCCACCGTCGTCGGCCCCATTAGCTTCGGAATCATGGCCGCGATAAACGGTTCGGTTCCCTGCTCCAGCACGGAGTCCGCGGCTTTTAGACGATTCGCGCGCGCCTCGGCGGCATCGGCCTGAGGCCGCGTGTCACAGAGCACGAGCGAAGTCATCCGCGCGCGAAAGCGGCGCCAGAATTCAAACAGGATGTATCCGCCGATCGAACATCCGATGAACGCAGCCTTGCCGATTCCGGCGGCATCGAGCACGCGGGCAACGTCGCCGGCGTGCTTTTGCATGAGGGCTGGCCCTTCGCCAATCTCCGAATCACCGTGCCCGCGCAGATCGGGAAGAATCAGCCGGTAGCGCGACTCGAGCGCCGTAGCCACCGGATTCCAGAATTCGTGATGACAAGGAAAAGGATGGAGAAGAACGACGGGCGGGCCGTTCCCTCGAATTTCATAGAAGATCTCGGCGTCGTCGCTGCGCAGGGAAGGCAAGGTGTCAGGTCTCAGGTGTCAGGTCGATCACTTGTGTGAATGAAAATACGAAGGGCGTCCTCGTGTGACGACGCCCTTCGAGTTCCGATCGGTCCTGTTCAGTTTGCGGGCGGAGCCTTTGGTGCAGGCGCGGCTCCGGGGGCATGTTTCCGCGCGGGCTTTGCGGCCGGCCCAGACGTCCAGTATTGGGGATCGGCATCGATCCATGATTTCTCCACGTAGCTCCATTCCGGATTCACCATCCAGATGTTGTCCTCTATGCTGGCCACGCCCTCCTCGGTAAGCTTGCCCATCCGCTGCCCTCCTTCGGCGCCCAGCGCAGCGCCGAAATCCTTCTGATGCGCCAGGCCAGTGTCCAAGTCCTTGAGGGACTTCATGGGCACCAAGACGAGGTACGCGTCCGTTACACCCGTCTGCGCTTCGTAAGTCGCCCAGGGGATGTTTTGGCCGCTCTTGACGCTGGCGTCGCGATAAAGCTTCGTCACTTCATCGAACTGTTCGACGTGACCGGGACGCATATGGAAGACGATCACCTCCCAGTAATGGGAGTGCGGTAGGTCCGCTCCGGCGACGTTGTTGCTGAGGTCGGGACGATAATGCCAGATGGTGTAGTGGATCTCGGATACGTTAGCGGCCTGGCGCGCATCCAGCTCCTCAAACTTAGCGTCCGTCGCCGCGTCGCGGAGGAGCCACTCCTCGTTCTTTTGCAGCGCCTCGTAAGAATCGTAGCCGGAGAGGAAAAGCGCTCGAGGTGGGCCCGTCAGGGACTCCATCGCCACGAAGTGCGTCGGGTCCTTGAGTTGCTGCGACAAGGCAGGGTATTGTGAAGCAACTTTGTCGTAGGGACCATCCTGGTAGGGTTTTATGTTGTTCGTTTCGATGTTGAGGATGTTGGGTGGCGGAACTGCCGTAGTTTGAGCGTGTGCGACCACGTTGCCTGCCAGTGCCAAAGACAATCCGGCGACGGAACAAAGCCATTTCTTCATATCTGCCCACCTCCAGGGGGCCAAAAAGGGGATTGTGCAAGAGGAAAGAATCGAAACCCGCGAATACCGCAGTCACCCGGGTACACTTTAGGTACGAGAGCGTCTCTGGGGTGAGAGTCTACTCCGTGTGCCGACACTCGGCCCTGGACCCGCTTGTCGCCTAAGGACGTATGACTATAACAGGGCGATCACCGCCGTGGTATCTGTGGTGTCTCCGGTGATGACCGGCGAACGCAGGTGCGGCAGCGGATATCACGAACATAGCGGCAAGCAATAAAACCAGGATCTTCTTCATTTCTGCTCCAGTAATCCTCCCTGATGGACTTAAGTCGGGATTTCGTTTTGGATCTCCGAGTCGCCGACGGTACACGCAGGGTTTCGATTTTGGATTCCTCGCGCGACGATTAAAGCATTGTGGGCGCGGCGGGTCTGTTCACAATTGCTCACTTTGGCAGGGATCGGTTCGGAACTCAAGCGTGCCGCTCGTCGCAGCCGATACCTAAGACATTAGGTCTCAGGCTGTCGGAGACGGGGCCAGCCCCGTCTCTACAGCTAGCTTGTTACCGGCTGTTGCGACGCTGCTGCCGGCAATAGAAGCGGTTCTTCTGGAATGATGATCCATCCGAGCAAGTACGCGACGACGCCCGGGAAAATTCCGCAGGCGAGCGTGATGAAGAACCAGAGGATGCGCACGAGCGACACGTCAAGATCGAGATAATGAGCCAGCCCGGAACAAACGCCTGCGATCTTCCTGTCAGCGCGCAAGCGCATCAGTTTCTTCGGCGTGGGCGGAATCCCCACCACGTTGCCGCAGTAGGAGCAAAAACGGCCGTCCTCAGCGATGGCCTTGCCGCAAGCGTTGCAGTACATGGCTATGTCTCCCTTGCATAGAATACGACGATTGCGGGGAAAATGTTCCACGACCCGCTTATCGCTGTTCGCTCTTGGCTAAAAGCTAAGAGCGAAAAGCGAACAGCCAAAAAGCGAACAGCCAAAAGCGAACAGCCAAAAGCCGCCTCTACTCCCGGTACGCCTCTTTCATTCTCTTCCGAGCCTTGTCGGCTTCGGCATTGCCCGAATTTGTGGCCACCACGGCCTCGTATTTCTTCACCGCCAGGTCCCGCCGCTGGAGTTGGTCATACATCTCGCCGGCTCCCAGATTCGCTTTCTGCAGCAATTCCGGATCGGCGTCCGTAACCTCACTCACCAGTTCGTAGGCCGCAGCCGCGGCCTGATATTTTTTCTCGCTGCGCAGCAGGTCGCCCAGTCCGAGCGCCGCAATTTCGTAATGCAGATTGTATTTTCCCTCGCGACCGTTCTGCCACACCCGGCGGTACTGTTCCTCGGCTTCGTCCGTCTTGCCGGATACCCGCAGCAGGTTCGCCTCCTCGAGCGGCAGAAGATAGTTGCGCGGAAACCGCGGACCGAGCGCGCCCGTGATCTGCAAAGCCTCGCCATAACGGCGTTCTCGGCGCAGGAAGACCATGAGCACGACCCCGGCGTCCACGCTGGTTTCACCGTTGGCGTGGTAGGCATCGTTCAGATACTGAAGTCCTTTTTCCTTGTCTCCGCTCAATCCAACGAGCGCGACCGCGATCTTTACCGCCAGCGACAGGTTTCCCATCACGTAGTTATGGGCCCCCACCACCAGCTTGGCGTCGGTGTATTGCGGATCCAACTCGAGGACCCGTTCGTGATCGCGGCGCGCTCCCACCGCATTGCGCAGAGCAGAAAACCAGGCGCGCTCGATCAGTGCGGTGTAAAGCGCGAACTGTCCGCGCGTAACGCCGCGGGCATAGAGCATATCTACGTTGTTTGGATCACGCGCCAGTTCGGCGGCTTCCAGCTTCTCGGCTTGCTCGACCAGTTGCTTGATGCGTTGCTTCTCGGCGGGATCGGCGGGACGGTGCGCTAGTCCGATAAAATTGTCGTTCGAGTAATCCCCAGTATTCATCGCGCCCATGCGATACAGCTCCCGCACCTGAATCGCGGAGAGCAGATGATTCACGGCAAACGGATCGTTCGGATGACGCGCCATGATCTTCTCGAAATCCTGAATCGCGGCGTCGTAGTCGAGGTTGTAGTCGTGCTCGAAAGCTGCCTGGTTCAGCGGGTCTGTGGGACGGAAATCAATGGGACGGAACGCGGTCGAAACCGAGGGGTCCACCGCCAGACAGGCTTGGGCAACGACCAGCAGCATGATGGCAGTCAAAGCGGGGCGATGCCAGGAGAGGAAGAACACCACACATGCCAGTTTAACTGATTGGAGCTTTCCACGAGGATTCGTTTGGGCACAGCCGAAACATAGCTATCAGTCGTCAGCTGCCAGCCGTCAGGACAACCCCGGGGCTTACTGAAAGCTGATAGCTGATCGCTGACAGCCGCCAGGAACCATATTGGGTACTCCGCAGCCGAGCCAAGTCGTGCAGAATGGAAAATTCGGGCTTGGATAGCGTAATTCTTGCCTTCCGGAGTGGCCACCCTCCCCCTTGGCCCGCCCGTAACTGTCGTCTTTGCAATAACTTGCTTTGGTGATTCGCTTGCGATCCCAAAAAGGTCGGAACAAAGAGCTCCTTTATGGCAGAAGCAGTCGATCAGACTGAGCACGAATTTTGGCGGGCGCCCCTGCTGGCGTCCAACAAGGCTGTCGCCAGCCGGCGAAGAAGCGACGAACGAAGCGCAACCTGTCGTTGTGGCACTGAGTTTATCGTCAGCTCACTCTACTGCCATTCTTGTGGCGCAGGCCGTCCCGATCTGGGCGTTGGCGTTGCACGCACCCTCGAAATCCCTGGTTTGGCTGAACTCGCCTCGCTCGGTGAGCGGCTCGGGCTCACGATGCCTGCCACCATTGCTTTTCTGGTTGGCGTACTCTGCGTGGTGGGTGCGCTGGCTGTGAGCGTGTTCTTCAGCGTCCGCACCGTACTCGATTGGCAGGCAATCCAACTGTGGCGGATCGAGTGGCTGCTCGCGGCGGTCGCCGCCTTTGTCGCGGGATGCCTGCTGAAGAAATAGCTGTCAGCTTTCGGCTGTCAGTTTCCATCAAACAGAGTTTCCTGTAGAGACGGGGCTTGCCCCGTCTCCCGCTGCCAGCCGGAAAACTGGCGGCGCGAGCGGACCCTGGCCCAAGACTCACAATCCCCCGTGGAACCGTCCGAATGCGTGGGCAAGATTTAGCGACATGATCAAGATGCCCGCACCGAGGACAAGGACATGCCGCGTCTTGCGCAGATCGAAGTCTCCGACCCGGCACACCAGCAGATAGCCAACAACAAGGTTGAAAAAGCCCCACAAGACGTTGACCATCGAGGACGACAACCCCACTCCGGGCGGCGTCGCGAAGGGACTCTGGAAGGCATGGCCCGAGATCCCATTGCCAAAATGGGGCAGCGTGTTCGCAAGAAACGCGCCTCCGAAAAAGTACGCCAAGTAGTGGTACCAGCGCATAATTGTCCCCAGTTTGGGGTTCCATTCTCCCGCATCTCTACCGGAAATTCCACTCAGTTTCGCGAACGGGCGTGCTCTCCCTCAGACACGACAGCGCTAGCCCGCCGTTGCTGGCTCATGCGATAGAGATGATGCAATGGCCCCACTCCGTGGCCCAGCGGGTGGGCGTTCGCAATCGCGGCCGATACATACACTTTGGAGAGGAGCACCGCCTCGGGCAGTCCGCGGCCCTGCGCCAGGTGGCAGGCCAGCGCGGTGGCGAATGCGCATCCGGTGCCGTGGGTGGAACTGGAACGCTGACGGTCGGCCTTGAAAACTTCCTGTTCGGTGCCTCGGGCGGTAGTAAAGCTGAGGAGATCGATCGCCTTCTCCAGGTGACCCCCGGTGATCACCACATTCGCCGCTCCCAGCGAGTGCAGACGAGCCGCCGCCCCGCGCATCTGATCGAGATTCGTGACCGCCATCCCAGTCAGGACGCTGGCTTCGTCAAGGTTCGGCGTAACTAACTCTGCCAGTGGAATCAGCCTCTCGATCAAGAGCCGGGTCCCGGCTGCATCCAGCAACTCAGCTCCGGAACTCGACTTCAGAATTGGATCCAGTACCACATGAGGCAGCCGGGCTTTTCCCGTAAAAGCCTGGCCCAGAAAATCCGCCACCACCGCGACCACCTGCTCATTGCCCAGCATGCCGATGTGGATGGCTTCCACGGCGAAGTCTGAAGCCAGCTCCTGCAGGATCTCGGCGATGATCTTCGGATTGACGCCCTCGACCCGTCGCACTCCCCGCGTCGACTGGATCGTTAAGGCTGTAATGCAGGAAACGCCGAAGCATTCATGGGCCGCGATCGTCTTGATGTCGGCGGTAATCCCGGCGCCCGAGGACGGATCAAACCCGGCGATCGTCAACACCACGGGTGGGCTCGCAGCCATGCCGTCACTCTAAACCCAAAGTTCGAACAGGGGAACACCCCTTCTGAGGGTTCGCGGTCAGCCCAGCCTTCAGCTCTCAGCCCTCAGCCCTCAGGTCTGAGCTTTTCAGCTCCTGAGAGCTGAGGCTGAAAGCCAAGCGCTGTCTCCTCGCTTTTCATTTACTACTCAGTCATCAGTCTCAAGCGTATCTTATTGATTATAAAATGCTTACTAGCATATGACCGTAAGTGTAACATTCGATAGCAAGTTGCAAGAATTCCGCAGGAGTTGAATTTCTCTGTAGTAACTAATTAGTAATATATGCTATTGACTGCTTTCAATAACATACGACTAAAATCTATATTTTTCATGGGGCTAAGTCATTGATTATTTACCATTTAGTATATGGATGAGGCGTTTTTTCTTGTTGACACTCCCCCGTCCACCCCGTAGCATCGTCGAATCGTCTGACAAAAGGAGCATACGACCAGAAAACGACTTTCCTCGATTGAGAGGTAACTGAATGCGACGACGTTTAGCCGAAGGTCTGGCGGTGGTTTTATCAATCGCCAGTCTGGGGGCCGGAGCCGCATCCGGGCCAAGCAGCCTGGAAGCCGCCAAGGTCACACAGCCGCTGGTCCTTGAGACCAGTAGGCACAAAACCCGAAAGAACAACAGCCCGATGCCGAAGGCCTATCAAGTCGGGACCGCCTCCTGGTATGGAGAGCAGTTCCAGGGCAAACAGACAGCCAGCGGAGAACCCTTCGACATGCGCGATTTCACCGCCGCTCATCCCAGCCTTCCGCTGGGCACGTTCGTCAAGGTCACCAACCTGAGGAACGGCAAGGCCGTGGTGGTTCGCATCAATGACCGGGGTCCCGTCGTGGACGGCCGGATCATCGACGTTTCCGACAGCGCTGCGCTGGCGCTGGGCTTCAAAGCGCGCGGAGTGCAGAAGGTTCGCCTGGACGTCTACCAGCCCACGAATTACCGGTCGAACAACCGGCAAACGACAGTGGCGCTGCTGCAACCCGTAGCCAACCTCAACTAAACCCGATAAACTCGGGTGACGTCAGTTGAGAGTATGGATCCGCGCCAGCGTCTCATCGTTGCCCTCGATGTATCTACGGCCGCGGCCGCCCGGAAGATCGTGGCGGCCGTCGGCGACTCTGCCCTCACCTACAAAGTCGGCATGCAGCTCTACACTGCCGAAGGTCCTTCCATTGTCCGCGAACTGGTCGGTTCGGGCCATCGCGTCTTTCTCGACCTCAAGTATCACGACATTCCGAACACCGTAGGAACAGCCGTCCGGGAGGCGGCTCAGCTTGGCGTCAGCATGCTGACGGTGCACGCCTCCGGAGGCGGCAAAATGTTGCGAGCTGCCGTCGAAGCCGCTCAAGCTACCAAGCCCGACTTGCTCGTCCTGGCGGTCACGGTGCTGACCAGCCTGGACGACGCCGACTTGGGCAAGATTGGCCTGCGCGGAGGAGTGCTCGATCAAGTCCTGCGACTGGCCGCCCTGACGCTTTCGAACGGGTGCAAGGGGGTAGTCGCCTCAGCGCAAGAAGCGGGCGCTCTGCGCGAGGAATTCGGCCGCAATTTCGCCATTGTGACTCCCGGAGTGCGCCCCGCAGGCAGCGGACACGACGATCAGGCGCGAGTAGTAACTCCAGCGGAAGCAATAGCCGCCGGAGCCTCGCACATCGTGGTAGGGCGCCCGATCACGGAAGCCTCCGACCCGGCGGCCGAAGCGCGGGCGATTTTGGGACAGATTGGGTAGAGCAGCTCTCAGTTGTCAGTTGTCAGTTTTCAGTAAAAGCAAAAGGCGCGACGAATTGCCGCACCTTTTTCCCTGTTGTGTGGATGGTTCTGAACTGAAAACTGATAACTGACAACTGATAACGTCTTCTACAGTTTTTCGAAGAATTCGCAGCCCGAGCACGAAATATAGATTCCGCCGGGCACGCCGCGCTCGCGATCTTTCATGCGTTTGACGATGCGGGTATCCTTGCCGCACTTGGGACATGCGGTCGATTTCGTTGTATCCATGACCTTTTTCCGGTCGGCGGTCTTTGCAATTTTCGCCATTCAGTTTCTCCTGACAGGAATGTGCCGCCAGCCCAAAGGCCGCGGTTCTACCTGGTAATTGGGGAGTATCGTCGTTGGATGATAACAAACGCCGGCCCATCTCGAATCAGCCCGGCAGGATCAACCCGCACGGAAGCGGTGCACTGTACTCGCCTCCAGAATCTTACACGAATTGCAGGAGTGCAAGGAGCAGTACGCTCAAAAAACGCTTGACACCGCCGACATTGTCAGAGACGCCTGATTTCATAAACTGACCACGGGCTGTCGAAAAATCGCGGATAACGCTGGGGGCACTCATGAAATACTTTCTAGTCCGCCAACCCGAAAAATAATGCCGCGATTGCGATTCGAATATCCATGAATCCCCTCCGAAATCTGGGGTATTATAAACGCATCCAGGGTGCTGCCTTGGGGTCGGTCGTGGCAGCGACTTAAAATTCAACTGTAATTGCGCAACGGCGAGCAGTCCGCTTCGGCATGCCGAGAGCTGCGCCAGCAAGGTTTATGAACCCACCTCCCACGTCAGGTTCGGTGCCATCCACCCTGTCGCCGGGGGCGCGCTTCGGCAGTTACGAGATTCTTCAGCGACTGGGCGCCGGCGGCATGGGTGAGGTCTATCGCGCTAAGGACACCCGCCTCGACCGTGAGGTCGTAATCAAGATTCTTTTGCTGGGCCTCTGTTCTCAACCGGAAGCCTTATCGCGCTTCGAGCAGGAAGCTCGTTCCGCCTGCGCGCTTAATCACCCGAACATCGTGACGATTTATGAACTCGGGCACGTGAACGGCACGCGCTACATCGCGATGGAACTGGTGGATGGAGAAACGGTGCGTGCGCTGCTCGCCTCTGGCCCTATTCCATTTCGGAAGTCTGTCGCAAT
>JBEKWL010000150.1:0-10597 GCA_049513095.1 Terriglobales bacterium
CCCGCTGGCGCGGCCGACAAAGTGCATCTAGGTTTGGTAGGCAAAGGAGTCACCTTCGACACCGGAGGCATCTCCATCAAACCCGCCGACGGCATGGAGAAAATGAAGTACGACATGGCTGGAGCCGCCACCATGATCGGCGCCATGCGAGCCATCGCTTTGCTGAAGCCCAAAGTGAAAGTCACCGCCATCGTCTGCGCCACCGAAAACATGCCCTCCGGCAAAGCGCAAAAGCCGGGAGACGTGCAGATCGCCATGTCGGGCAAGTCCATCGAAATCATCAACACCGACGCCGAAGGGCGCCTCATCCTCGCCGACGGCCTTTGCTACGCCCGCCAACTCGGCTGCACTCACCTCGTGGATGCCGCTACCCTGACCGGCGCGGTAGTCGTGGCCCTCGGCTACGTGAACGCCGGCATCTTCGCCAGCGATGACCAGATGTACGAGCGCTTCGCTAACGCCAACCAACAAGCGGGCGAGAAAATGTGGCGCCTTCCCCTCGACGACGAATACAAAGAGATCATCAAATCCAACATCGCCGACATCGTGAATTCCGGCGGACGCTGGGGCGGCGCGATCTCAGCTGCCATGTTCCTCAAGGAATTCGCCGAAGACACGCCCTGGATCCACCTCGACATCGCCGGTACCGCCTGGATGGAAGAGAACAAACCCTGGATCGCCAAAGGCCCGTCGGGGATCGCCCTGCGCAGCCTGGTGGAGTTTGTGAAGAGCTACGCGGCGTGATCGCTCGAACTGGTTCCGAAAAGCTGGCCCTGAGCGCAGCCGAAGAGAGGGCCGCTCCGGGCCGGGCACTGGCCCTTTAGCCGGGAAAGGAGCTCCGAGTCTTCTGTGATATCATTCTCGCGATTTCAATTCTGCACTTTGATCAAAGCATGGCTCCCCCAGGCGCTTGCCCCCAACATGAATTACCTGGCGAAATTCGGCCACCATCCCCGACGCTAGTGCTGGGCATGGTTCTCGTTTCCTACGTGGTTTTTCTCGTTTTCTTGTCCTCCGTAGGAGGTTCGTATTGGCCAATGGTGGAGTATTAAGACCGGAGACAACGGTGCTTACCTCGAAGTCGCGTCTGCGATCAGGCACTGGCAGTTTTCTGGGGTCAATGTAAAGCAGTTTTGGGGGCTGCCTTACGCCGTAGCCAGCGTATCAGTCATGAGCGGAGCTTCCCTGCCCGCCGCCTTCGTCGCGGTGTGCGTCGGGGCGTCGTTGGTGAGCGTGGCGCTCTGCTACTGGCTTTTTGACGGTTGGATTGCCGCTTTCTTCGCGCTGCTGAGCTTTGACTGGTTCCAGCGGTCGCTGCTGGGAGGGGCAGAACCGCTTTTCGTGGCATTGCTTCTTGGCTCGTTCCTCATGCTGCGCCGGGAACACTGGCTGTGCGCGGCCGTCTTGGGATCTCTCGCCACAGTGGTTCGGCCTTTTGGAGTCTTCGCGCTGGCGGGGTTGGGAGTTCAGTTGCTGTATCGCAAGAGGTTTCGCGATTGTGCCATCGCCACCTCCATAGCCTTGGTCATTGGAGCTCTCTACGCGTGGCCGCTTAAGCACTATCTCGGAAATCCGTTTGCCAACGTTGCCTTATACCAGAAAAGTGACTGGCACGGCGGCTTGCCTTTCAACCTTCCCTTTGTGGCCATTTTTCATGACACGTTTCCGATCAACGCGCCCTTGACCAACCTCGCGCTCACCTTAGGTTGGATTCTGTTTGTGTTGCTTGGCATCGTGCTGGCCATTCGCTCCGGAGAATTTCAGCACTACGCGAAGAAACACACCGCCGAGGCGTGTTTTGTGCTCCTGTACTGCCTGGCACTTTATACCTACGATGCTCCCGGTTGGTCGCGGTCCAATTTTCCACGATTTGCGGTTCCTGTGTTGCCATGGATTTTGGTTTTTCTTAGGCGATATCTCCCTGCGAATCGAAAGGTGTTGTGGGCCCTCGCGGTGATCGCGCCATGCCTCGCGGCAGCTTCCGCGGTTGGCATCCGTCAAACCTGGGGATTCCTGCTTCAACATTTCCATTGAGTATTATGTTGATTCGTCGCCCGGTCATAATCGCGGCTATTCTCTTTACCTTAGGCGTGTACTCTTATCCAGCACTGGCGACTTGGGCAAAGACTGGCTACACCGAATCGTCTCCCATCCTGGCTCCCGATGTTGGCTTCTACACGCTTATCAGCAAGCTAACAATGGTTCGCCATGGTCCGATCTTGAACCCATACTATGGTGTCGAGGTGCCTCCCAATGGAACGGCGCACCTCCAATTTCGGCTGGCATTCCAGCTCTTCGGATATGTGGACACACTGTTTGGCGGGCATCTCTGGCTGGCACTGTTTGTTTGGAACTTGTTCTGGTGGGGGCTGCTTTGCTGGATTGTGATTCGGCTCTTCGAACAATTCTTGCCGGATAACTCAATTCTGCTTGTTGCCCTGGGCTTTGGTTTTCTGGTGTGGTCAAACTTCGGCTTACTTAAGCCATTAGTCTTGGCTTGGATTCACCTGCCGTCCTTGCGAGGTTTTGAGATCGTCGGACTGGCTTACGCCAGACCTTTCTTTTCTCAACTCCCTGTTCCCCTCCTGCTTGCATACCTCGGTCTACAGATGAGCCTGCTCCGCGCACAACGCTTCCGGATCTGGGCAGGGATGGGACTGCTCCAACTGCTGGCTTTTGCGATTTTTCCTTACACCACGCTAATGATGGCCGGTATCACGATTGTGGCAACGGTCTGGCTGATTGTCGCACGCGTCCAATCGGTGCCGTGGCGCAGTCTCATTGCCTACGGAATATTCTGCGCGACAGTTGACTTACTCTATCTTCTGCACGGCACTGTTACCCATGGGCCCCAAACGCAGCAGTCGGTTTTTCACTTCGAGCTTGCGGTATTGCCACATTTGATCGGCGGGATGTGGATAATACTCGGATTCTTGACGCTGGCAACTGCGCTGGCCCGTGCCCTTCCGGCAGAGGTAAAGTGGCCCCTTGTCGGCTTAGGGCTGACCAATATGGGCCTTCTTCTGGGTGACGTCTTCGATAATTCATTGTCGATATCGCATCACGCGGGATACTTCGTTCACACCACAGTAGCAGTGCTCCTGACCTTTATATTGTCTGCGGTGTGTGTGCGTCTGCGAGCAACGGCGCGATATTCACGATTTGCTCTAGGAGTCGTCGTTATCCTTCTCGCTGTGAATGCGATGCTGCTTGCTGCAGCAACCTATCGCGTATTCCTGCCCCTTAACAAACAATTGGCTGAGACTGCAAGTCTGTTGAAGTCCATTCCTGTCGGAGCCGATGACCTTTTGATTGTTCCTGCCAAATTTGCTGATGATACCTGTGAATGGGTTCCCCTGGTGTCAAGTGCCAAAGTGCTCTTCTGCCGGAATGCTGCAGGACTACTTACACCGAATCAAAACATCACAATTCAGCGCTTTCGCCAAGCGCTCTATCTTTACTTCATAGGGATGGATAGCCGGCAACTGGAGAGGATTGCGGAAGATCCTAAAGCAGTTGAAGAGCAATTACGACTCGCGAATTACGGAGGCGGTATTACACCGTTTCGAAAAGATGTGCGCGAGGGAGGTTTAAGCGCAATTCGTATGGAACTGATTCCCTTGCTCGACGGTGCTGAACGCCAGGATCCACGCATGCCAGCTTTCCTCCGCCTATATTCACGCATCCTGGTAGTGGACAATCGGCAAGATCCCGTTTTTGACCGCCAGCGGCTTGCTTCGTATCTGGTCATCCAGAAGGAAGTGCCATGGGGGGATCTGACGGTCCTGTTTTGCAATCCGAAGTGAGACATGCCAGCCATATAGCGAATAATGGCCGCGGCTACAATGAGCTGAGCTGAGCCTGCTCCGGAACGGGCCGATAGCTCATCGAATTACCGTGGATCTCCCACAAAAAATCGGCAGCCTGCCTACTTCCCCCGGCGTTTACCTCTACAAAAACGCCGAAGGCGAAGTCATTTACGTCGGCAAGGCCAAGAACCTGCGCGCGCGGGTCTCTTCCTACTTTCACGAAGGCCGTTGGGAAGACGCGAAAACCGGCACGCTCGTCCGCGAGGCCGTCGACGTCGACTACATAGTCGTCGCCAATAACAAAGAAGCGCTGGCCCTTGAGAACCACCTGATCAAGCAAAAGAAGCCACGCTTCAACATCCTGCTGCGCGACGACAAGACTTACCCCTACGTGAAACTCACCCTGGCCGAGCGCTTCCCGCGCGTGTACGTCACGCGCCGCCTGCGCAAGGACGGCAGCGCCTACTACGGCCCGTACTTCCCTGCCAATCTCGCCTATCGCATCGTCGACCTGATTCATCGCCACTTCATGGTCCCATCCTGCAAAGTAGACTTAACGCGCAACCATCCGCGTCCATGCCTTCAGTTCTATATCAAACGCTGTCTCGGTCCTTGCGTGAAGCAGCTGACCACGCCGGAGATTTACAGTGAAGCCGTACGCGACGTAAAGTTCTTTCTCGAAGGCCGCCAAACTGACCTGGTCAAATCTCTGCGCCAGCGCATGTCGGAAGCTGCCGAAGTGCAGGAGTTTGAGCGCGCTGCCCGCTATCGCGACCTGATCTCAACCGTCGAGCAGTTGCAGGAGAAGCAGCGCATCGCCGCCGCCGAAGGCGACGACGCCGACGTCTTCGGTTTTCACTATGAGAACCAGATGCTCGCCGTGAACCTGTTCCACATGCGCGGAGGAAAAGTCCTGGACCGACGCGAATTTTTCTGGGAAGACCTGCCTGAGTTCGGGGGGGGCCGCGTCTCTGACCCGGACAAGGCGGGGTCCTTCGGCTCCGCTCAGGACAGGCTCCGCCCCGCCACCACACAGGAATTCCATCCCGCCGAATTTTTCTCCGCTTTAGTCAAGCAACTCTACCTCGCGCAACCCTACGTCCCGCGCAACATCTTCGTTCCCGTCGACTTCGAAGACCGCGAAGAACTTGAAGACGCGCTCAGCGAACAGCTCGCGGGCGAGGGCGGACGAGCGACGCGCGTCCACATTACCGTTCCGCAGCGCGGAGACAAGCGCGAACTCATCGATCTCGCCGGCACCAACGCCAAGCAGTCCTACGACCAGCGTTTCCGAGCCCTGAAGCCAAACGCGCGAGCCATCCAGGAAGCCTTCCAAGAAGCGCTCGCCCTCCCCGATCTCCCAAGGCGCATCGAGTGTTTCGACATCTCGCACATTCAGGGGGCGGAAACGGTGGCATCGATGGTGGTGTGGGAAGACGGCAAGATGAAAAAATCGGATTACCGGAAGTTCATCATCAAGACCGTCACAGGCGTGGATGATTTCGCCTCCATGCGCGAGGTGGTCACGCGCCGTTACCAGCGCCAGCAGGAAGAAAAAAAGCCCATGCCCAGCCTGGTGCTGATCGACGGCGGCCTCGGACAGCTGCACGCCGCCGCCCAGGCGCTCGAAGCGCTCGAAATCATCAACCAGCCGCTGGCTGCCATCGCCAAGCGAGAAGAGATCATCTACGTCCACGGACAGGAAGACGACCCCGTCGTTCTCGACCATCATTCTCCCGTCTTACACCTGGTGCAGATGATCCGCGACGAAGCCCATCGCTTCGCCGTGACCTTTCATCGCAAGCGCCGCCAGATCCGCGATCGCGCCACCGAGTTACGAGAAATTCCCGGCGTAGGCGAATCCACCACCCGCCGCCTGCTGGAACATTTCGGCAGCCTGCAAGCCGTGAAGCAAGCGGATGTAGCGGCGCTGTCGGCGGTCGTGACCAAATCTCAAGCCGAAGCAATTCTCGAACATTTTCGAAGGGCAGCTCTCAGCTCTTAGCTGTCAGCTCCCAGTTCTCGGCGCCAAGTGCCCTTGTCATCCTGAGCGAAGCGAAGGACCTGCTTTTGGCCCTCTTGACCGCATCTCGCGTGCGCCCACCCTTCGTCTTGAAGGTTGGGATTCGCACAGGGACAAGCGGCGGCTGTCGGCGTACAATTCTCACCGTAGCTCGTGTTCGCAATCGAGCGGGAGGCCCCCATGCCCGTGTACGACTACGTCTGCAACGATTGTCACAAAACCTTCGAATTAATTCTCACTCTGAAAGAACACGAAGTAGACGCGAAATGCCCCAAGTGCGGCAGCAAGAACGTGGAGCAGGAAGCGACCGCCTTCTACGCCGTGACCGGGAAGAAGAGTTAGGTTAGTCCTGGAAAATAACCAAGCGGTGCCGGGTAATGAAGTCGGGAGGCTGTGTGCGTCCCACGGATTCTGCCGCCTGGGATTTTGTCGACTCTGGAGCTCACCCTCGCCCAGGATGCACTGATGATCCCCATCACCCATCCTTTCGCAAAATGCGCGAACAGGATGGAGCACCGGGCACCTAAAATGCGGTGGTGGCAGCGGAGCCCCACCGCATGGACCTGCTCTCATCGCACCGAGGCTGTCGTGAGACGCTTCGGCCCGGCCTCCAGTATGTGCTCCGGGCACTCGGCCATCATCAGCTTGAAGTTCTCGATGAAGCGAGCCGCCAGCGCATCGTACTTGTTAGAATACTGCTCCCGGCTTGGCCAGGTATTCGCCGGATCCAGGATCTGCGACGGCACTCCCTGGCATTCAACCGGCACATCGAAGCCAAAAACCGGATCTTTCCTGTACTCCACCTTGAGCAGTGAGCCGCTGAGCGCAGCATTGAGCAGCGCGCGGGTGTGATGGATGCTGATGCGCTTGCCCACGCCAAACGGTCCGCCCGTCCAGCCCGTATTCACCAGCCACACGTGCGAGCCGTGCTTTTGGATCTTTTTCTTCAGCAGCTCCGCGTAGGCCAGCGGGTGATGCACCATGAACGGGCCCCCGAAGCACGTGCTGAAGGTCATCTCGGGCTCCACCCCCAGCCCGATCTCGGTGCCGGCAATCTTGCTGGTGTAGCCGGAAATGAAATGGTAGATGGCCTGATCCGGGCTGAGCTTGGAGATGGGCGGCATCACGCCGGAGGCATCGCAGGTAAGGAAAATAACGTTCCGCGGGTGCCCAGCGCGCTTCTCCGGCAGGTGATTGGCGATGTAGGAAAGCGGATAAGCCGCCCGCGTGTTCTCCGTCATGGTGTCGTCGTCCAAGTCCAGCCGCCGCGAGACGGGATCGAAGCTGACGTTTTCCAGCACGGTCCCAAACTGCCGGGTGCACGCATAAATCTGCGGCTCGGCTTCTGGCGAAAGGCGGATCACCTTGGCATAACAGCCATCTTCGAAGTTGAACACTCCGTTGTCGCTCCAGCCATGCTCGTCGTCGCCGATCAGGTGTCGCTTGGGGTCGGCGGAAAGCGTCGTTTTGCCGGTGCCCGAGAGCCCGAAGAAAATGGCGACATCGCCGTCGTTACCGACGTTGGCCGAGCAATGCATGGAGAGCACGCCCTGCAGCGGCAACAGGAAATTCAGGACCGTAAAGATGGTCTTCTTGATTTCCCCGGCGTAGTTGGTGCCACCGATGATGGCCAGACGTTCCCGGAAGTTGAGCATGATGAACGTTTCCGAACGCGTGCCGTCCACCATGGGCGAGGCCAGAAACGAGGGCGCCGCGATCACGGTGAATTCGGGCACGTGCCGCCGGAGTGCATCTTGACCCCGAACCTTCAGGAACATGGTGCGCGCAAACAAACTGTGCCACGCCTTTTGCGTGATGATGCGGACGGGCAGGCTGTACTCCGGGTCGGCTCCCGCAAAGCAGTCCTGCACGAAAACATCGCGCCCCTGCAAGTAGCCCTGCAGGCGCGCCAGCAGCGCGCTGAAATTCTCGCTGGTGACGGGCCGGTTGTACTGGCCCCACCAGATCTTCTCCTCGGTGGATTGCTCGCGCACCACGAATTTGTCGGCCGCGGCCCGCGCCGTGTGCTTGCCGGTGTCCACCACCAGTGGTCCGAGGTGCGAGAGAGAGCCCTCGGAACGGAAAATGCTCTCCTCATAAAGCGCCGGTGTCGGCAGATTCCAGTAGGCACGCCGCAGATTGACCAGCCCATGGTTGGCGAGGCCGTAGACACTGGCCAGCTTCCCTGCCTCTTTTACAGCGGGAGATTGCACGTCGAGGTAGATGTTCATTGCCAATCCCTCACAAGTTTGCGGTCGCCGAGGTAGAGTTCGTTGGCGGAAGTCGGATCGAGCGCCCACTTGATGCGATCCAGGCCCTCGGTGATATCGCGGATGGTGCCGCAGTAACTCAGCCTCAGATGCCCCTCGAAGCCGAATTCCTTGCCCGGCACCGTGACCACCCGGACTTTCTCGAGCAGGAAATTGGAGAGCTTCTGCGAATCCTTCATGTACGCGCTGAAATCCGGGAAGCAGTAAAAGGTGCCTTCCGGCTTGTGAACTTTGACGCCGTCGAAAGCGTGCAAGCGTTCCATCATCACGTTCCGGTTGTTCTCGAGCGTCACTCGCAGGCTGTCAACCGACGATTGCACGCCGTTGAGCGCGCCCACCGCTGCCCACTGCCCCGGGGAAGAAGGCCCGGAGGTCTGTTGCGACTGGATGGTCGCCATCGCCTCGATCAGCGGCTCATTCCCGATCGCCCAACCGATGCGGAAGCCGGTCATGGCATACATCTTCGATACCCCGTTGATCACCACCACTTTCGATTGCTCAAGCGGAACCTTCGTGAAATCGTAACCGATGGGCGCGTTCTTGCCGTCGAACACCAGCCGGTTGTAGATGTCGTCCAGGATGAGATAAATGCTCCGCTTCTCGCAAAACTCGACCATCTCCTGGACGAACTCCCGGGAGTACATGGCGCCCGACGGGTTATTGGGGCTGTTCAGTATGATGGCTTTGGTGTAGGAACCGCACGCGTCGGCGAGTTCTTTGACGGTGGGGAAAAACGTTCCGTCCTCCGCCGTGACCGGCACGGGAACACCGCCCGCGAGCTTCACCATCTCCGGATAGCTCACCCAGTAGGGAGCCGGGAAAATCACCTCTTCCTTCGGATCTAGGATGGCGTGCAGCAGCACCATCAGCGACTGCTTGGCGCCGCCCGAAGCGATCACGTTGTCTGCCGACACAATCTTCTTGTAGTGCTCTTCGGTATAGCGGATGATGGCTTTCTTCAGTGCAGGAATCCCGTCGGGCGCCGTGTACCGGATTTCTCCCGTGTTCAGCAGCGCCGCGCAGTTGATCACTGCATCAATGGGGGGTTTACTCTTTGGTTCGCCGCCTCCCAGGTGAATGATGGGCTCTCCCTTTTCGCGGAGCAGAGCCGCAGTTTCATTCAGCCTTTTTCGCGGAGCAGAGCCGCAGTTTCATTCAGCTTGAGAGTCGCCGACTCCCGGATGGACCGGGCAAGCTGGCTAAGACTCATGATGATTATTTCCTTCCTCGCGAATATTAGATTAAAGACTTCTCACTTTATCGTGCCTGTCATCACATCCTTGCGTGACCCCCGTAGCATACCTGAACTCTCTCAGCCGGGTGCCTGGCACTGGACCAGAAAGTATATCTCGAAAAACTTCTCCCAGCAGCCCGCGGAGAAGGCGGCATTGCGGGTTGCTTTTTAACGATTTGAAAACGATCGCTCGGGATGATATTCTTCCGCGTCCGTACCCGGGCCATTTCCATCCGGTCCAAAACCAACAGGAGGCAATATGAGAAAAGTTCTATGGGCCACGCTGCTTGGCGTGACGCTACTAACCGCGCTCCCCGCTCTGGCGCAGAGTCCGAACTATGATTACGGACCGGTGTGGCGCGTCACCTACTACGAACTCAAGCCCGGTCAGGGTGAACCGTTCTGGAAAGATTTTCGCGAGAACCTGAAGCCGTCGTATGAAATGTTGAAGAAGGAAGGCCTGATCAGCGACTACAAAGTCTGGTACAACGTGACCACCGATGGCCCACACGACTGGGATATCGCGGTCGGCCTGATGATTCCGAACTGGGCGACAATCGATCAGCTCGACGCCAAAGCGGCAACCCTCATCGCCAAGCATTACGGATCGCGAGAGGCCATGATCGAAGCGGGGAAGAAACGCAACGAGATACGCGAGGTGGTAGCGAGTAAGTTGGCGCGCGAAATCATGCCGAAATAGGAGTTGGATCACAGGCACAACAAAACCGTCCGGACCCCGGATGTTTTTCGACGAGCATTCGGGGCCTGACGCACTTTCAACGACATAGCGGCGCGGAGTGAGGGTTTTGAGGGAACAGGAGCTAAGAGCAAAGAGCCAAGCTCGCGACTAACGCCCGTCCGTAAGCTTCGTCGCCAGGAACGACTTGATCACGATCTGGTTGGGTTGCATGCCGACGGGGATAATGGTCAGCAAGGAATATTCCGAGGGCTCAAATTTCTTTTTTGGCTGGCGTTTCTGAATTACGGCGAGGTCTCCGGAACCGGAGTCGAGCACCAGCAGATAGTTCTGGTTCTGCGAAAGCGCCAGCGCGTCGGGATGCGTCCCTACGGGGAGATACGCGATTATCTTGCCTAAGTCGATGTCGTAGACCGCGATGTTATTCGATCCGAAGTCGGAAATGTACAAGCGCGAGTTATCGAGCGAAACCACGCCGCGCGTAGGCTGCGCGCCGATGAGATAGCTGCCCGAAACTTCGTTGGGCGTGGTCTCGATGATGGAGATGCTGCCGGCGTCGAAGTT
>JBEKWL010000151.1:0-9180 GCA_049513095.1 Terriglobales bacterium
GCCAGAAAAAAGCCCGCGTAATAACCAGTCTGCAGATATCCGGCGCCCATCTTGCGGCGGTCTTCCGGCCAGGCTTCGGCGACGTATGTGCCCGCCAGCGCCCATTCGCCGCCAATTCCGATGCCTGCCAGCAAGCGGAACAATCCCAATTGCCACACCGTCTGCGACAAAGCGGCAGCTCCGGTGAAGATGGCATAAACGAAGATGGTGGCAGCAAGCACCCGGGTGCGGCCAAACTTGTCGGCAATCGGCCCCCAAATTAACGACAGTCCCCATCCGACGAGGAAGAGGGCAAACAGTATCGATCCCGCAAACCCCACATTGGCGGGAGTGCCTTTGTACCCCGACTTCGGAAGCAGTTCCGTGAGTGCGGGGCTGAGGACGAGTGCATAGATCACCGAATCCATGCCGTCCAGCGTCCAACCGAACCATGCGCCCCAGAATCCAGTGATTTGCTGGCGTGAGAGTTTGGTGTGAATTGCGGGTAGTGGGAGGGTCGCTGCTTCATTGGCCATGGTGTCCTCCTGCGCAGTGAGGATGAGCGCGAAACCAGAGATTTGTTGCGCGCGGGCAGCATACCACACCTTGTCAAGGGCGCACGGCAGGCCGGCCCTGGTATGGCGTCCCGCAAGTTCGTGGCATAAATCCACACTGTCATCCTGAGCGAAGCGAAGGACCTATGTAATTGACCGCGCAAATGCATAGGTCTTTCGCTTCGCTCAAGATGACAGATCATACTTATGTCGCGAATTTACCGGGACACGACACTGGGCGGGTGGCCCACTCAAGCCCGCTTTTGGCTTGAGTGGGGCAGTACCAGAACGTTCCCAGCAACTAGTGTGAATCACACCCCAGAGAGAACCGCAGAGCAGCACACACCTCATTCATTCGTGCGGGACCAAGCTGGGCCACACGTTTACCCAGGCGCTGTTGCGACACCGTAACTGCATTGTGCAGGTTCACCGCGCACGGGGACTTCATGCCGTCCTCCTCATTCAGGACGACTTCCGATGGCACACCTCGAATGGTGGAAGTGACAGGCGCAACCGTGACTGTCGATAAATACGCGATGGCGCTGTTGCGGGTGAGTACGAGGGCGGGCCGTTTCTTGTCGGGCGCGGCAAACTGGTAGAGCCGAATCTCGCCTCGGGCTATTCTTCCGGCCACGTGGCCTCCGCTTCCCAATTCCGCGCCTCCGCGTCGGCTTGCGACTGTCGCGAGTAGCCCTGGCGGTCGCGTTCTTCACTGGCCCGCAGTTCCAACCGGCGGAGATGTTCGCGCAGGGCGTCGCGCACCAGAGCGGACCGGTTTCGCTTAGTGCGCTTCGCGGCTTGGTCGGCGGCGTGTAACAGCTTTTTATCCAGTACGATTTGAACGATTTGCATATGTGGAATCGATTCCACAGTATACTCCACATAGAAGATATTTTCAAAGCAAGCGGTTTGGCCCACATGGTTGAGCGTGGCCCCTTTAGGGGCTGGGGCGCGAAGTTAGACTTCTTCCGCAGCCGGCTAGGCGACGCGCTCGCCGTCGCCCGCGGTTTGAAACAGCGCCACCACCGCGGGCTTCATTACCTTTCCCATCGCATTGCGCGGAAGCGCATCCAGCACGAGAAGCCGCGAAGGCAGCTTGTGAGCCGCGAGCAACTCCTTGGCCCAGGCGCGAAGGGCCGCGAGATCGAGGGCATCGCCGTCATTCAGCACGTCGGTCAGTACCTCTTTCAGAACTATGGCCGCAGCGACGCGCTCGCCCCACTCTGGATCGGGCACGCCGACCACGGCACACTCGGCGATCGCGGGATGTTCGCGCAGCGCTTCCTCAATCTCCAGCGCGGATACCTTGTGTCCGCCCGTCTTGAGGATGTCAATGTTCGTCCGGCCAAGAATGCGATAGACACTGTTCTCGACGACCGCAGTATCGCCCGTGCGAAACCAGCCATCGCGGAAGGCAGCGCGGGTTGCTTCGGGCTTGCCCCAGTATTCCGCGAACACGCTGGGGCCACGGACTTCGATTTCGCCCGGTGTTCCCGGGGCAACCGGCTTGCCGTTTTCTCCGACAAGCTGAACCTCGACGCTCGGCAACGGCCTTCCGACGCTGCCCGGCACGCGCTCGCCCCGTAACGGGTTCGATAGCGCCATGCCAATCTCCGTCATACCGTAGCGCTCCAGCAGCGTGTGGCCGCTGATTTCCTTCCAGCGCTGGAGCGTGCTCACCGGCAGCGCTGCCGAGCCGGAAACCATCAAGCGCAACCTGGTGCACGCCCGGCTTAGGCCCGCGCGGCGCTCTGGGGAGGCCCTGTCCCAGGCGGCGATGAGCTTCACGTAAATCGTCGGCACCGCCATGAACAGGGTTACGCTGCCGCCGGCGATGCGGTCCCACACGGCATCCGGGTCGAAGCGCTCCAGCATCTGGCAGGTTGCGCCCGACCACAGCGCACAGGAAACAACGTTGATGATTCCGTGCACGTGGTGCAGAGGCAAACACAGCACAATGCGATCGCCGGCCGACCACTCCCACGCCTCCACCAGGCTCACGATTTGCGCCGTAGTGTTGGCATGGGTTGTGACCGCGCCCTTGGGACGGCTCGTCGTGCCGCTGGTATAGAGAATCATGGCGCGCCGGTCGCTGGTTATGTCCGGGGCGATGTTCGGGGTGATGTCCGGCAATTCTGCTGGTTGGCGAGCGGGAAGCTGGTCGTACGACAGCGCGCGGATGCCGCGGGCGGCGGCAATTGGCGACAGCAGCGGAGCCGCCAGAGCATCGAACACCAAGGTCGATGCCTCGGTATCGTCGATAAAGTATTCCAGCTCCGACCTTGTAGAGTTGAGCGGTAACGGGACGGCAACGCCACCTGCCCGCCAGATGCCCCACTGCGCCGCAACCCACGGAAATCCCGGCGTCAGTAGAAACGCCACGCGGTCTTCTTTAAGGTCCTCGCGGCCAGCGAGCAGCGCCGCCGCCACGCGCGACGACGCATCCAGCAGATCGTTGTAGGTGAAGGACCCCTTCGAATCGACGACAGCTGTGCGTCCGCCATGCCGCTGGGCGTGAGCAATGAGTGGAAGACGATTGGTACGGCTGATCACACGCAGACTTTACTTCGTCTCCGCTGCATTGTCCACTTATTCGGACAGTCATCCCCATTGCCGGCTAATTTAGACAGCAATGACTCAAAACCTGCTCCTAAAGGGCGCCTTTTATATAGCAGCAACAGTGGGGACTGAATTTGACTCCTTGGGGTCAATCCGCGTTTGGATCAGGCGGTTCTAGCCAATAGGGATGCAGTTCCTGGCCCCACTCCACCTTGACAGACAGCGATCAGAGCAGTTCGCCTCTACCCAGAAGAACTGACCCGTTTGGCGTATGTCGGGAACAGGCGGGATGGGTTACAATTTGTCCGCAGTTTTTCGAGGTCAAAAAAGCAGTTCGGCTAACAAGGTCGCAACTATGTATCGGAGCACTCGCAGATCGCCGGCGCCGGTCATTGAACACCCTGATGTCGTTCCAATGCCCGATCGAGGCGGAATGCTCTCTTCGCTTGATGCGCTTCGCCGTGAGATCCACGAGGTTGGTGACGAGTACGTCGATGCGGTTTTGCAGCTGATCACCGAGCGCGCCTTGAGCCTCACCGGAGCCAGTGGCGCGGCTCTGGCGTTTCTCACGGATGACCAGATGATCTGCCGGGCGCGAGCCGGTGAACCAGCTCCGCCGCTCGGAGTCCCGGTGGACGTACAACAGGGTCTCTCTGGAGAATGCGTTCGCAGTGGCCTCCTCCTCTCATGCGAGGACACGGAAAACGACCCGCGTATTGATCCTGAAGCCGGTCGCAGACTGGGTATAGGCTCGCTCATGGCCGCTCCCATCCTGTCCGATTTCAGGGTCGTCGGCCTGCTGGAGATTTTCTCTCCGCATCCACGCGGTTTCACGAACGACCACGAGGCGGTGTTGGACCAGCTCGTCGAAATGATTCCCAAAACCTTTAGTGAGAAGACGGAGCCGGAAAACACCGAGCCCGAAAAGACTCAACCGGAAACGGCGGTAGGTTCGGAAACCGCGTCGCAACCTCCCGGCTTGGACTCAGGTTCGATCGAATCGGGCTCGTCGGAGTTAACTTCGATCCATGCTACACACGAGGATTTGGGGGAACAGGAGCCCGAAGTTCTCGAGCAAGTCTCGCAGCAGGTCGTCGGTCAGAATGTCTCCGAACAAGTTCTCGATCAGCCCCCCGAGCTCGCGCCCACAGCTCCGTCCAGCTGGCTTCATTGGGTGCTGATTAATTGGGCAATGCTTGGGCTGGTTAGTGCAGGAGTGTCGATGGCGCTCGGCTATCTGGTCGGCTCCATCATCAAGACGCATTAGGCTCAAATTGACGAATGACATCGGTTGGAACCGTTTCCCGATGTAAGTCGTTACTGCCGGAAGATCGCCATTTCACCAACCACCGCTGGACAAATCATTGATGAGTCGAGTTGCAGCGCCCAACCTTTTGTGTAGTGCACTCCTGTACAATTTTTTCTGAATGAAACGGCTGGTAAGAGTTTCGGCGATCCTTTGGATTCTGCTGGAGGCGGCGGTGTGGGTTGCCGCCGAGCCCATTGCTTCTCTGCATGCCACGAATTACGTCAATGATTTTGCGGGGGTTCTGGATGCGGCTACGCTGGCGCGGTTGAACGATCTTTGCCGGCAGGTGGAGCAAAAGGCGCAGGCGCAGATTGCCGTGGTTACGGTGAAGTCGGTCGATGGGCAGGATGTGGTGAGTTACGCGGTGGCGCTGTATCAGAAGTGGGGGATCGGGGCGAAAGGGAAGGATCGCGGGGTGCTGATCCTGCTGGCGACCGAGGATCACAAGTATTGGACCACGGTGGGATACGGGCTGGAGTCGATTCTTCCGGACGGGAAGGTGGGCGGGTTCGGGCGGGAAATGGTGCCGTTGCTGCGCAGCGGGGACTATGCGGGAGCGGTCACGCTGATGACTTCGCGCGTGGCCTCGGTGATTGCGCAGGATGCGGGCGTGACGCTGGACAATCAGCCTCCTCTGGCCGCGACTCGTCGGCAACCTGTACCTGACATTGGAGCGGGAACGGTGCTGGTTTTAATCTTCGTTCTCTTCTTTATTGTGCTTCCCATTTTGCGGGCGATATTTCGCGGCCGTGGTGGGGGCCGGGGTGGGGGCGGATCTGGATTTTTGTCGGGGCTGCTGTGGTCCATGCTGCTTAGCAACATGGGCGGAGGCCGCGGCGGGTTTGGTGGAGGCGGGTTTGGAGGTGGATTCGGCGGCGGGGGTGGAGGCGGCGGGTTTGGTGGGTTTGGCGGTGGGAGTACGGGCGGTGGCGGAGCGGGTGGCAGTTGGTAGTGGAGCGTCGCTCCACCTGCTAGAAAGTGAGAGGCGCGGAATGGTTCCGGAAAAACTGATTGACGAGTTTGTCGAACGTATGCGGGGAGCGGCGGGAACGAATCTGCTGGCTGTGATTCTTTATGGGTCGGCGGCGGCGGGAGACTATGTTGCCGAGCACTCGGACGTGAATTTGCTGTGCGTGCTCGGCGAGACTTCTTTCGCTGCGATTGCGGCGCTGGCTCCGGCGATCGAATGGTGGGGGAAGAAGAAGCATCGGGAGCCGTTGCTGATGGGCGTGGAAGAGATACGGCGGTCGGCGGACCTTTTCTCCATCGAATTTTTGGACATGCGGCGGCACTATCGCGTGCTGTGGGGAGAAGACGTTCTGAAGACGTTGGAGATCCCGATGCGTTTACATCGGGTGCAGGTTGAGTATGAGCTGCGGGAGAAGACGATCCTGCTGCGGCAGCGGTTGCTGATGGTGTCAGGGAACGCGGAGGCGAAGTGGGACCTGTTGCTGCGGTCGCTGCCGGCTTTTGGGACGCTGTTCCGTCATGCGCTGATTGCGCTGGGAGATGCGGGAGCGGGATCGAAGAGGGAAGTGGCGGCTGCGCTGGCGGGTAAGCTGGGGATTGATGCGAGCGCGTTTGGTGAGCTGCTGGACGTCAGAGAGCGCAAGGCCGAGCGGAAGTCGGCGAAGGTGGATGAGGTGTTTGCGCGCTATCTGAAGTTGGTGGAACAGGTGACCGCGGCGGTGGACAAAATGCTGGATCCGGCGGCGTAAGAGTTGCGTGGCTTTTAGACTTGCGATTAATTTTCTATTCAGGAGAGTGATATGAGCAAGGGATTGATTGTACTGGTGGTGCTGGTGGTGATCGTGCTGGCGCTGTTTGGGCAGTACGTGGGAGTGCGCAATCAACTGGTGGCGAAGGATCAGGCGGTGAAGGCGGCGTGGTCGCAGGTGGACATCGTGCTGCAACGGCGCGCGGATTTGATTCCGAACCTGGTGGAGACGGTGAAAGGATACGCGCAGCAGGAAGTGACGGTGTTTGGGGACATCGCCAAGGCGCGGTCGGCGTTGCTTTCGGCGCAGACGCCCTCCGACAAGATTGCCGCGAACGGGCAGTTGGATGGCGCGATCGGACGGTTGCTGCTGATCGTGGAAAATTATCCGCAATTGAAGTCGAATGAGAATTTTCTGCGCTTGCAGGATGAGCTGGCGGGCACGGAGAACCGGATCGCCGTCGAGCGCAAGCGGTATAACGACACGTTGCAGGATTACAACACTTATGTGTTGCAGTTCCCGAACAGCCTGTACGCGGGATTTGCGGGCTACAAGCAGAACCCGGCGTACTTCCAGGCATCGGAAGCTTCGCGGCAGACGCCGAAGGTGGACTTTAGCGCAAAGCCAGCGGCTCCGGCGGCAGCTCCGGCACATTGAGTGGGTGATGCAGTCGTTGGTCGTCAGTCGGTAGTCGTTCGCGGTTCGACTTGTGGCTGAAAGGCCTTTGCTCGCCAACGACTGACGACCAACGACTGACGACTAACGACCAACGACTGACGACCAACGACCCTTACAAAAACTGAACATATTGCCTGTGCGCGCGTCACATTCTGGCGCGATGCACTTTGATATATACATGCGCAGGGTTTCCGGAATCCCCTCCGATTCCGAAGTCTCGGACACGAGGGGATTCGTATGTGCCGCCGCGGCGAGCCGTTTCTGGTTACGATTCGCAACGTTTTTCGCGTTGTCTCACGGGTATTCCTGCTTCAACTCATTTTCATTGCGTCTGGGGCTTGGGGGCAGGATGCATCCACGGGCGCATTGCGGGGCGTGGTGTTGGACGCCCAGGGAGCGGTGATTACAAACGCGGATATCGTGGCGATCCGGGTGGAGACGGGGATCCGCTACCACTCGGCCACGGATTCGGCGGGACGATTCGCGCTGGACCTGCTGCCGCCGGGGCAGTATTCGGCGCGGGCGGAGGCGGAAGGAATGTCACCGCAGATTTCGCCGGCGATTCGGGTGGAGGTGGGCGCGGCGGCGCAGTTGACGTTCAAGCTGAACGTGGCGGGGCCGACGGAAACGATCACGGTGTCGGAGGCGCCGCGAATGGCGGAGGCGGATCCGAGTTCGATTTCGGCGCTGGTGGATGAGCGGGCGATCAAGGATCTGCCGCTGAACGGGCGCAGGTTCACCGATCTGCTGTTACTGTCGCCGGGCGTGACGCAGGATCCGCGAGGGCTGACTTCGGGTTCGAACGGGGATCTTTCTTATGGCGGGATTCGGGGATACAACACGAGCTGCCTGGTGGATGGCGGGGACAACAATAACGGGTTCTATGCGCAGGCGTTGGGACGTTATCGCGCGCCTTACCAGTTTTCCGACGAGGTGATACAGGAGTTCCGCGTGCAGTCGAGCGGTTATGGAGCGGAGTCGGGGCGGGCTGGGGGCGCGGTGGTAAATGTGGTGACGAAGTCGGGCACCAACCATTGGCACGGAAGCACTTTCTATCATTTGCGCGACAGTGAACTGGGCGGAGCGGCGCCGCCATTTGTCGGTTTCAATCCCAGCAACGAGCAGCACCAGTTTGGCGCGACGATTGGAGGGCCGATCCAGCGCAGCAAGACGTTCTTGTTTGCGGGATACGATCAGCACATTTTTAATGTGCCGGCGGTGGTGGAGTTCGACAACGGCCAGACGGCGGTGGCGCCGCTGGTGGGCATTTACCCGACGCCAGGGGATTACGAGATCTGCAATCCCGCGATTGGGGGGCCGGCATGCGATGAAGCGCTGGTTATGGCGTCGGCGGCGCAGCTTTCGACCATGGGCGGAACGTTTCACGCGAAATTACTCGGGGAAACGGGATTGTGAAGCTGGACCGCGTGCTCTCGCCGCATCAGTTTCTTACCGCACGCCTGAGCACATCGCGGTCTTACGGGGCGAACAACGTTTATTTTGATCCGGGGAGTCCGATTACCTTTGATTCGATCAGCGCGAATGGGGAAGAGGACGTGGCGACGGAAAGCGCGTCGCTCAGTTTGCTGAGTGGCATCACGCCGCGGCTGACGAGCCATCTGCGGGTGCAGTTCTCGCGCGATCTGGAGCAGCAGTTTCCCAATACAACCGGGACGCAGACCAGTATCTACAGTTGGATGGAGGATTTTGGGCAGTCGTCGACACTGCCGCGGCAAACCCGGGAACACCGTTTGCACTTGGCGGAGACTTTGAGCCTGAGCCGCGGGCGAAACCAGTGGAAGTTCGGGGCCGACGGCATGCGGACCTGGGACTACGATTACTTCCCGTCGCTGTTCGGTGGGGAGTATCTATACGATGACATTTCAGTGAATCCGTGGTCTTTACCGATTCCGTTTGAGCCGATGCATGAGGGGCTGGAGTTAACCCCGCTGCGGGCGTGGGCGCACAATGTGCCGCGATATTACGAGCAGAATTTCGGGAATCCGGTGTCGCATCCGAACAGCAACGACTACTCGGCGTTCGTGCAGGACACGACGCGGCTGACGCCGCACTTCAGCTTAAGCCTGGGAGCGCGCTACGATCTGCAGACGTTTTCGAAGACGGGAATGGCAAGTAATCCGCTGTGGTCGCAGGTAGGGAAGATGCCGTTGCCAGGAACGAATTTTGCGCCGCGGGTGGGAATCGGGTATGCGGTCGGCAACGATCGGCCGCTCATGGTGCGGGCGGGATTCGGAATTTTCTATACCCGCATCCCGCAGACTTATCAGTCGGCGGTGATCAATGACAATGGGCTGAGCGATAATTTTATTTCTCTCGATAATACGGTTACCTCCCAACATCAGGTCTTTCCCTCTTATCCGAA
>JBEKWL010000152.1:0-9131 GCA_049513095.1 Terriglobales bacterium
CGGGCCGAAAAACATCAGGTCCAGCAAATGGTGACGCGCCTTCTGAATCTCGATCAGATCCCCGAACCCGCCGACGCCGCCGATGCGCTCGCCATCGCCATCTGCCATCTGCACACCGCAGCAACTCAGGAACGCCAGGCGCACCACACACGTAGGGACAGCCGCCCTCGGCTGTCCTCCCGAGCGCAGCTCGAACCTCTGCGCTAAGATCAAGTATGGACCACGGGACCCTGATGGTCAGTATTCCTCAACAGGACAGCCCTGCCCTGCTGGTTTCCACTACACATACCACATCCGATCTACTCAGTGCCGCAACCTTGAAAAACGTCGGCCAGATGTCCTTGTCTGCCTGCCGCCTGGGGTGGGTGGTGGTATTCCCCTCTGGAAACAGCGAGGTCCACCTAGGTGCGCCGATAAATATCTCTACCGAAATCGAACCCGGCGCAACCTGGGATGCCCCTGCGCAATCGGTCAGCCCCGAGTGCGAAAAGCAGAGGGCTGCGGCGGTTGCCTTCTTCGTCGCTGAGGTTTTTCCGTCTACTGGGAAACCATGGAAGGCGGACTTAATCCAAATGCGGCAGCAGGCCCGGAGAATGGCAGCTCAGGCTGAACGCTGATAGCTGACAGCTTCCCTTGACACGCCTCGTCACCATCCCCAATCATTACTGCGGCCCATGCCCCGTCCATTTCAGATTGTCTGCCTGCTCATCGTTTCTTCGGTCCTCTCCTATTCGCAAACACCAACTCAAATCCAGGAAGCCCCGGCCGTGGTCACCTTTACCCTCGATTTCCCCACCTCTCAGCCGGAGCATTACTCGATCCGCGTTCCATCTGAGGGCTCGGCCCACTACCAGTCCAGCGGCCGCCTGTCCGATTCCGACGAGACCGATTCCCACGACAACGATTCCCAAGACAACGACAGCTTCGATCTTGACTTCACCATCGCCGCTGCAACACGGCAGAAGATCTTCCAACTCGCAGCGAAGGCCGGCTATTTTCAGAAGGACGTCGATTCCCATCACAAGAACCTCGCCTTTACCGGAAAAAAGACGCTGGGCTACAAAGATGCGCGGCGCAGCGGAGAGTCCACCTACAACTATTCCACCCACCCGGCAGTGCAGGACCTGACCATTCTTTTGCAAAGCCTCTCGTCCACGCTCGAATTCGGACATCGCCTCCAGTACGATTACCAGTATCAAAAGCTGGCGCTCGACGAAGAACTAAGAAATATGGAGGAGATGGCCCGCGCCAATCAACTGATCGGGGTTACAGCCATTCAGCCGATCCTTGATCAGATCATCGCCGATCCCTCCGTGATCAACGTAACCCGCGCCCGTGCGCAACGATTGCTGGATCGCGCAGACATTCGCTGATCCTTCCCATCACCCGACCCTGCCGGAAATCTACTGGTGGACCGCGTTAAGAGTGCCCTCTATGGAACCTGCGGAGAGCCCGAAAAGCCAACGTTCGCCCGCCACCGAAGCCCCCTAAGCGTGCTATAATTTACTCATAAATCCAGCCCGATAGTGCCTGTAGATGCAAGAACTTAGCGACATTTACGAGGGGAAAAGAGCGGGCGAAGCTGCGCTCCGCTCGGACGGGCGAGACGCCCGTCCCCACACCGGCCCACAAAAGCCTTTTACTGAGACCTGACAACTAAGACCTGAGACCTAATTTTATGGCTGACGATCAGAATCCTGAGCTTCCCTTAACCCCTCCTCCCGGAGGCGACGGTCAATCTCCGACGGGTCCGGGCGCCCTCAACATACAGCCCGTCAACATTGAAGAGGAGATGAAGCGGTCGTATCTCGACTATTCCTTGTCGGTGATTATCGGCCGCGCGCTGCCCGACGTGCGCGACGGACTGAAGCCCGTGCATCGCCGCATTCTTTACACCATGCAGCAGATGGGCCTGGCTCCGGGACGCGCCACGCGCAAGTGCGCCCGCATCGTCGGCGAAGTCATGGGCAAGTACCATCCGCACGGGAACCTCGCCGTTTACGACGCGTTGGTGCGGCTGGCGCAGCCCTTCGCCATGCGCGCGCCGCTGGTCGATGGACAAGGCAACTTTGGCTCGGTCGATGGCGACCCGCCGGCGGCGGATCGTTACACTGAAGCGCGCCTGACGCGCGTCTCTACCGCTCTGCTCGAAGACCTGGACAAAGAAGCGGTCGACTTTTATCCGAACTACGACGGCACGGAAACGCAGCCCGCGGTTCTGCCCGCGCGTTTTCCCAACTTGCTCGTCAACGGCTCCGATGGAATCGCGGTTGGCATGGCCACGAAGATTCCGCCGCACAACCTGACCGAGATCGTCGACGCCACCATCACGCTGGTGAATAATCCCACCGCGCAGCTGCCGGAGATTCTGAAATTTGTGCAAGGGCCGGACTTTCCGACGGCGGCCATCATTCACGGCCGCGCCGGAATCTTCGAGGCATACCGCACTGGCCGCGGCCGTTTCATGATGCGCGCACGGGCGGCCATCGAAAACGTCACCAAGGAAAAGCAGGCGATTATCGTTACTGAGATTCCGTACCAGGTGAACAAGGCTCGCCTGATCGAACGCATTGCCGACCTCGTCAACGACAAGACCATCGACGACATCTCCGACATTCGCGACGAAAGCGATCGCGACGGCATGCGCATCGTGATCGAGCTCAAGCGCGGAGCCGAACCGCAGATCGTGCTCAACCAACTCTTCAAGCACACCTCGATGCAGGAAGGCTTCAGCATGATTCTGCTGGCCGTGGTCAACGGCCAGCCCAAGGAAATGGGGCTGATCCAGGCGATCAAACACTTCATCGACCATCGCGTCGATGTGGTGCGGCGGCGCACTTCGTATTTGCTGGCCAAGGCGCGCGATCGCGAACACATTCTGGAAGGCTACCTGACCGCGCTCGATCACCTCGATAACGTGATCGCGATCATCCGCGGCAGCGCCAACCGCGCGGAGGCTCGCGAAAATCTGGTCGCTTACTTTGGCGGCAAAAAGATCGACATCAACACCACGGGACGCGCTCCGAAGCTCGACGCCGACAAACCGTTCACCGCGAAACAGGCCGACGCCATCCTCGAACTGCAACTGCACCGCTTGACCAAGCTGTCGATCGACGAAATTGCAAATGAGTTGAAGCAGGTGCGCGAGGCCATCGCTGAGTACGAGTCGATTCTTGCTTCCGAGGTTAAGCTGCGCAAGGTCATTATCAAGGAACTGGAAGAGGTCAAGAAGCTTTACGGCGACGCGCGGCGCACGGTGATCGAGGACGAAGCCGCGGAAATCATGCTGGAAGACCTGATCGCCGACGAGCAGGTCGCGGTCACGGTCAGTCATTCCGGCTACATGAAGCGCACTCCGATCTCGACCTACCGCATGCAGCGGCGCGGCGGCACCGGGCGCACCGGCATGAAGACGCGCGACGAGGATTTCGTCGAGCATCTGTTCATCGCCTCGACCCACGCCTACATCCTGATCTTCACCAACACCGGGCGCGTCTACTGGCTGAAGGTGTATGAGATTCCCGACATCGCCGCTGCCGGCAAGGGAAAGCACGTGGGCAATCTGGTTGGTCTGCAGCCGGGCGAAACCGTGCGCACCATGCTCGCCGTGCGCGACCTGGAAGAAGAAGGCAGGTACGTCTTCTTTGTCACGCACAATGGCACGGTCAAGAAGACCGAGGTGAAAGACTTCTCGCACGTGATGTCGCGCGGCATCATTGCCATCAATATCGAACCCGGCGACGAGCTGGTCGCGGCCTCGCTGACGGACGGCAACCAGATCGTCTTCCTCGCCTCGCACGACGGACAAGCGATTCGCTTCGACGAGAACGACGTGCGCTCCATGGGACGCAACGCCACCGGCGTGCGCGGCATGAACCTGGCTGAGAAAGATTACATCGTCGGCATGGCCACCACCATCAAACCGGAGGCGCAAGCGGTGGTGAAAGAGGGAGATATCGCTCCCGAAATTGCGGACCTGGTTCCGGAAAAAGGCTCGCTTATTCTCTCCGTCACCGAGAACGGCTACGGCAAACGCACTCCCGCCGACGAGTACCGCCTGACCAATCGCGGCGGCAAAGGCGTGATCAACGTCAAGACCACGGCACGCAACGGCAAAGTTGTTGGCATCTCGCAGGTGAGTGAGAAATCAGAGGTTATGCTGATCAGCCAGTACGGCAAGATCATCCGCATCGAATCGAAGTTCATCCGCGAATCGGGGCGCTCGGCGCAGGGTGTGCGGCTGCTGAACGTTGAACCGGGAGACCGGGTCGCGGCGGCGGTGGTGATCCCTCCGGAAGAGCCTAACGGGAACGGGACGCTGCTTCAGTAAAAAGCAATTAAGGTACTCAGCAGGGATCGTGTACCGATGACATGCCTGGTCATTTGCTCTATTCTGAGATCAGTGGAGGCGGAGAATGAAAACCGCAGACGTGATGGAAGTTCCGATCTACGGACTCACCGAAGTTGCCCAGTATCTCCGGGTTCCGCTCAACACTCTTCGGTATTGGGTTCAGGGCGGAGGACCCGTTCCTCCACTCATTCGCCTGGCCGCTAGCGAGCCTTCCCGCTTGTCATTCATGAACCTGCTCGAGTGCTACATGTTGAGCAGCATGCGTGCCATCTACGATGTGCGGATTCCGAGGGTGCGGAAATCGCTGGCGACGCTGGCGAAGTATGTTCAGCACCGCCATCCTCTCGTGGAACAGGCTTTCCAGACGGATCGCCGCGATTTGTTCATTGAGCACGTCGGCAGGGTTGTGAATCTGTCGAAAGATACGCAGATCCTGATCCCGGGAGTGATGGAACTCTACTTGGAGCGCATCGAACGCGACCCAAAGGGTCTCTTCAAGCTGTACCCATTTGTCATGGAGCGAACGCCGAACGAGCCCCGGCTAATCCTGATCAATCCTGCGGTGGGCTTTGGCAAGCCGGTGATCGCCGGTACCGGCATCTCGACTGCGGTCATCTCCTCCAGGTTCAATGCCCGGGAATCCGTGCCCGACCTAGCTTCCGAATATGGCGTCACGCCAAAACAGATCGAAGAAGCAATCCGGTGGGAGCAGCGGACAGCAGCCGTCGCTGCCTGAAGACTTCGTTCTTTACCTCGACGAAAATCTTCACAACTGCCGACCCATTCTCGACGCTCTCGCCCAGCACGGAGTCAGATACGAGCGCCACGGAAGCCATTTTCCACCCGGGACGGAAGATACCACATGGCTGCCCTCGGTCGGTAATAATGGCTGGCTGCTTCTAACAAAAGACAAAAGAATCCGGTTCAATGAATTGGAAAAGGCTGCAATTCAGCGGCACAGAGTGAGGGAGTTCTATTTCACGTCCGGGAACTACAGTGGGGCCGAGATGGCTGTCACGTTGGTTGCTGCGTTGCGAGAGACGGGGAACTTCTGCCGCCGGTATGATCGCCCCTTCATTGCGAGCATCAGCAAGAGCGGGAAAGTTAGCTTAAGGTTCCCGCAAACTTCTGAATCACCTTGAAAGGCCAGCCAGTGACAGCCGGGAACTTTTGCTTGACAAATTTCGGCCATCCGCCGCCCGCATTACCGCAGTCACTCCCAAATCATCCCGCATTCGATTACTGTTAACGACAGCGACACTGCCCCTCCCCGTGTGTGCTTGCGCGGTTGCAGACTATTTGTGAGCGAGCGTTTGTGCATAACATCGACATCGCAAAAACTGAACCGCCCGCGTACCAGGAACTTCTGAGCCGGCCGATTCGCGAGCTGGGGCTTACGCTTGCCGGGTCTCCGGTGGAGCGCTTTGTGGAACAGCTTTATCGCGAGCTGGACGCCAAGGGGCTGACTAAATTTCGTCCGGTCTGTTACTTGACTGACGAATGGGGATGCCCTTCGGGCGAGCCGATTATCGGGATTCCGTTTTATTTGGCGCATGCGGCTTTGGCGCAACTGGAAAAAGAAACGCATGACCTGGAAGACGCGAGAGAAATCATGATGTACCTGCGGCATGAAGCGGGACACGCTTTCACCTATGCGTACAAGCTGCACAATAAGCCGGAGTGGAAGCAGATCTTCGGGCCGTTTCGCCGTCCTTATCACGACAATTACCGGCCGGCGCCGTTTTCCCGCGACTATGTTCGGCATTTGCCGGGATGGTATGCGCAGAAACATCCGGATGAAGATTTTGCCGAGACGTTTGCGGTGTGGCTGACGCCACGCTCGAACTGGCGCAAGCGCTATCGCGGCTGGGGTGCGATGTCGAAGTTGCTTTATCTGAACCGGCTGGCGCGCCAGCTGGGGAAGAGCGAACCTGCGCGGCGGCGCGGGCAGAGCGACCTTACGGTCGATGAGATGGAAACGACCGTGGCGGAGTTCTATCACCAGAATGCGCGCGAAGAAGTTGCGGTCACCGAGCTTACGCCGGATACGGATTTGCGCGATATCTTTCCCGTATCGAAGCGGCGGAAGTCGGCGCTTCCGGCACACGAATTTCTGCACCAGCATCGCAAAGCGGTGATCGACAAAGTTGCGCAGTGGACGGGCGCGCAGCGTCCGCTGATCAAGACTTTGATGGACACGATTGAAAAGCGCGCCGGTGAACTCGACCTGCGCGCGGACAAAACGCGCAGCGCGGAACATCTGGCGGAAGTTACGGCCTATGTCACGGCGCTGGTGATGACTTATGTGGCGAAAGGAAAGTTTATTCAGCCGTAGAACAGCAGGTCTCAGGTCTTAGGTGTCAGGTCTAAGGAAAACCTGGGCGACCGATCGGTGTCCAAGATTTTCCTTAGACCTGACACCTAAAACCTAAGACCTGCCTTTCCGAGGAGACTTGATGATCGGAGCAAAACTTAAGATCGCGCTGCTGTACGACGTGTGGAACGAAGACCCGGTCGCGGCGGCGAAGGAAGAGGCAGTTCCCGTGCACAAGCCTCGCAAGAAAGTCAAGAAGGTCAAAAAAGAGAAGACCGATCGCGAGGAAATCTTTGAAGCGCTACAGAAGCTGGGGCACGAGCCCTCCTACTTCGAGCTCGACGGACGCCCGCAGTCGCTGCACTCGCTTTCGCGCTGCGATGCCGACCTCCTTTTCAACTTGACCGAGTCTTTCGATGGCGACGATACCAAGGAAATGAACGTGGTCGCCTATGTCGATCTGCTGGGATTGCGCTATACCGGCGCGGGTCCGCATGCCATTATTCTTGCCCAGGACAAAGCGATTGCCAAAAAGATCTTCGCGTTTCACGGCATCAAGACTCCGTTCTTTGCTACTGCCTATCGCGGACGCATTGAACATGCGCACGACATTTCCTTTCCGCTCATCGTCAAACCGTCCTGGGAGGATGGATCGATTGGCATCGATGCCGGAGCGGTCGTGAAAAACGTCAAGGAGATGATGGAGCGCGTCGAGTACATCCAGGATGAATTCGACTCTCCGGCGCTGATTGAGGAATACATCGAAGGGCGCGAAATTTACGCGGGAATTCTCGGGAGCTACGAACGAGCGCAGGTCTTGCCGATGGTGGAGCTCGACCTGTCACGCTTGCCTGAAGGCACGCCAAGAATCGCCAGCTACGACGTTAAGTTCGAGAAGAATACGGAAGTCTACAAGCTGACCAAATCGCAAATCGCGGAGAACCTTGACGAAGATACGATGAAGCGGCTGTCCGATACGGCTTTGGCCGCGTATCGGGCGCTCAAGCTGCGCGACTATGGACGCATCGACATGCGGCTGGCTCCGAACGGCGACGTCTATGTTATCGAAGCGAATCCGAATCCCTGGCTGGCGAGCCGGCAGGAATTTGCCATGGCCGCTAAGGCATCGGGACTCTCTTACACGGAGATGATCGGCACGATTATCGACTTGGCGATGAGCCGCTACCTGAATGCCAACGTCACGAATGTGGTGGCGATGCGCTAGCGCCGTCTCTCAGAAGTTAGCGGCGTAAATCTTAAAATTTTTCTACAGGCCGTGGGGAAGCGAACGTGCATCGATTGTTGCTGGAGTCGGCAAGTGAGACCGCCCTCGCGTGGACATTCAGCGCTGCCCGCGAACCGCCCACGCACGGGCGGGCAGCTCAATTGCACCCGCCGCGTCGGTGGGCAGCGCAGCACGCAGGCGCTTGCGAATTGCGTTTTGGGTAAGTTCATCGCGGGTCGCAAGATAGTTGGGAGCAGAACCTTGTCCCGTCAGGAATGGTTGCCAGTAGTCATCGAAACTGGTGAACCGTGTGGTGACGTCGAGCGCACGAACGCTCACTTGCTCCACGCAAGCGCGCTCAAAGAGCTTCCGTAGCGCCTCCGGATTGCACAGCGGGAAGCGGTGGCCCTGATCGTATGCCAACGCTTCGCGGTCGTTAGCTGCGGCCGCATCCCAGAACTCGCGCAGGAACCGTACTCCCTCCGCGTAGTCCCAAACGTATATTGCGATGACGCCCCCAGGAACCGCAATGCGGCGCATTTCTTGGAGGGCACGTTCAGGCTCCGGAACGTAATTCAACCCCAGACCGCAGACGATAGCATCGAAGCTGGCTTCATCGAAAGGAAGAGCCATCGCATCCCCGGTTTCGAAGCTGACAGCGGGACGATTGCGTTGCGCGCGGGCAAATCCAATTTGCTGGGGAGATGCATCCACACCCGCAACCCGCGCGGGCGCGAAGCAGTCAACAATGGCCTCCGTGAGGACACCGCTTCCGCAGCACACGTCCAGCCAGCGCAAATTCGAGGGCAAACTCAGCCAGCTCAAGAACTCATCCGCCAGCAGCCGGCTCCAGCGCCCCATCCACTGGTCGTAGGCGGCGCCGGACGTCCATTTGTCCATACTCACTTAGTCAGAGTTTCTCTAAAACTCATTCCACAGGTACTGGTTATAGACCTCGTGGTGGAACTGCACTTCGGAGGGCTTGACAATCGTGCCCAGCAGGCGGGGGCAGCGGTCGGCCGATGCCTGCTTCAGGTCGGCGTAGCGGCCTTTCACGTCTTCCCCGAGGAGTTTGGTTGTCCATTGGGCTTTGCGGAAGTTGTCGATCGCCGTGTAGACGTTGTCGGGCAGGTAGCGTTCGGCCTCGCGGAGGTTCTTGATCTTGGCCGTCTCGCCTTCCAATCCGGTCTTGAAAATGGAGTACATCACCAGGTAGGGATTGGCGTCGGGAGCGACGGCGC
>JBEKWL010000153.1:0-9024 GCA_049513095.1 Terriglobales bacterium
CCTTCGCTGCGCAACCGACGGGCTTTCTCGGGATAACTCGGGCTTATCTTACTCAGGGGATGAGGCGGGGTCGCGCACGGATCGGAGGACCCTGGATTCTTGTCGGTGCACACATGCATCGTAGAAACGGCGTCAACGGATATGGTGTCCTGCGCAAACAGAACGGCTGAGACGAGGAGCACCGGCATGACGCAAAAGCGGCCCATAGGCAATTTCTCTTGGACCTCTAAGATCGACTGAATTGTATACCGAGGCGTGTGGCGGACGAAGTTTAGCCGGAATATTCGCGATCCCAGTTCGCGAACCACTTTACGCGTGTTTTCTGCCCCTGGAGATGGCTTCCCGTGCTTCCTTGTCGGCGGTGCGGCGGCGCTCGGTTTCGCGCTTGTCCCACATCTGTTTGCCTTTGGCGAGCGCTAGTTCGACTTTGATTCTTCCGTTCTTGAAATACATGCGTGTGGGGATCAGGGTGAGTCCCTTCTGCTGGGTCTTGCCGATGAGCTTGCGGATCTCTTCTTTGTGGAGCAGAAGCTTGCGGGTGCGGCGGGCGGCATGATTGGCGTAGTTGCCGTGCTCATAGGGGCTGATGTGGCAGTTCAGGAGCCAGAGTTCGCCGTCCTTGATCAGGCCGTAGGCGTCTTTGAGATTGGTCTTGCCGGTGCGAACGGATTTTACCTCGGTTCCGGTAAGAACGACTCCGGCTTCGAATTTTTCCAGCAAGAAATAGTTGTGACTTGCGTTCCTGTTTACAGCGGCATCCTTTTCCCCCGAGGCGGTGGGCTGGCGGCGAGGATTCTTCTCCCGATGGGGCTGGGTCTGGTGGCTAGTCTGCTTGGCCATTGTTGAGAAGAAAGTACCACGAAGAGGTAAGGAAGGTCTCAGGTGTCAGGTCTCAGGCAAAACTTGCGCGCATCCCACCTTCGAAAGCATCGTGATGTGCCTTTCCTGACCCCTGAGCCTGACCCCTGAGACCCGCACCCTCGGTCCACGTACTCATGAGTGTAAACACCGACGTACCAGTCACTTCGGGTGCAAGTTGATGCGATGCTATAATCCGATTTTCCGGGTACTTTTGCTGGTGACGGCCCAGGGATACCCGGCCGGTTGCTTTTTCGGGTAGTAGGATGAGGAGTGGCCCGGATGAGCTAGGCTCGTGCTGCCCGCTGGCGAGAGAGAATTTTGTGAGGACTGCTTGATGAGACGTCTGATGCTTTCGGCTCTTTTTGTTCTGCTGCTGCTCTGCTTGAGGCCTCCTGTTTTTGCCAGGGGTGATTCTGCCAGAGCACTCTACGAGAAGGGCGCCGACGCCGAGGCGCGGCAGAACTACGAGCAGGCCTTCGACTATTTCAAGCAGGCCTATAACCTGAAACCGAAAGACCTGAGATATCGAACTGCGTACGAGCGAACCCGCTTCCTGGCCGCTTCATCACACGTGCATCGCGGGCAGCTTCTGCGCGACGGGGGCAAGCTCGACGAGGCTGCGGTGGAATTCCAGAAGGGAGTGGAGATTGATCCTTCTTCGTTCATCGCGCTGCAGGAGCTGAAGCGCACGCAGCAGATGATTCGGGAGGCGCAGAACCCGCCGCCGCAGGCAGTGTCGCCGGGTACGACCGCGTTGCGCAAGCGGTTGGAAACGGCGCAGGGCCCGGTGGAGTTGGCCCCGATCTCGAACGTCCCCATCACGCTCAAGGTCACGGAGAAATCGAACGTGATCTACGAGACGGTGGGCAAGCTGGCCGGGATCAACGTGCTTTTCGACCCCGATTACACGGCGCGCCAGGTGCACGTCGAACTGAACAACGTGACCCTGGAAGAAGCCCTGATGATCATTTCGTTCGAGACCAAAACCTTTTGGCGGCCGGTGACGCCGAACACGATTTTTGTCGCGCAAGACAATCCCGCAAAACGGAAAGAGCTGGAACAAAACGTCATCAAGACTTTTTATCTTTCCAACCTTTCTCAGCCTACCGAATTGCAGGACGTCGTGAACGCGATGCGCACCATCCTCGAAGTGAGCCGCATTCAGCAATTGCCCTCGCAGGGAGCGATTGTGGTGCGGGGCACGCCGGATCAGATGGCGCTGGCGCAGAAACTGGTGGACGATCTCGACAAGGCGAAGCCGGAGGTGCTGATCGAGGTGGCGGTCATGCAGGTTAGCCGCGACCGGGCGCACACGCTTGGAGTCAACCCTCCGACCAGCGTTTCGATCGCGCTGCAGCCCAATATCAGCACCACCACTACCCAGACGACCAGCACGACCGGCACGGCGACTTCTGCACCATCGTCCGGCGGCATCAGCCTGAATACGTTCAACAACCTGACTGCCACCGACTTCCAGGTGACGATTCCGCAGGCTACGGCGACGGCATTGATGAGCGCCAGTGATACCAAGGTCATCCAGAATCCGCAGGTCCGCGCCTTGGACGGGCAGAAGGCGACGCTGAAGATCGGCGATCGCGTGCCGGTGGCGACGGGATCGTTCCAGCCGGGAATTGGCGGAGTCGGTATCAACCCGCTGGTCAACACTCAATTTCAATACCTCGACGTGGGCGTGAACATCGATATCACGCCGCGGGTGCATGCGGGACGGGAAGTTTCGCTGAAGATGTCGATGGATGTCTCGGACGTGGACTCGTATGTGAGCATTGGCGGTATCAGCCAACCGGTGATCGGGCAGCGGAAAATCGAGAACGAGATCCGCTTGAAAGATGGCGAAGTCAGCTTGCTGGGCGGCATGATGGAGGACACGAAGACGAAGGCTCTGACCGGGCTTCCGGGTTTGGCCTCGATCCCGATCCTGAAATATCTCTTTTCGCAGGATACCTCGGACCACTCTTCGAACGAAATCGTATTCATCCTGGTCCCGCACATCATCCGCGGGCTTGAGGTGCCGCATGGGGGTGCCGATATGATCGACGTGGGTACGGCCAATGCGCTGACGCTGAGACGGACCAATACCAGGACGGCGCCGCCGGCGAGTACGGTTGCGCCCACGCCGCCAGGTTCTGCGCCAACTCCTCAAGCGCAGCCTCCACAGAATCAGATTCCGCAAACTCAAGCTGGCGCCGGCACGGGAACGTTCCTGTTTGATCCGCCCATATTGAACCAGGCCAAGGGCTCGACCTTCACGGTGAATGTCATGCTTTCCGGCGGGCAGAACGTGTATTCCGTGCCCGTGCAACTCAGCTACGATCCGAATCAGGTGCAAGTGATCAACGTATCGAACGGCGGATTCCTGTCCCAGGACGGGCAAGCGGTGGCGTTAGTGCATCGCGATGATCCTGTGACCGGCACGCTGCAAGTCACAGCCACGCGGCCTCCGGGCGCCGGGGGCGTCTCGGGACAGGGTGCGGTGTTGACCCTGACATTCATGGCAAAGGCGCCGGGCCAGTCGGCTCTGACCATCACTCGGGGCGGAGCACGGGACCCGGCGATGCAGCCGATCGGGTTGAGCGGAGCGCAGGCGGCCGTTACGATTCAGTAGAAGAAGTTCCCAGTTACCGGTCCTCAGTTCTCAGTAGAGAACCTGGGCTGGTTTTTGACTGAGAACTGAAAACCGATTTATGAACCAGTCGACAAACATGCGGGCGGCGACGTCCGTGGTTAGGCGCCAGCAACACGGGTTTACGCTGATCGAGTTGATCGTTGCGACTGCCATCCTGGTCATCCTGGTGGGGATGGCATTCCCGGTGGCACGAAACAGCATTATTCGGGAGCGCGAGCACGAGTTGCGGGAAGACCTGTGGATGATCCGCGACGCGATCGATCGCTACAAAGACGCCGCCGATCGGGGCGGGTTCCAGACCAAGGTGGACAGCCAAAACTATCCTCCGGATCTCGACACGCTGGTCAAAGGGGTGGATGTTGCGGGCAAGAAGCTGAAATTTCTGCGCCGGATCCCGGTTGATCCGATCACCAAACAGGAATGGGGAATGCGCTCCATGCAGGATGATAAAGACTCGGATTCCTGGGGCGGGCAAAACGTTTTCGATGTTTACTGCAAGACGGACCAAGTCGCTTTGGACGGCACGAAGTATAAGGATTGGTAGATGAAGTTCAGGTCCAAGGCGCGCAATCCCAAAGTTCGCAATCAGGGTTTCACGCTGATTGAGATGGTGATCGTCATCAGCCTGGTCCTGATCCTGCTGGCGATCGCGTTGCCGAGGTACGACCAGACCATCACTCGCGCCAGGGAAGCCAAACTTCATGAGAACCTGACGACGCTCAATAAAGCCATCGAGGAGTATTCACTCGACAAGAAAAAAGCGCCACAGTCGCTGGACGATCTGGTGCCCGGATACGTCAAATTCATCCCGGATGACATCACCGGCAGCAATACCTGGCAGACGGAGCCGGAAGACTCCCAAGATGCATGGGATCCGAACCAGCTCGGCATTGGGAGTGTGCACAGCGGTTCCGATGAGATCTCGAGCGACGGTACTGCCTATTCGAGTTGGAAGCACTAGGTCCGGAGATGACGGGTAGGGCGACAGGACGGAACCGCGGATTCACGCTGATCGAGATCATGGTTGTGATCAGCATCATTCTGATCCTGTTAGGTGTAGCTCTGCCCATCTACAGCCACAGCATTACGCGGGCGCGGGAGCAAAATCTGCGCCAGAACCTGGAAACGCTGAATAAGACGATCTACCAATACACACAAGACAAGAAAAAAGCGCCGCAGTCGCTGGAGGATCTGAAGGCGGCGAAGTACCTGGAAAGAATTCCGGAGGACATCACGGGCAGCAGCGATACCTGGCAGACGGAGCCGGCAGACGCGATCTTGTCGTTGGAACAAACTGACACGCAAGGTATCATCGGCGTCCACAGCGGTTCCGACAAGATTGGCAGTGATGGCACCGCGTACTCGACCTGGTAGATAAGGTCTTCGTTGTCAGGTCTCAGGAAAATCTCTTCATCTTGAGTCATCAGGTTTGTTGGGAGCATCTCCCGCGCCATTGACCGCCGATTCGTGTGAGGTCAGCCTTTTTCTGAGACCTGAGACCTGAGACCTGAGACCTGCTCTTTGGAGGTGAGCTTGGATTTTCTCAACCGGCTGCAGCCCTTAGCGCTGCTCGTGATGCGGCTCGTTCTGGGAGCGATCATGATCGCGCATGGTTATCACAAGGTGTTCGGCGGGTTTCATCATCACATGGATTTCGTGGGTTCGCTCGGTCTTCCGCGCTGGCTGGCATATCTTTCCGCGGGGACGGAATTCTTCGGCGGAATCGCCATCGTACTGGGATTGTTTACGCGCTTCTTCTCGCTCGCATTCGCGATCGAGATGGGTGTGGCCATCTGGAAAGTGCATTTTAAGAACGGGCTGACGGGCAATGGCGGATACGAATTTCCGCTGGCGCTGGCGGCGATGGCGTTTGCGCTACTATGTTTTGATGGCGGGCCGTGGGGATTGACGTTTGGTGGGAGGGCGGGCGGCGCACGGAAAACGAAAAATGGCTGAGAAGGCAGAGGCGCGGAGACGGGGCAAGCCCCGTCTCTACACACGAGCCAAGCGCGAGAGCTAAGAGCCAAAAGCTAAGAGCTAAGAGCGTGATTTAAAATTCCGCCAGATCTTTCATTGCCCGGAACAGATCGCTCCCCTGGGGCAGAATGGCATTCTCCAGAATCGGTTGATAGGCGACGAACGTATCGGTCGCCGCGATTCGTTTCACCGGCGCATCGAGGTGATGGAATAGCTGGTCGGCGATGCGGGCGGCGATTTCGGCGCCGTATCCCCAGCTCAGCGAGTCTTCGTAGGCGATTAGCGCGCGGTTGGTTTTCTTCACCGAGGCGGCAATCGCATCCCAGTCAAAGGGATTCAAACAGCGCAGGTCGATCAGTTCGACGCTGACTTGGTGCTCGCGCTCCAGTTTTTGCGCGGCCTGCAGCGCGCGCGGAACCACCGCTCCGTAGGTGATGACGGTGAGGTCGGTTCCGGGCTGCACGATCTTTGCTTTTCCGAACGGGACCATGTAGTCGGGACCGGGATAGGGAGCGCGTCCGTAGGTTTCGCGGTAGAGGCGCTTGTGTTCGAGGAACAATACCGGGTCGTCGCAGCGGATGGCGGTGCGCAGCAGGCCCGCGGCGTCGAGTGCGTTGGAAGGGAAGACGACGCGCAATCCGGGAGTGTGGGTGAAGATGCTCTCGCCGCACTGCGAGTGATAGATCGCGCCGCCCGTCAGATAGCCGCCAATCGCCACCCGGACCACCAGCGGCGCCGAGAAGGCGTTGTTCGAGCGCCAGCGGATGATAGGGAGTTCGTCGCGCAACTGCATCATCGCCGGCCAGATGTAATCGAAGAACTGGATTTCCACCACGGGCTTCAATCCGCGCGTTGCCATACCGGTGGCGCGGCCGACAATGTTGGCTTCGGCCAGAGGAGAATTGAAGACGCGGTCGGAGCCGAACTGGAGTTGCAGGCCAGCGGTCAGTTTGAAGACTCCTCCCTTGCCTTTGATCAGTTTCTGCTTGAGATACTCTTCGCGGCTGGCGTCGGCTACATCCTCTCCGAAGATGACGACACGCTCATCGCGGTGCATCTCGTCGCGCAGCGTGGCGTTGATGAGGTCCGCCATGGTCTTGTTTGGCGAGGTCTTGTTTGGCGAGTCGGCGGAGCGCTTGCCATCGGCCGCCGTCTCGGGGGCGGCCAGCGCAGGATGAGTTTCAAACGCCGCCGAAGTGGGATCGAGATCGGGCGAGTATACGAAGTTGTAGATCGTGTCCGGTTGCGGTACCGCGGCTTCGAGGGCGCGGTCGGTATCGGCCTGCATCAGCTCATCGATTTCCTTCTCGATTTTGTTGATCCCGTTTTCGTCGAGAATTCCCTCCCGCAGCAGGAACAACTGCAACCGGTGGACCGGGTCGCGCGCGGCATCGGCCTGGCGCTCGCCGTCGGGCCGGTAAAGGCGCTCGTCATCGGAGAGCGAGTGGGAATAAGGACGGATGACATGGGCATGGACAAACGCGGGCCCATGGCCGGCGCGGCAATGATCGGCCGCATGCTTGAAGGCCGCATAGGCGACGACCGGGTCGGTCCCGTCAATTTCTTCGAAATGGAAGTTGGGGAAGCCGGAGACCAGGCGCGAAATATTGCCGCCCGAGGTCTGCACTTCGACGGGCACGGAAATGGCGTATTGGTTGTCTTCGACGCAGAAAATTACCGGCAGACGCCGGTTGGAGGCCGTGTTCAGCGCCTCCCAGAATTCCCCTGCGCTGGTGGTGCCGTCGCCGAGCGAGACGTAGGTGATTTCGTCGCCCTGGAACTGGACGTCCTTAAACTGGCGGTAATCGCCTTCGGCCTTGCGGGCGGCATTGGGGTGCTGGGCGAAGTAGCGGCCGGCTTCGGCGCAGCCGACGGCTTGCAGAATCTGGGTGCCGGTGGCGGACGATTGCGTGACCACGTTGAGCCGCTTGTAGGCCCAGTGCGAGGGCATCTGGCGCCCGCCGGAACTGGGGTCGTCGGCCGCGCCCACGGCGCCAAGCAGCATTTCGTACGGAGTTGCGCCCAGCGCGAGACAGAGCGCGCGGTCCCGGTAGTAGGGATAGAACCAGTCGTAGCCCGGCTTCAACACAAAGGCGGCCGCGACGCCCACCGCTTCGTGGCCCGCGCTCGAGATCTGGAAGAAGACCTTTTGCTGGCGCTTGAGCAGGATCTCGCGGTCGTCCACGCGCCGCGAGGTGAACATGATGCGATAAGCATCAATCAGCTGCTGACTGGTCAGGCCCTGATAGGTCTTGCCCGTTTTCGCGATGTCGCTTTCGTTCAGCTTGGGATCGACTTTGGTCGTGGCCATGCTGCGTTCTTCACCCCACTGAGTTCCAGCCCCGCCTCATTGTAAATCAGCTCTCAGCTCTCAGCTATCAGTTCTCAGGAGAATCTCTTCATCTTGAGCCCGCGGGTTTTTCGTGAGCATCCGGCAAGCTATTGACTGTCCATTCGCATGAAGTCCAGCCTTTTCTGAGAGCTGAGAGCCTTTTCTGAGAGCTGAGAGCTGAGAGCTGAGAGCTGCGTTATCCTGAACTGTCCATGATTCGCTTCCTCCGCCCGTTTGATCCGCGCCGCGTCCGCTTGCTGGTGTTTGACCTCGATGGCACCCTGATTGACTCGCGGCTGGATTTGATTCATTCCGTGAATGCAATGCTGCGCCATATCGAACGTCCCGAACTGGACGGCGACGTCATTGCGAGCTATGTGGGAGATGGCGCTCCGACGCTGGTGCGCCGCGCGCTCGGCGACACCGGCGACGAGGCGTTACTCCGAAAGGCTATGGAGTATTTTCTCGGCTACTACCGCCAGCACAAGCTCGACCACACCACGGTTTATGAGGGGATTCCCGAAGTGCTGGAGCGCCTGGCGAATTTGTCGAATGGCGTGGAGGATGGAGTGCCGCCAGATGGAGTGCAGCGGCAGATGGCGGTGCTCTCGAACAAGCCGGTCGTTCCTTCGCGCGACATTGTGCGGGCGCTGGGGCTGGGAGACTTCTTTGTGTGTGTATACGGCGGCAACAGCTTTACGACCAAGAAGCCCGATCCGCTGGGCGTCCGGACCATCATGCAGGAAACTGGCGTCGCAGCGGACGAGGCGCTGATCATTGGCGACTCCGCCGTTGACGTGTTGACCGGCCGCAACGCCGGGTTGTGGACCTGCGGCGTAACCTATGGGTTCGCTCCGCATTCGCTGGAGCAGGCGCCTCCGGATGTGCTGGTTGAAAGTCCTCGCGAACTGGGGGAGTTGTTGCGGTAGAGGGGCTAGACTGGTGCGGATAGGCGAAAACACCATTTCACCACGATTACACCAACAATCATCCAAAGACTGCACAGCGACTGACAACATTTGTCAGAGTGATCCACGAACACGTTGACAAATGTTGACAATCCAGGCTGCAGCGGGCCGAGAGGACCTCTCTCAAGCACAGCCAGCGCAAACGATTCCTTTGGAAATCTTAGGTTTGAAGCAGGATGGAACTTTGGTCACCTCGCCGGAAGGCTGGACCACCAAATGCAACTGTAAGTGGTAATCGTGGC
>JBEKWL010000154.1:0-9003 GCA_049513095.1 Terriglobales bacterium
TCGGACAAAGCACAGCAAAAGCGTCGCACAAATCGAGTCTTCAAGAGCCTGCATAAGCCCCTCACCTACTTGGGCGTGGAACGCACGCTGTTCTACTTCGTCTGCGTTGGCGCGGTGGGGGCTTTCAACCTCTTCAATTCCATTCTTGCAGGGATCGCCGTCTTCCTTGGCGGTTTTGCCTTCGGGCATTGGGTAACGAACAGCGATCCGGCGTTCCTCCGCATCCTGGCGAGGTCCGAACGCTACAAACTGCGCTATGACGCGGCGAAACAGCTCGTCCCGCGCGTGGAGGTGGTCTGATGCTTCGCCTCGACAAGGTAATCAAGCCGTGGACGGAGAGTGCGGCTCTCAACGACCACATCAACTTGTACGGCTTCTGGAATGAGACGGCCTTTCTTACCAAGAGCGGCGACGTTGGCATGGTGCTCAGTATTCCCGGCGTGGACTACGAAAGTCTCGACTGCTCAGAACAGGAGTATGCGGTGAAGCGGTTGGAGGCCGCTCTGAAAGCCTTTGGCCCAGACTTCCGTGTGTACCAATACCTCTTCAAATCGAACCGTCCTGACATACCGTTCGCAAGATATGACGACCCGATTGTCGCAGCGGCGATCGAGCAGCGGCGGAAGTTCTTTGAAGCGAAGCGCGACCATCTTTATCAGGTTGAAATCTTTTACTGCATCCTGCTCGAAGGCGCCCGGTCGAAGACCGGCGTGGGCGCGGCGCTCGCTCGCCTTTTCCGAGATCCCGCTGGCGCGGTCGGCGAACTACGCGCGCAGTTCACGAGCGACAGCATGAAAACGCTTTTGCGCGCGCATATCGAGCACGATGTTCGGCGGCTCGACCAGCGCGTGCAGGCATTCGCTCGGCAGCTCGCGGATTTCATGCAAATCGAGGTCTTGAACCAGCAGGGCCAATTCACGTTTTTCCGCAGGTTGCTAAATTACGACAACTGGCGTGTTGCTGGCAGGCCGCAGTCCACGCAGTTTCTCGACTATCAAGTTGTCAACTCCAACATCGAAGCGGAGCGCGATCATCTGCGCGTGGGCGATCACATCGTCCGGGTGCTCACGATGAAAGAGGCCATCACAGAGACGCGGCCCCTGGTGCTGTACGCGCTGCTGAAGATTCCGGCCAACTTCTATGTGGTCACGGAGTGGACACCGCTCCCGGCAGACAAGGCCCGCAAAGAGGTAAACAAGCGTCGCCGCCACTTCAACATGTCGAAAACAGGGTTTGTCTCTCAGATGGGCAACGACGCCACGAAGACGAACCCGCGCGATGTGCTGGTGGACGAGTCCAAGCAGGCCGACATTGAGAATCTTGGCGATTGCCTGCGCGCCCTGGGGGACGGTCAATCACTTGGCGATTTCTCGCTCACGATTGTGCTGTATGGCCGGTCACGAACGGAACTCGATCAGCTCGTGGCCGAGTTTACTGGCGTCTTCACCAACGCGGACGGCAATCTGTTTGCGGAAACCTACAACCATCTGAACGCTTATTTCGCCACCGTGCCGGGCAACTATGCGCTCAACCTCCGCAAGCTTTATTTGCTGAACACGAATTACTCCGACCTGTCTTTTCTCTTTACGATCCTTCCCGGCGAGAAGACGAACGCGCATCTCGGCACGGAATACCTGGCTGTGCTCGAAACCGACAACAGCACGCCCTACTTTCTGAACCTGCATAACGGCGAGGTTGCCCACACGCTGGTTCTCGGGATGACCGGGAGTGGCAAATCGTACTTTTGTAATTTCGTGCTGCAGAACGCGCAGAAGTACGCCCCGCTGACCTTCATCTTCGATATCGGCGGTAGCTTCCAGTCCCTTACGACGATCTTCGGCGGTTCGTACTTGAATGTCGGCCAGGAGGCGCGCGACTTCACCATCAATCCATTCTCGCTGCCTCAGACCAAAGAGAACCTGCAATTTCTCTTCACCTTCTTCCGCGTGCTCATTGAAGGTAACGAGCAGCGCTACCGGCTCGACTTCAAAGAAGAACGCCGGCTGTGGGATGCAATCGAGCGCATGTACGTGCTGGAGCCGAACCAGCGCACCGTCTCGAACTTTGGAAACATCATTGGCGAGTTGAAGGAACGCCTACACCGCTGGACGCGTGGCGGACAGTACGGCTTCCTTTTTGATAACGCTGAGGACACGCTTTCGTTCTCCCGCTTTCAGACCTTCAACTTCCACGGTTGGAACGATGCGCCGGAGATCCTAGAACCGCTGCTGTTCTACGTTTTGCACCGCGCATCGAATGAAATCACCGACCCGGAGAAGCTCGCCACCTTCAAGGTCTTCCTGCTCGATGAGGCGTGGCTGTTCATCAAGAACGAGACGATCCGCAGTTACGTGGTGCAGGCGCAGAAGACTTGGCGCAAGCACAGAGCGGCGATGATCCTTGCGACGCAATCCATCAAAGAGCTTGAGGAGTCGGGGATGCTGGCGATAGTGGCCGAGAGTTGCCCCACCAAAATCTTCCTCGCCAACCCGGACATGAACCGCGAAGTTTACCGCGAGGCGTTTCATCTCAACGACACGGAACTGGACCTTATCGGCGGCCTGGTTCCGCCCGGTCAGATGCTGATTCGGAAGGCTCAGACCTCGAAGAAAGTGCATTTGAACGTCGATTCTGTCTCGCACTGGATGGCGACCAACAACACCCGCGACAACCTCAAGAAGCGGGACTATTTCGACCGCTTCGGATTTGCGGATGGGCTTCGCCATCTCGCGGAAGATTATCCATTCCAGCCTCGCGCGCTGGCCGTATCAACCATCAACACCAACCCATAAGGAGACAGGGTATGCGACCGCTGAGATTCATCGTCGATTTTGTTTTGGTTGTTTCTTCCATCGCTGCCCTGGCGCAGGAGTCGGCACGCACAGTGCAGTATCACTCGCAGGACATCATTCCGATCCGCGCCAAGGTTAAGTACACGACTCTCATCGAACTCCCCACCACCGAGAAGATCATGCAAGCCGCCACTGGCGATAAGGACTTCTGGATTGTGGATGTGGTGGGCAACTTTTGCTTCGTGCATCCAGCGAAACAAGGTATCAGCTCGAACTTGAATCTCATTACGGACAAGGGCAACATCTACAGTTTCACCCTCCAGGACATCTCCGGGTCTTCCACCAGCCCTGACCTAAAGGTGATCGTCGAACCCGCCGACCGTTCCGCGATTGTGGCCGCGAGCGGTCCGCCGCAGTTCGTGCCCGCCGCCCAACTCGAACAGTCGAGGCAGCAGCTTGCCGCTCTTCAATCGCACGTTGAACAGGCAGTGGATGAGTACAAGAGCGCCTACCCAACACAGCTCAAGTTCGACTATGTCTACAAGGCGAACGAAGCACCCTTCGATATCCAGTCGATCTATCACGACGACAAGTTCACCTACATCAAGACCAATGCGCCTGAAAAGTTCAGCGTCTATGAGATGAAAGACGGCAAACCCAATCTCGTCACCTATGACCTTCGGGAAGGGACATACATCATCCCGAAGATTATGGACAGCGGATATGTGGAGCTGGGTAAGAAGCGGATGGCATTCACGCGCAAGGGATAACCGTCATGACCGAGAACATCTTTACTCCCCACACCGAACCGCAGCCCGACCCGCAAACCGAACCAACGTTGCGCCGCAACTTGGAACTGCCAAAGGGTGTCTTGCAGAAAAACCTCAAGACCTTTGTTTATCTGGGAGCGGCAATGCTCGTGATTGTGGCGGCGCTCTTCAGTTCGTCCGGCAAGAAGACGCCCGGACAACAGCCCAGCGCGAAAGGGCAACCACCGCAACCTACGTTGCAGGACAACACCGACAACAACGTGCAGGAGTTGAAGAACCAGCTTCAGGCCGAACGCCAAAAAGAGCAGCAGGCAACAATGGCCGCTGCTGCTTTGGGAGATCCGGCACTTGCGTCTGCGACGCCCGCGCAGCAGACCACTGCCGCGGCCTTCGGCCCGACCGGCGTTGCCGCTCCCTGCGTTCCGGGCCGGCCCTGCCCGCAAGCGCAGCAGGGCAACATGCAGTTGCAACTCACGCCCGTACAACAGCAGGCACAGCTGATCGCCGCGAAAGAACGCGAACGGGCTGACGACTCGCGTTTCGCTTCGAACCTGGTGTACTCCGGTCTTGCCGAGCAACAGCAACAGCAGCCCCAACAGCAAGGCCAGATCGTGCCCGCCCAGTATGACCGTTCCCAGCGGCAGGAAAACCCCAATCTCGCCACCCCACGAGCCGCAGAAGAACAGCAAGAGACTCACGGAGACTACAAACGCCCACTAGAGGCCAATGTCGATTCGGCAACCGGGCAGCCCTATCTCGTCTACGAGGGTTCGGTCCTCGACACTGTTCTTATGAATCGCCTGGATGGTGACGCCGTTGGACCGGTCAAAGTCCTTGTCTCAAATCCCTTGTATTCGCACGATCGTCAACACGTCATCATTCCCGACGGGACGGTTGTTTTGGGCGAAGCCAAGAAGATCGGAGCGGCGGGCTTTGGCCAACAGCGGCGGATGACCGTGGTTTTTCATCGCCTGATTATGCCGGATGGTTATTCCGTCGATCTCGACCAGTTCCATGGCCTCGATCAGATCGGAGAGGAAGGGCTGAAGGATAAGGTCAACAACCATTACCTTCAGATCTTCGGCACCTCCATAGCTTTGGGTGTGGTTGCCGGAGCGAGCGAAATCACGCAAGGCGGCGGCACCATTACCACGAGCGGCTCCCAGGCATTCACCAACGGAACTGCGGCCAGTGTTTCGCAGTCTGCGACCACCATCCTCGACCGCTTCATGCAGATACCGCCCACCATCACGATTCGGGAGGGCCACCGAGTGAAAGTGTATTTCACGCAGGACTTGCTTCTGCCTGCGTACTCCAACCACACCATTCCGCAAACGTTTTAAGGAGGTTTCCGATGCGAACAGTTGCCCTCTCCCTCTTACTCCTGTCGACTCTCGCCCTTGCCGAATGTCAGAGCAAAGCGGAAAAGGTGAACAAGTTGCTGGCCCAATACAACGCCGAATACCCGGCGTATGCCAAGGAGTGCCTCGACGAGACCTCGGGATCCGCAAGAATGCTGACAGGCGAGAAGCTGACCGCAGAGCAGATGGCGGCCCTCGAAGCCAAAAAGAAAGAACGAGACGCACGGTGCAAGCCAGAGGCGGACCGTCTTGCGCAGATCCAAAGAGAAATCCTTGCCGCACAGCAGTAATGCCGGCGCTGCAAAGAAAGAGCACCGCTAAACCATCAACCACAACGAACCATCAGCCGTAAACGAAAGGACAGACAATGAAGAAACTAATTCTCACCGCACTCGCCATCGGACTTGCCACGGCACTCGAACCCGCCGCACACGCCCAATTCGGCTCCGGTATCGTCTACGATCCCACGCAGTCGGTCCACGCCGTTACGCAGATCGAACACGAAGAACAATCCATCTCCAACCAATTCCAGCAGATCGAGCAGGGCCAACAAATCTTCACCAACACCGTCAAGATTGCGACGACGGCTCTACAGGCCTACAACGTCGCCAAACAGCAATACCAACTTGTGCACCAGATGATCCTTGCGCCGTCCATGCTCTATCAGCGCTTTCTGTCTCCCACCACCGACCTGAGAATGCTGCAACAAATCTCGAACACCTACGGTAATTCGATGGGGTGGCTCAATTCCGCGAATACCGGAACCGGGGCCGCAGCCGCCTACCAGCAGGTGAGCGTGCCAAGTACCACCAACATGGTTCCCGGCTACAGCACCGCCAGCGTTGCCGGGCAGCTACAGATCGCCGCGCAGGGAGCCACCATTGACATCGGCGATTCGGTCATGACCAACAACCTGCAAATGCTGGGGACGGTGCGAGCCAATCAGGCAGCAAGACACACCGATATCACTAACCTGGAGGCCGCGACACAAAGCCAGGATGCATCCCAGCAGACCATCATGGCTACACTGCAGCGCATCAATCAGGCCCTGCTCTTGCAACTGCGTACGCAGCAGGACGCGAACCAGATCAATGCCAATCTTGCCCTGCAGCAGATCGTTGCCCAAAAGCAGCAGCAGGACGCAATGAAATCGGCATTTCGTGACTCGGCAGGATACGAAAGCTATTACAACGCCAACATCGCCACAACCAGCAGCGGGGCGGCCAATCTCCTCACCCAAGCGTACTGAGTAGGAGCAAACACAGAGGGCATGAAATATGGGTAGTCTCTTCGAGTACATCGCTCAGGGGTGCCAGTCGCTTGCAGCCACGGCGGCACCCTCCATTACCGCGATGGGGATTCACATCGTCATAGCGCTCGCAACCATCATGTTGGTTTGGTTCGGTGTGCAGGAAGCCCTCGCCTCGGCACACGGCGAAGCCGGATTCAGCATGGGCAGGTTCCTCAACCTCTTCATGCTGCTCACCTTCGCGTACGCGATGGTGAACTACTACGACAGCTCCATCCCCGGACTCGGCTTTTCCATCAAGGGCTTCATCGACGGCGGCACCATCAATCTTGTAAGCCTCATTGGGTCGGATGGCTCCACCACGATGCTGAACGAGATCCACGCGGCATCCTCGAAAACAGGGCCGTCGCTGCTGACCAGCGTTATGTCTCCGTACTACGCCATTGTGTACTTTGTCGTGCAGTTTCTTTTAGCCCTGCTGGCCGCCATCGTCTCCGCCATCCTGGCCTACGGCGCAATTGCGGCAACGATCATCGGATTGCTCGGACCGATCTTTATCCCGTTTCTCGTGTTCGACAAGCTCGATTGGCTGTTCTGGGGATGGCTCAAGGCGTATCTCGGATTCAGCTTTTACAAGGTCATCGCCGCAGCCACGATGAATGTGTTGGCTCATGTGCTCACCAACTATTACATCCAGCTCGGACAGAGCATTTCGGACCCGTCAACGATTGTCCAGACGTTGCCGCTTCTGATCCTTCTCGTGCTGGTCAACGTCTACATTCTGTTCAAGATTCCGACCATGACACACAGCTTATTCAGCGGCGGCAGTGGCGGACACGGTGGGGGCCTGGGCGTGGCCATGATGGCGATACGGGCCGCGATGTAATCCGAGCCAGGAGAGACAGGAAACGAGGTCGAAATGAGCGCAGAAACGATGAACGTAGAAACCAAAGCTCCCCCGGAAATCACTCGCGCCGCAGAGCGTTATCTGGAGCAATACGGCGATCCGCTGGTGATGAACACCTATCTTAAGGTGACCATTCTTGTGCTCGCCACCGTTTGTTTCGCGCTGACGGCGCTCACCTACAAGAGCCAGAAGGCGCTCGCCGACATGCACCCCATGATTGTGCGCATCAACGACGTAGGCCGCGCAGAAGCGATCGACTATCGCAGCTTCCAGTACCGCCCCCAGGAGGCGGAGAACAAATACTATCTTTCGCGCTGGGCGGAACTGTATTTCAGCCGCAACCGTTTCACCATCGAGCGCGATCAAACGCAGTCGCTTTACTTCCTCAATGGCGATGTACAACGTGCCGTGATCGACCAGGAGCGCAAGGACAACAGCATCCAGAACTACATCAAAGACAGCACCCTTCCGTATGTCGATGTAGAGATCAAAAACGTCATCCTTGACGACCTACGACAGTCGCCGTATTCGGCGCGCATCGAGTTCGAGAAGGTGTACAGCAATCCGGCGGACCATACCGAACTCAAGCGGGAGCGATGGACAGCCAGCGTCACCTACGTGTTCCGCGAGAGCGTGAAGAACAATGAGCTAGCCGTGAACCCACTGGGCCTGACCATCGTGCGTTTCCGGGCCGACCAGGCGTTCAGCTAAGTATTAAGGATTCATCGACCTTTACAGAGGCTTATTCATGTCGTTTCTTGCTGCTAATCCGGCCAGCTTTCCCCACCTGTCCCCGCGCCTGGTGGAGCCGGCAAACAAGAGCCTTGCGACGTGCAACGGCGGTGACGAATTGCTCCCTTCTTACGGCGGACATGCCGGCTCGAATCGCACTGCGATTGCGGCGAACTTCCCCAGCCAGTCTGCGGATGAGAACTTTGCCCTGGAGCGTGTCTGCCGTTATGTATCCCGCCTTTGTTCGGGCACCGCTTCGGGGCTTTTCATGCGCCCTGCGGCAGCTCGCTCTTCTGCTTCGGCTGCGCCGCCCTGCGGGTTACGGTTTCCCTCCAAATCTTGTTCGGAAAGTACGCCGAAAAGATTTCTCCGGAGCCTCCGTAAATGCAGAGCTTCGGCACTTGGGAGCATGGCCCACTCGCTTAATGGTGCCCCGATCAAGATCGGGAAATTCAACAAACGGAGACACAATCATGTACCAGAACAAAGTAACCCTCATCGGATTCCTCGGCAGCAATGCAGAGGTTCGTACCAGCAACAACCGCAGCTTCACGACACTCTCGCTGGCAACCAAGTCCTCCTACAAGAAGGACGAGAAGTACATCTCGCACACCGAATGGCACCGTTGCGTGGTCTTCGGCAAGCTCTCGGAGTTCGCCAAGACGCTCACCAAGGGCGCGCATATCCAGGTGGAAGGCGAGCTGCGCAGCCGGGAATACACCAGCAAGAAGACCGACACGAAGCAGCAAGTCTGGGAAATTCGGGTCGCTTCGATCCTGAAGCTGGACCGCGCTGAAAAGGCCGCTCCGGAAGACCAGGAGCACGATGAAGTGCCCCAAGAGGAACCGGCCGCATAAGCCATTGCTTTTCACTCTCGGAAGCCCGGCTAATCGCTGGGCTTCCATCGCTATGAGGTTCCCGTTATGAGCTTCGAGTTGATCCTGCCATTCCTTCGGCCCATTGAGGCGCTGCTGCTCGACGAAAGCGTCAGCGAGATCATGGGCAATCCGGATGCCTCGTGGTTTTACGAGCGCGATGGAATATTGTGCCAGGAACCGAACATTTCCTTCGACGCCGGCAGGCTCCGCACCGGCCTTGAAGTCATTGCCAATCAACTCGGCAAGAAGCTCGATGAAGACAACCCCTTACTGGACGCGCATCTCCCGGATGGGAGCCGCCTTGCGGCGGCGAT
>JBEKWL010000155.1:0-8978 GCA_049513095.1 Terriglobales bacterium
TGCGTCTGGTCCAAAATAGGAGCGGTGGTATTTGGCGTTTCCCAAGAAGATATCACCGCCTACGGCAAGAAACACGGTACCGAGGAATTCAAATGGCGTGCCTGTCTCATTTCATGCAAATTTGTCCTTGAAAAGGGCGACCTTCACATTCCCGTCTTCGACAGTTTCCTGAGGCTGGAGTGCCGAAAGTTATTCGGATATCGAGCCTCCTGACGTGCCTCGCCCCCTCGCGCAAAGCCCGAACCCGAATGGCAAGACCCCAAAGCCCTGAGACGCCCCTCGGGGCTTTTTCCATATACACCAAAAACCCGGCTGTTGGTGCCAACGCCTGGTTGCGACAGTTATTGTGTTCACACTGCCGTCTCTACTGTGAATTCGTTTCAGTCAACCGAGGCCAGGCAATCTGAACCACGATGGTCGTGCCGAGGGTGAGCAGAAAACTGGCCATTTGAGGATGATCGGGCCACATGATTCGCCCGAGGCCGAGCACCCATGCCCCCAGCCCGACTGCAGTTCCAATCAGAGACGCGATCAAAGTGACTTTCAAAGTTTTCATGGTCCATCCTCAATTGTTGGATACGAGAAAAACCAAGTTTCGTTCCATCCGGATTCCGCTATTTTGCCACTAAATTGGCTGCTGAAAAAAATATGTTGCCTGCATCCTCAACCAACCCGCCAACTTTGGTCGTACTGGTTACGGCGCGTTCAGCAACTTGGAAAACTATTTCGGTTGTTATCGCAAAATCGCCATTTCGCACTAACTGAGAGTTGCTGGTGAAATGGAAAAGTTTCGCCTTTCGGTGAAAGTGCCGTGTTCGTCGTCAGCGGAAATGGAACAGGTCGATTGCTCGCCACCATCTAGCTCATCGAGTCCTCGCCCAGAAACGCCAACCATCTCGACGTAAACCTCGTGTCACAGCGGACACGCCCGCGTTTATGCAGACACGCAATCCCGCCTGCGTGCGTTCTTAAATTCATTCTTTTCAATCGACTAGCTCCTGGCTCCCCGCTTGCTTTTTCTTCTGGCGAGAACAGGCAGAAGTGAACAGGAGCAGCGCCATGAAACTGGGGAACGGCAAAGCGAATCGGCAGAAAAAAGCGATCTGGGTTCTCGGAGCAGTGCTCGGAATGACCACCGTCAGCGCGGCCCTGCAGACGCCGGTCCCCGCCCCGCCGCGTCCCAGGGCTCCTGAGTTCGCCAAAGCCACGGTGCACTGGGTTCTGGTCAGCATTCCCGACCGCAAGCTGGCGCTGTTTGAAAACGGACGGGTCGTCCGCATCTATCGCATCGCGGTCGGCAAGACTTCGACTCCGAGCCCGGCCGGCGAATTCAAGATCGTCAACCGCGTAACCAACCCGACGTACTACCACAAGGGTGAGGTCATCGGTGCCGGCAAGGACAACCCGGTGGGCACGCGCTGGATGGGACTAAGCGCGAAGAGCTATGGAATCCACGGCACCAACCAGCCGAACTCGATCGGCAAAGCCGCATCTACGGGATGCATTCGTATGGGCAAGCAGGATCTCGAGGAACTCTTCGCGATCGTCGACGTAGGCGACACGGTCCAGATTCGCGCGGAACGCGACGAGCAGATTGCGGCAGTCTTTGGAACGGGAGCTGGAACTGGAGCCGGCGCGGAGACCGAGACGATCGCGCAGGTCGAGAGCGAAAAGAGCTCGGGCAACGGGCAATAGGCACCACATTTCTTGCAGAGACGAGGCTTGCCCCGTCTCCGGGTGGCCAAGTCTTACGGAGGCAAGTCATGGAAACGATGCTGCAAGGTTTGGTAATCATCGGCGGTCTGACTTTCTCGCTAGCCGCTTCTCTGCTGATCGAAGAACTCATCTTCGGACAGGTCGTCCGCGTGGCGTTCGCGCGCCGTCCGGAAAATCCTAAACATTTTTCGGAACACGAGCCAAAGAATTGAAAGGAGCACCACCATGCTGTGGCTAAAGTATTTGCTGTTGAGCGCGGGAATCGCGATGTTTGCGATCGCCGCCGGAATTCTCACCTACGACGCTTACCTGCTGATCGCCTGGCAGCGCAGACGTTCAAACTTAGATCCCGAGGCAGGCGCGCCCGGACTTAGTCCTAGCCCTAAAGTCCGCTGGCGCACCTCGGTTGCGCTGGTGATGCTGGCCTGGGCACCGCTCTTGATCTCGGCGGGCATCGTGATCGTCCCCAGCGGAATGGCCGGCGTACGCGTGAGCCAGACCAAAGGCACGCTGGCTGGAACTCTGTATCCGGGAGTGCACTTCGTGGTGCCGCTGGTCGAGCGGGTCGAACTGTTCAACACGCGCGACCAGTTGTTCACCACCGGCAGCAGCGAAGATTCGCTGGCCAAAGGCGTGGCGAAAGGCGAAGCGGTGAATGTGCAAGCCCTGCACGTCCAAGCAAAAGAAGGACTCACCCTGGGCCTCGCCATCACCGTGCGTTACCAGATTGACCCCAAGCGCCTCGATTACATCGAAGCCAACCTGCCGCAACCCCTGGAAAAAGAAATCGTGCCGCCCGTGGTCGCCACGGCGTGGCGCGAACTGGTACCGGGCTACACGGTTCGTGAAGTTTTCTCCGCCAAGCGCGAAGAAGTTCGCCAGCGCTCCGCCGAAATGATTCGAAAACGGCTGGCCGCCGACGGCATCGTGGTGAAAGAAGTCATGCTGCGTGACATCGAACTTCCGCAGGAATACGCGAAGGGCCTCGAGTCGCTGCTGCTGAAGGAACAAGAAAATGACCGCATGGGCGTCGAGACCGAGATCCATCAGAAGCAAGTCAAAATCGCCGAAGCTGACGCCGACGCAGCCAAGGTGCAAGAAGTGAAACAGGCTGAGGGACAAGCTGCCGTCCGCGTGCTGCAAGCCAAGAGCGAGTCCGATGCCATGCAATACACGCTCCCGCTGAAAGAGAAACAGATTGAGCAGTCGAAGCTCGAAGCCGAAGCGCGCAAGGAGGCGACGGTCAAGAATGCCGAGGCTGCCGGCGAGGCCAAGCTCATCGACAGTAAAGCGGAGATGGAACGCCGCAAACTTCTGGCGCAAGCGGAGGCCGAACGTATCCGGTTAACCGCCTCTGCCGACGCCGAGCGCATGACGAGCGAGAGCGCTATCCTGAAGCAGAATCCGCTGCTGATCAACAAAATCGTCGCCGAGCGCCTCTCTGACAAATTGCAGATCATGATGGTCCCGGCAGACGGCAAGTTTTTCTTCACCAACGATGTGCTGCGCGGTATGGGCGCTCCGAACCATGTGAGCCAGGCGGAAGACGTGGAACCATCCGATAGAAGACCTCAACAATAGCGGAGGGGCAACAGTTCCCAGTTCTCAGTTCTCAGTTAGGAACTGAACCGCGCTGTCGGAGATTCTTCTGAGAACCGAGAACTGAGAACTTTCTTATGAACAAGCCGCCATCGATCACGCGCTATAATCAGCGCATTCCATACATGCGAGCCCAAGCGTCCAGCGTTCTGCGGCTAGGTTGGCTGACTTCGTTCCTACTCGCAATGGTGTTTCTCCCGTCCTCTTTATGCGCTTCGAACCTGGGAGACACCGCTCGCCAACTGGCCCACAAGATCGCCGCAGCCGCCGGACCCGGCGCCATCGCACTCGAGGTTACCAACCGTTCGTCGCTCGAGGACAAATCCGTGCGCGAAGTACGCAGCGCGCTCGAAGCCGAATTGTACGCCGAAGGTGTGCACGCCACCAAAGCCGAGCAAGCGATGGGAACCGTCGAGGTCGTTCTCTCCGAGAGCCTGCGCGAATATGTTTGGACAGCCGAGATTGTGATCGGATCCGACGAAAAGAAGGTCGCTCTCGTCTCCTTGCCGCGAGTGTCAGCGGGAACGCCATTCGCCGCCGCGTTGCCGATCGTTTTGAAAACCATTCTTCTGTTCACGCAAGAACAACCAATGCTCGATGTCTCCCTCGTCGAAATGCCGGGAGGATCTCGCCTGATCGTACTCGATGACGGCATGGTCGCGATCTATCGTCATCAGGGAGCGAATCCGGCCGGACCGAATCCGGCAAGAGCGTGGGAATTCGAAACTTCGTTGCCCATCGCTCACTCGCGTACTTTTCCCCGCGATGTGCGCGGACGCCTGCTCTTGCGCCGCGATCACCTGTTCGACGCTTACCTGCCGGGAACGTTCTGCCGGTCGAACTCGAGCGCCGTCGCGCCGCTCATCCTCATCTGCAATGATACTGACGATCCCTGGCCCCTGACGCCGGAGGACAACGGCGTACGCGCCTTCTATGCGGCCTCGCGCAATTTCTTCACTGGGGCACTTTCCCCCGGTATCGGAAAAGTGTCCAACGTTCCTTCGTTCTACTCGGCGGCCGCGCTTCCGCGCTCCAGTTACACGCTATGGGCGTTCGCTGCGGTGGATGGATCGCTGCATCTTGTCGATGGAATGACGGACCAGTTAATCCGCGGCGGGAAGTGGGGCAGCGATCTGGCTGTGGTTAACTCCCGTTGCGGGACGGGAACGCAGTTGCTGGTCTCGGAAAGCGGAGATACGGAGCACGACGGCATGCGCGCGTTCGAGATCCCCGATCGCGATCCAGTGGCTGTCAGTTCAGCGGCAGAGTTCGATGGGCGAATCGTCGCGCTGTGGCCGGAAAGCAGCGGCAATGGCGCAGCCGCAATCGTAAGACGAAAAGACACGGGATGGTATGAAGCGTATCGTGTATCGATTTCGTGCAGCAACTAGACCCGCATCAGCTAGTGTGGGGACGGGCGCCCTCGCCCGTCCCAGCCGAGCAACGCCCGGCAGCTACCGACGGTCGCGGAAACTCTGGTTCCGCGAAAGCCTGGCAGGCGCGGCAATGATCATGTCATTGATCGCATCAACGATAGCGGCATCGCTCGCGGTATCAGCGGCGACCCGTCCACACTACGGCGGGACTCTGCGCGTCATGTTGCAATCGGCGCCGGACGCGCTCGACCTTCCCGCCAACGCCACGCCCGCCGACTACTGGGACGCCGCGCGCACGCTCTCGCTGATCGGCGACACTCTTGTAAAACTGGATGCGCAAGGCCGCCCGCAGCCCGCGCTCGCTGTGGCGTGGCAGAGCGACCCGAACGCCCGGCATTGGCAATTCACACTGCGGCGCGGAGTGAAATTCCACGACGGCAGCGCGGCGTCGCCCGCAGCCATCGCGCAGATTCTGGGGGCGCTCCACTCCGGCTGGAATGTGCGTGCAGCGGTGGATTCCCTATCGATCGAGAGTGAGACGCCCATGCCTGCGCTGCTCGCCGAACTCGCGCTGCCGCGCAATCTCTTGCTTAAGCGCAATCCAAATCATCTTCCCATCGGCACCGGCCCGTTCCTCATCGCCGAGTGGCAGCCGGGAAAACTGCTCAGGCTCGCCGCGAATGAAGAGAGCTGGGCCGGGCGTCCTTTTGTGGATGCGGTCGAGATCGAAGTCGGCAAATCGCTGCGCGACCAGGCCATCGCGCTCGAACTGGACAAGACCGACGCGATCGAGGCGGCCCCGCAAGCAGCCAGCGGAGCGCAGCGGCACAGCACACCGCCTTCATTGTCGCTGCCCGTAGAGTTGCTGGCGCTGGTTTTCTTCGCGAACTCAAAAACGCAGGACCCTCGCCTGCGAGAAGCGTTGGCCCTCGCCATTGATCGCAAGCCCATCCAGTCCGTGCTCCTGAAAGGCGCGGGAGTTCCCGCCGCCAGCATTCTTCCCAACTGGATGACTGGCTACAGCGCAGTCTTTTCCGCACAACCGAACCCGCAGCGTGCCCGAACTCTGCTCGCGGACTCGCGGCAACCCACGCTCAATTTGAGCTACGATCCAAGGGACCCGCAAGCCCAACTGATCGCCGAGCGCATTGCCCTCAACGCGCGCGAAGTTGGCATCACCGTGCAAGTATCGTTGTCGGGAGCAGAAGACATCCGCCTTATGCGCGTGGCGCTGCCGAGTCCCGATCCAGCCACGTCGCTCGGCGAAGCAGCACGGCAACTGGGATTGCCGCAGCCAGCACTCCCGGCGATGCCTGGCAACAACTCTTTGGAAGATCTGTATCAAGCCGAGCGCGGTTTGCTCGCGGGATATGCCGTCATCCCGCTTTTTCATTTGTCGCTGGCGAGTGCGGCGAGCGCACGCGTGCGTGACTGGGAACCGGGACGACCCGGCGATTGGAACGAGTCGGGGCTCTCGCTGGCTGATGTTTGGCTGGCTGATTCGCGGCTGGAAGCGGGCTCGCGATGAGCTTCCGCAAGAAACTTCTCATGTTGTTTGCGGCGACGGTCCTGCTCTGCGTCGCGGTTATTTCGGCGTCGGTGTATAGCACGATCCGGCGCACGTTCGAGCAGGCGGATCGGGACCGCGCGAATGCGGTCGCCGCTCAGTTTCGATCGGAGTTCCAGCGGCGAGGGCTGGAGGTTGCGCGCAAGGTCGAATCGGTGGCAGCCAGCGAAACTGTGCAGCGCATCGCTCTCGAGATGAACCGCGGCGCCACCGACTCAGGCGAGTACGTGGGCAAAGCGCACACACTCGCGGGGCAGCAGCAGCTCGATTTTCTCGAACTGGTTGACGATCGCGGCGCCATCCTCTCCTCCGCGCAGTGGCAGGCGAAATTCGGATATCCCGAAGCCGCGATTCCCCAAGCCACGCCTCCCCAAGCCACAACTCCCGCGCCTGCTGTCCCGGCCGGGGCGTTTCTGAAACGCGAAGAGCTGCCGGAGGGCGCAACCCTCGGCCTGTTTGCCGTGCGTGTGGCCCGCGTCGGAGAACAACCTCTGTACGTGATTGGCGGCGAGCGGCTCGACCAGGGCTTCCTCGCGACCCTCGACATCCCTGCCGGGACACATGTATTGCTGTATCAAAACCTGGACGCAAAATGGAATCCAAAATCTCTGCTTGATTTGAACGGGCCGGCCGCGGGCGTCGACCTGATCGCTCCGCTGGTCGCACAGGTACGCGACACACTGGAGGAATCTCAGCGCGTGATCCATTGGACCTCCGATTCCGCTGACGCCGAAGTTTTTCATGCCATCCCACTGACCGGGCCCATCTTCAGCGCGACGAATCAGAGTTCGCTAAATCAAGGTTCGAATCAAAGCCCGTCAAATCAGAGCGGGACCAATCAGCAACTGATGGGCGTTCTGCTCGTCGGCAGTTCGCGGCGTCCGTTGATCGAATTGCAAAGGCAGATCGTCTCCACCGCAATGCTCGTTGGCGGTGCTGGAATTCTGGTGGCCGTGCTGGCCAGCCTCTGGTTCGCAGCCCGAGTCACACGCCCGGTCGTCTCGCTGGCTGAGGCGGCGCACCGGGTCGCCGCGGGCGATCTCGGCGCCAAGGTCGAGGTGGAATCGAACGACGAACTGGGCGAACTGGCGGCGTCGTTCAACCGCATGACGGAAGATCTCGTGCTGCAAAAAGACCGGACTCTGCAAGCCGAGCGCGTGGCGGCATGGCGCGAACTGGCGCGGCGCTTGGCGCACGAATTGAAGAATCCTCTTTTTCCCTTGCAGGTCACGGTTGAGAATCTGATGCGTGCGAAACAGAAATCGCCCGAGATGTTTGAGGAAGTTTTTTACGAGGGGACCGCGACCCTGCTGGCGGAAATCAACAATCTGAAAACCATCATCGGCCGCTTCAGCGAATTCTCCAAGATGCCGCAACCCCAGCGCCGGCCAACCCAGGTGAACGATGTGGTGCACTCGGTGCTGCGCGTCTTTCACGCGCAATTGCAGGATAACGATAAAGAGAAGAACCGGATCGTGGTGCGCACAGAGCTTGCCGAGGCGTTGCCCGAAATTTCCGCCGACCCCGATCTGCTGCATCGTGCGCTGCAAAACCTGGTGCTCAACGCGATCGACGCCCTGCCGCAAGGTGGAGAGCTGGTGATTCGCACCCGCGATCTAGGCGATCGGATTGAACTGTCGGTTTCCGATACCGGCTGCGGCCTGACCCAGGAAGAATGTGGGCGCCTGTTCACTCCTTATTACACGACCAAGCAGCATGGCACGGGGCTTGGGCTGGCGATTGTGCAATCTGTAGTAAGCGATCACGGCGGCAAAATTTCCGTCGAGAGCACAAAGGAAAAAGGCACAACGTTTCGCATCGAATTACCGTGCGATTTCTCGGCGTACTCGGCGTCTCTGCGGTAGATTTGGGTTTGCATTTCAGTTGAGGTCAATAATCGTGGCGCAAAAAGCGCACTTGCTGATCGTAGATGACGAGGCCAACACGCTGGCCTCGCTGTCGCGGGCTTTTCGTCTGGAGGGTCATGAAGCCACCGTCTGCGACAACGCAAACAAGGCTCTGGACCTGGCCAAATCCCAATCTTTCGACTTGATACTCTCCGACGTGGTGATGCCCGGCAAGGATGGCCTGACGTTTCTCGAAGAACTCAAAGCGCAAGGCGTGCCAACTCCCGTCGTCATGATGTCAGGCCAGGCGCACATTGAGATGGCCGTGCGTGCTACGCGACTGGGCGCGCTCGACTTCCTGGAAAAACCGATCTCGACCGAAAAATTGCTGCTCACCGTGGAGAACGCACTGAAGCTCGGCCGCCTCGAGCGTGAGAATCGCGACCTGGAGCGCCGCCTCGGCAAACACGAAATCGTCTGGAAAGGCGAGACCATGCGCCGCGTGATGGCGCAAGTCGAACGCGTAGCCGCCAGCGAAACGCGCGTCTGCATTCTCGGTGAGACCGGCACGGGAAAAGAGCTGGTGGCGCGCACGCTGCATGATCGCAGTCCGCGGGCCGGCGCTCCGTTCGTCACGTTGAACTGCGCCGCGGTTCCGGCGGAGCTGATCGAATCCGAGTTGTTCGGCCACGAAAAAGGATCGTTCACCGGCGCGGCCGGCCGCCATCTCGGTAAGTTCGAGCAAGCCCAACACGGCACCATTTTTCTCGACGAAATCGGCGACATGCCGCTCACCATGCAAGCCAAGCTGCTGCGCGTGCTGGAAGAAGGCGAGGTGGAGCGCATCGGCGGCGAGCGCGCCATCACCGTGGA
>JBEKWL010000156.1:0-12473 GCA_049513095.1 Terriglobales bacterium
GTGACCGGTTGCGGCTTCCTCGCTTACAGTTGCGCGGCAGCGCGGGAATTGCACCCGCTTCCCATAGCGCCAGCGTGTCGCCGGCCTACGATCATGCGCGAACCTAATTTTGAGAAAGAGCAGAAACAGCAGCCCAGCAAATCTACCGGGCAGCCCGATACAAAGTCAAACGCCGGCCCTTGATGGTAGTGGGTCAGTTTGATTTCCACAGCGAATAGTGAGACTACCGTCCGAGGCGACGATAGACCAGTGGTGCATAATGGAAGACAGCGAGAAGGAAAACGGGGAAAAGAAATGCGGTTGACCAATTGAAACGATGAAGACGAACAGCCTCGTAGAGCGTCATGAAGGTAAGCATTCCGAGCATGAACATATCCAGCAATAAAACCACGAATACTGATCGCAGTGACTGAGCTTCGAGTATGCGAATGTCCCAGCCTCGGTTTAGAAACTCAAATGACTCAAGCGGGCGGCTCATTCGTGCAGATTATAACGCTAACCGACCGTCATGCCACGGAAAACGCCACCGCGCATCACCTGTGGAAATCAAACTGACGCACTACCCCCTTGATCCTAGCCTTGAATGACAGGAAACTCCGGCGATCCTACTTGCGCGACGTGCTCCTCGGCGAACCGGGTGACGCGCTCGAGCGCCGCCTGCAACTGCCGGTGAAACTCAGCCATCTGCGCGTCCAATTCCGCCTCGGCGGCTGCGGCGGGAACTCGCACCTTGGCGCTGAAGCGCACCAGCGCCTTGGAAAATGGCTTGGGGATCATCAGCGCATCCCACGTATTCAGCACCCAGGCATCGCTGAGCGCCACGTAGAACGCCGCCATGGGAAACGCGCTGGCGCGCGACAGCAGCACCGGGCCCGGCTTGGCCACGTATTTCGGGCCGCGCGGACCGTCAATCGTAAACGCAACCAGGTTGCCCTGTTCCAGCTGGTTTCGCAAGCCGAGCAGAGCTTTTGCGCCGCCGCGGCTGCTCGATCCCCGCACCGCGACGAAGCCAAGTTTTTCAATGGTCCGAGCGATGTATTCCCCGTCGAAGCTGCGGCTCACCATCACTGCGATGCCGGTCTTTCTCCATAGCCACGCGCTCGGGAACACGGCCCGGTGCCAGAAGGAGTAAATCACCGGTTTTTCGTAAATCGCGTCCGGCGGCGACGGCGGCTCTTCCCACGATATCGAATAGCGGAGAGTCGGACCGATCAGCGAAATGGCCAGATAGGTCGCCCAGCTGATGAACCACAAAAGAATTCTTTGTGCGAGCGAGAATCGGCGCGTTTCCAAAACGGAGGGCGGCTCAGGCTCGACGGCGGCGGAAGAAGAACTCACGCGGATATTGTAGCCGGGGAAGAAAGGTTTGACTGAAAGCTGACAACTGAGAACTGAGAGCGGTTTTTCTACGCTTCCAGGTAGGCCTCGATCCACTCTTTCAGCCGTTGGCGCCGCTCGTCGGTCGAGTCAAAGCGAATCCCGAAGGTCTTGTTGCCTTTCTTCCACGTGACGTGCCCGCGCACCCAGACGCGCGGCAGCGTCAGCAAAGAAAACGACACTTCCACCAGACTCCCATGTTCGGGCACGTGATTGCCCTTGAGCGACATCCCTCCCGAACTGATCTCCTGGCTGGTGGCGGTCATGCGGCCACCGTCGGTCAACACGACCGCAACCTCCGTCATGACGGGGATACGCACATAGCGGCGGAATTCGTGCAGCACCAACATTCGCGTCGAGCGCACCAGTTTCATCGCCGCGGACCGCTCCAGCGGCTCGTGAAACACCGCGTTGATGCACAACTTCGAATAACGCATGGCATCCTGCGCGGTCCCGCCCAGCCCGTAAATGACGATCCGGTTGTTGGAAGCCGATGCTCGCGCCAGTTCGATGATGTTGCCGGCGGATTTTCCCAGGGGCAAAACGCAGGCCTCGAACTTTTCGCGTTGCAGTCGATCCGCGTTTTCGCGCGCAATCGAAACCGTTTCGATTCCATATTGACGGAAACACTCCGTGATCAGCTGCGCAGACGCCTCGGGCAAATCAAACAGCGCTACGCGCGCCGCCGTCTTTCGCAGGGCGGGAAGGGGGGCGAGAACGGTACCAGTCGAGGTAGGCATTAGTCCCATTCTAAAAGCCCATTCTGGCGCGTCTTTTCACGGCTGCATAGGTTTCGAAGGGCTTAGCCCCTGTCCAGAAGTGCCATTACGGAGGTTGTACTTGGACCCGTTACCCCCGCTCCCTTCGTTTCTCTGCGTCTGTAGAGACGGGGGTTGCCCCGTCTAGCAGGTTGCGAAAAAAGTACTTTCCGCGTCGCAGTCTCACCTCAGCGGCTAAAACCGGCCCTGAAAACAAGCCAGTTGCCGCAGCGGTGAACCGCTGCGCCACCCAAAATCAAGTGCGACATCGGCTTTTTCCGTAGCCTGCCAGGAGACGCGGCAAGCTGCGTCTCTACCTCCGCTTCGTTTGCGTCAGGTAAGATGTTGGCATCCTTTAAGTTGGTGGCCGTAGTCAGAGAATGATCACGCTAAACGACATCCAGTCGGCCTTGGGCCGCATTCGCAACTCCATCTACCTTTCGCCCTGCGCGCGTTCGGAGACATTTTCTGAATCCACCGCCAACCACGTCTATTTGAAGCTCGACAACCTGCAGCGAACCGGCGCTTTCAAAGAGCGCGGCGCGCTGAACAAGTTGCTCTTGCTCAGCCCCAAAGAACGGGCCCAGGGCGTGATCGCGGCCTCGGCCGGAAATCACGCCCAGGGCGTGGCCTACCATGCCGGCAAGCTCGGCATCCGCGCCCAGATTTTCATGCCCCTGACCACGCCTCTCATCAAGGTCTCGGCGACGCGCGGTTACGGCGCGGATGTGGTTCTGCACGGCGCGAACTACGACGAAGCTTTCGAAGAGTCGGTGCGCCGCAGCCAGGCTGAGCACCTCACCTTCGTGCATGCCTTCGATGACGACGCCGTCATCGCCGGACAGGGCACCATCGGTCTGGAGCTCATGGAGCAGCATCCTGCGCTCGAAGCCGTCATTGCCCCCATTGGCGGCGGCGGCCTGATTGGTGGCATGGCCTGCGCGCTGAAAGAAACGAATCCGAAAATTCAAGTTTTCGGAGTTCAGCCCTCGCGCCTGCCGTCGATGAAAGTTGCCGTCGCGGAAGGCAAGCCGGTGACGCTCATGGCGGCCTCCACCATCGCCGATGGCATTGCCGTGCGCCGCGCCGGCGACCGCACACTGCCGCTGGTTCAGAAGTACGTGGACGACATCGTTACCGTCGAAGAAGAAGAAATCGCCAACGCCATCCTGCTGCTGCTGGAGCGCGAAAAAACTCTGGCCGAAGGCGCCGGGGCGGCGGCCATTGCAGCCCTGGTCAACCGCAAGCTGCCCTTGGTCGGGAAGAAAGTTGCGGTGCTGGTCTGCGGCGGAAATATCGACGTGACGCTGCTCTCACGCATCATCGAGCGCGGCCTGGTCAAAGATGGACGTCTGGTGCGTCTGCGCGTTCACCTGCCCGACTATCCTGGTGCGCTCAATCGCCTCACATCGATCCTGGCGCAGCATCGCGCCAATATCGTCGAGACGGACTACGACCGCGCTTACCACGGCGTGGGGCTGGGTGAGACCGCCATCGAAATCACGATGGAAACCCGCGGGCCCGACCACATCGCCGAAATCATCTCGGCGCTGGGCGCAGCCGGCTACACGCAGGAACGCGTGCTGTAGAAGAGACCTTTTTTACCGCAGAGACGCCGAGAAGCGCCGAGAGACAAGAAAGAAAAATCGTGGATGGATAACTCTTGACACCTCATTCCTCAGACACAAACAGTAGGACGGAAGGTCGTTCGAGCAGTTCCTTGGAGATCATCCCGTACACCTCTGACTGGATCGAGTCTGTCCGGCAGTTCAACGAGCGGCTGGTTGCAGGCGGATTGGACAACGAACTCCGGTTCCCAGAAGAGCCGAGGCAGCAGTTTCAGGTCAACCCCAACGGCGTTCTCCATCAGGAACATCATCTGGTGGTCGAAGGGGCTACCGTGCGCGGCGCGTACCTCTTGACACACGAGCGTTGGATTGCAGGCGGACAGATTCGGCACGTTTGTCATTTCCGCCTTCCCGTCTCCGAAGGCTTAATCAACCCCCAGTACAAGGGAGTGGGAAACATCATGCTCGATCACGCACTCCAGAAGAACACGCTGCTGTACTCCCTTGGCATGGGGGGTCCCGATCGCCCGCTTCCTCGCATGTTAAAGTCGCGAAATTGGTCATTGGCGACAACCTCGTTTTATTTCCGTTGCGTGAGCCCCAGCCGTGTCTTGCACGACCGCGTTTGCTTGCGGACGCACCCGCGGTGGAACTTCGCTCTGGACGCCGCCGCATGGAGCGGCCTGGCATCCCTTTTTATCTCAGGCACGCAGCGCCTTCGGACGCGGCGCCCGGCAAAGAAGTTCAACCCATCGATAGTCCGTGACTTCGGAAACGAGGTTGACGAAATCCAGGAGCGAGCTCGCGACGCTTATACACTGCTGCCCAGCCGGGACGGCGAGATTCTTCGCCTTCGCTATCCAGCAAGCGATTCTCGTTTTGTGCGTCTGGTCGTCGATTCCGGGTCCGGACCCTGTGGCTGGGCCGTCCTGCTTGCGACGTCCATGCACGGGCACAAGCAATTCGGCGACCTGCGAGTAGGGACTATCGTGGATTGCCTGGCGGTACCGGGAGACGAGGACTGCGTCATTCATGCGGCCAGCCGGGTTCTTGAAGAGGAGCGCGTGGATTTAATCGTCAGCAACCAATCTCACCGGAACTGGTGCCGAGCTTCGATGCACGCCGGCTTTTTCTCCGGACCCTCGAACTACATCTTTGCAGCGTCTCCGGAACTGAGCGGTTTGGTGGAGCCGTTTGCCAGCAATTTCGCGGCGTCTCACCTGACTCGCGGAAATGGGGCCGGCCCAATTCACCTCTGAGACGCGCGAGTGCGACGCTTGTCGGCGCACGCCTCCAGTATCTCTTCAAAACGCGCGGCCACTATTTCCCAGGAAAATTTCTCGCGCACCAGGCGCGCCGCCGCGCTCGCCTGGTTGGCATGCACGCGTTGATCGCCCAGCAATTCCAGGCAGGCGCTGGCGAAGCCGTCGGCAGCGTCCGCGATGCGAATGTTCTCCGGCGAAGAAACATCCAAACCCTCCGCGCCGACTGTCGTGGCCACGACCGGAATCCCGGCGGCCATCGCTTCGTAGATCTTCAGCCGCGTGCCGCTGCCCACGCGAAGGGGAACAACGGAGACTCGACCGGCCCATAGATAGGGTCGAATGTCGTCCACTGTCCCGGTGACTCGAATCAGCGGATCGACCGATTCCAGCGCTCGGATCGCCGCAGTCGGCCGGCGGCCGGCGATCGTCAAGGAGCAGCGTGGCAGCCTTCGCCGGATGGAGGGCAGTACCTCCTTCACGAACCAACGAATGCCATCGATGTTCGGCATCCAGTCCATGGAGCCGGTAAAGAGCAGATCGCAGGCGAACTTGGCTTCCGGCGTCGGAGGCCGGGAAAAATATGCGGAATCGACTCCGGTTGGAACCGATGAAACATGAGAAACTCCACACATCTTGCGCAGCATGTCCGCATCGGCATCCGAAACGGCGATGACGTGTGTTGCCCGCCGGCAGGCGGAGGTTTCACAGGCTTGAAGCCGGTTCGCCTGACTGCGAAAGAACGACCGCCGAATCGGATCACGCGCTTGCTCGGCATAGCGCCGCCATATCATAGTTTCCACGTTGTGCTCGAAGAGCACGAAGGGCTGGTCTGCCGGGAGATTCACGGTCGGCGTCAGAAAATCGCAGACCACGATGTCGAAGCGCTCGTCCGCCAGCAATGTTTTCGCGACGCGCTTTACGGTTGCCGAGCGCTTGCGCGCAACCATGACTGGTAGCTTGGAAAACATTGCGCCGATGCTCTGCAACCAAAACCGTGGTGAACTTCGGGGCGCGAGGTTATATCGCACCGGCCAGGCTCTTGAGCAGAATTCGGAACTGCGTTCGATCGCTTCCGGCTGCCCGCTATCCGGAGCCAGGTAGTGGATTTCATGACGGTGCCGCAAACGCCGCAGTATTTCCAGAGTGCGGATCTGCCCGCCCCGATTCGTAGGATGGAGGAACGCGGGGCCCAGCCACAGGATCTTCACTCGGAGAGTATATATGGATGCGAGTGACAGGAGCCTCTTAGCTCTTGGCTTTCAACTGGAAGCTAAAGGCGCTTTTCTCGGCGTCCTGGGGTGATTTTTATTCAAACTGTCTCCGGAATCTCTCCAACTGATCCTTCACTTCCGAGACTTCTCTCCGCAAGTCAGCCACTTCTTCCTGCAACCGCGCCATGCGGTCGGCCTCTGCCGGAGAGCGCTCAGCCGCTGCGCCGGCCTGCACTGGCGATTCAAACTCCACCACATCCCCGGCCAGCAGATGCGCATATCGAGATTCTTTCGTTCCCGGCTGGCGGGGCAGCACCTTCGCCAGCGGCGGTTCGCGCTGCATCAATTTCTGCAACGCCGATTGCACATCCTCCAGGGTTTCGAAGCGGTGCATGCGCTCGGCTCGTCCGCGGAGTTCGCCCGGAGTCTGCGGGCCTCGCAGCAGCAGCACGCACAGCACCGCAATCTCGGGACGCGTGAAGTTAAATACCTCCTGCAAGCGCTGTTCGTACTTGGTCACGCGGCTGTCGGCGCCGCGTGCGGGTCCAGCCAGGCGCTTCTCCTCGAGACCTTCGAGCGCGTCGCGGACCGCATCTTCGTGCAACTGCATCACCGGATCGCGATTCGACTTCTGGTTGCACGCATTCACCAGCGCGTTCAGCGACAGCGGATAGTACTCCGGCGTGGTGATGTCTTTTTCGATCAGCGATCCCAGCACGCGGACTTCGGTTTCCGTCAGCCTCAATTCCATGGATTTCATTCCACCGTCTTCGATTGTATTCGACGCACGTAGGGACAACCGCCCCCGCTTGTCGAGCGGGGCGTAACCGCGCGCGCTCTTGAGTCCGAGGATGGACATCCGAGGATGGACAAGCGAGACCACAGGAGAGCTACGCTCGCCCAGACCGCCGAGGGCAGCTGTCCCTGGATTTGAAAGGCCACGAGTGTCCCATGCCACACGGTATACTCGATAGTTTGCCGGACGCATCCAATAGAACCAGTTGCCAGTTGCCAGTGGCCAGTGGCCAGTTTTGGGACGGAAGATGATCTTCCGGGATCTACTGAGTTCAGGTTGACGCAGAAGGCAAGTCGCTGCCGGACTGGGTACTGGCAACTGGGTACTGGCAACTGGCAACTGTATTTCAAGGAGGAATCGTGAGGAAATACCTGGGAGTTCTGGCCGGCGTGGCTGCGCTGTGTGTGATGTCATGGGCGCAGGCTCCAGCTCCAACTCCCACTCCAGATCAAGTGCCGGCCCAAGCACCCGCCCCCGAGCCAGTTCCAATTCCTCCTTTGCCTCCAACCCCCAGCCGCGTGTCGGCGCCCCCGTATCCGCGCTTCGAGATCTTTGGCGGCGGTTCGTACGCCGAGACCGGTTTTTTCAATGCCGGACACTGGGCGGGGTTGCCGGGCTGGGACGCTTCTCTGGGCGCGAACGCGGCCAGTTGGCTGGGGTTCGTAGTGGAAGGCGGCCAATACTTCGGAACCTCAAGGATCCCGAGTCTCGTGCCGGCGCCGTTTCCATCGGGTCAATTCTACCTGCCGACGCCGTCTCCGACGTTCAACGTGACGACGCGAGAGTACAACATTCTTTTCGGCGCGCAATTTTTCCGCCGCAAGTATCGACTCTTTACGCCGTTTGGCGAGTTGCTGTACGGGCACCAGGGCACACGCGGCGTGGCGACCCCTCTAACGGGTGCTTTCGTCACGGAAATCGGTACTGGCCGGGCGATAGTGGCCGGCGTTGGCGCGGACCGCAGAATCACTCGGCGTCTCTCGGTACGATTCAAGGCCGATTATTTGCAGACTGGCACCTCGTTTGCGCTTGTCGGCAAACAGAAGCAGGACAACTTCCGGTTCTCGGCGGGCATTGTTTTCGGCAATGTACACAGAAAGAGGCGCACGCTCGAGGAGGAAACTCTGCCCGAACCGTAGGGCGGGCGGCCGATCGCTATTCGTCGTTCGCTGATCGCTCTTCGCAATTAGCGAGCGCACAATTAGCGAGCGAAAGACGAAGAGCGAACCGCGAGTACCCTACGAGCGGCGCAACAAATCGCTCAGCGGCTCGGCTTTGGTCCGCAGATCTTCGGCGAGATCGGCGCCTTTTCCGACCACTTTCTCGAAACGGTCTCTGGCTTCGTCCGTCCAGTCGGAGACGGTTTCCAGGGCGTCATCGCAGGAGCGCCGCAGGTCTTTCCGCAGCTGCCGCCCGGTCTTCGGAGCGAGCAATAGACCGACGGCGGCGCCGACGCCAAGCCCGATCAGCAGAAAAGTAACTGCTGTGCCGACCGTACCGTCCGAACTTTCGTATTTTCCAATGCGCATATAAGCCTCCTGATCGTCTCTATTCTATTCTAGACCCGAATGTTGAATTGGTAATTTGTGATTTGTAATTGGTAGTTGAAGACCCGGCGAATCGCTGGGTCTCAAATTGCCAATTACCAATCCCCCAGCGGCCCGGTTCCCACAATCCTCTCCGCCTGTGTAAAATGAAGTCTTAATCCCAAGTGCGGCGGAAGCCCCGGCGAGCTCCACCCCAGCAGGCCAAAAGCGGGCCGCTGAGGACCCCGGACCTGCCCCGCTGCCCAGAATTCCTAGCAGAGTGAAGGAGATGTAAACCAGCAATGTCGATTCCAGCGACCCAACTCCGTCCCGGCATGATCATCAAGCACAACAATGATTTGCATTCCGTGTTCAGCTCCAGGCCAAACTGCGCAACCTGCGCACCGGCGCCATGTTCGAGCACCGTTTTCGCTCGCCTGACCCCATCGATAAAGTCAACGTCGATGAGGTCAACATGGAGTTTCTGTACGCCGATGGCGACAGCTACTATTTCATGGACACGGAAAACTACGAACAGACCCACCTGACCCGCGACACGCTGGGCGACGCGGTGGATTACCTGACGTCGAACCTCCAGATCAAGGTCGAGTTTTTTGATGGCAAGGCGGTGGGCATCGAGTTGCCGCAGACCGTGGTATTGACCGTGACGGAAGTCGAGCCCGGCCTGAAGAGCGCAACCGCATCGAGTGTGACCAAGCCGGCGAAGACCGAAACCGGCCTCATCGTGCAGGTGCCGCCGTTCATCAACGAAGGCGAGAAGATCAAAGTCGACACGGCAGAAGGCACGTATCTGTCGCGAGCGTAGTAGTCTAATTTGTAATTTGTGATTTGTAATTGGCAATTGAAAAAGCAAACAGCGAAGGCGTCCAATTACAAATTACAAATCACAAATATCTCCACATGTCTTCTGCAGAGCGAATCCCCGTCTTGGCCCGTCGCTTTCTCGTGCGCGGACGTGTTCAAGGCGTCGGCTTCCGCTGGTTTGCCGAACGGGAGGCGCACATCCTGCAAATTGCAGGATGGGTGCGCAACAATCCCGATGGCAGCGTCGAGGTGCTGGCCATGGGAACGCGCGAGCAGTTGTCCGGAATGCGGTCGCGGTTGCGCGAAGGGCCGCGCGCGGCGCGGGTGGATGACATAGAAGAATCCGAGGCCGAGCCGGTCGCGGGACTCAATTCATTTCAAGTTCGAGGAGCTTAACCCTACAATGCAAACCAAGATGGCGACCCAGATGCCGACCAAGCCAGTAGATTGCGAGGGGTTGAAGAAGCTGATCCGGGAGGTGCCCGACTTTCCGAAAAAAGGCATCCTGTTCTACGACATCACCACGCTGCTCAAGGACAAAGTCGGCTTCGCGCGGTTGATTGACGCGCTTTCGGCAAACTACATCGGCAAGGAGATTGACCTGGTGCTGGGCATGGAGGCCCGCGGATTTATCTTCGGCCCAGCGCTCGCCTACCGGCTGAACGCGGGATTCGTTCCTGTCCGCAAACCGGGAAAGCTGCCCGCCGAAACCCTGAAGATCAGCTATGAGCTGGAATATGGCAGCAACGCGCTGGAGGTTCACAAAGACGCCATCAGAAAAGGCCAGCGCATTCTGATCGTGGACGATCTGCTGGCCACCGGCGGAACGGCGGTCGCGACGGCGGAATTGGCCAGCGGCCTGGGCGCACAGATTGCAGGATTGGCGTTTGTGGTCGAACTGGATTTCCTGAGAGGTCGCGAGAAACTGGCGAAGTATGACGTATTCTCGCTGCTGCACTATGATCGGTAGGGAACGGATCGGTAGGGAACGCTCGGTAATCTCGCATCTTGCGGCTGCTTCCGGGCTCAGCCGCGGGCACCGCTTGGCTTCCCGTTACTTACTTCACCAGGTGTGCCACGGCCCGGATTAGACCTGTCCAAATCGCCAGGCTGACAGCCACTGACGCGGTGTAGGAGAGGATCGCAATCCAGTTCCAATGAACTTCGCTTTCGGGGATCGACATGGGGGAGGGCTCCATAAGTTTCGTCTGATGCGATAGCAATTAACCGCCCGTTTGCGCTCTGTTTCGTAAGTAATTGAAAACATTACCTGGGCTTCGCGGTTCGCTTCATAAGAGTGGGTGAAATCGCTCTGGTACCCGAGAAATTTGCGCGGTGGCCGCCGAGAGCAAGTGCAGAAAACTTGCCATGGCAACCGCCTCGCCGTCCGTCCGTCCCGCCCAGCACTCGGGACGCCCAGAGATGGTGGTAAGCTAGGCCCTTCGACGGATGATTTCATGCGCGCAGTGAATTCGATCCAGAGTTCGACCAGACTCTTCTTTTTGCTGGCGGCCACACTGGTTGGCGCGTTCGGAGCCGATTCGAGCCCGCTCCCGCCTTCCATCACCACGGCGCCACTCTCGGTCGACCAGGTCGTGGACAATCTCGTCCGGAAAGATGAAGAGCGGGCGCGGGCTCTGCGCCACTACGAATCCACCCGCGTGTATCGCCTTTCCTATCGCGGATTCCCGGGCGATCGCGACGCCGAAATGACGGTGGAGGCCACGTATGACAGTCCTTCAACCAAGAGCTTTAAAGTCATCTCCCAGACGGGATCGAAGCTGATCATCGACCGCGTGTTCAAACGGTTGCTGGAAAGCGAAAAAGAAGCGGTCGAACCGGAAATGCACGCCCGCACGCTGCTGAACCGCGACAACTACGACTTCGTGCTGATCGGCTTCGAGTCCCCGGGCGTCAATTCCTCAGACAAGGGCTCTCAATACGTGCTCGACGTCTACCCGAAAAGGAGAAGCAAGTACGTCTATCGCGGCAAAGTGTGGGTCGACGGAACCGATTTCGCCGTGACCCGCATTGACGCCGAGCCGGCGCAGAATCCTTCATTCTGGACGAAGAAAAGCGAAATTCGTCACGAGTACATGAAGGTGCAGGATCTCTGGTTTCCCCGGCGCAACGAGTCTGTAAGCTACATCCGGCTCGGCGGGCGCGCCACGCTGACGATTGACTACAACAACTACCGTGTGGGCGCTTCGCGGTTGTCGGGGAACGCCACGAAAGCGTCATCCGGCGGCGCCCGCTAGAAAGGCGCTTGCGTAGGGACAGCCGCCTTTCAGGTCTCAGGTGTCAGGTCTCAGGTGTCAGGTCTCAGGTGTCAGAACCTGGTTTTCCTGAGACCTGACACCTGAGACCTGAGACCTACCTGGCGGTAGTACAATCCCGCCATGGATAGCCTGATCCAGCCGAACGCAAATCCCACGACGGAGCGGCAAGAGTCCAGCCTCCGTCCTATCCTTATCGGGATCGTCATCGTCGGGATCGTGGTCGGCGTGCTCGCACTGATTTTCCGCGCCGAGCAAAAAAAGCCCGCCGCACCTCCAGCCTATGCCGCGAACCTGAAATTCTCGGACCTGAAGACAAGTGCCGCGCAGAATTTTGTGGGCGCAACCGTCAGCTATATCGATGGCGCCATCAGCAACACCGGCGATAAGACCGTCATCCACGCGGTGGTGCAGATCACGTTCAAGGACGACATGGGGCAGACGGCGCAGCGCGAGGAACTTCCCATCCGCGTTCTGTGCACCGGCGGACCATACGACGAGGCCGTGGACCTCAGCCTGTCGCCGCTCGCGCCCGGCGAGAGCAAACCTTTCCGCCTGACCTTTGAGAACATCTCGGCCCAGTGGAACCACGCTTATCCGGATCTGCAGATCGCGCAGGTCAGTATAAAGTAGGGTGCAGAAGCAGCTCGGAGCTCACGGCCCACCTCTGACCTCTACCCTCTCCCCTCCAGTACAATCTTCTCGTGCCCGAAGTAAAACCATTCCGTCTTACGGAGTCCGTAAAAGCCGCGGGTTGAGCGTCCAAGCTGAGTCCGGCGGCGCTGGACACGGTGCTTGGGAAATTAGCCCGGCAACAGGACCCGAATGTGCTAGTCGGCTTCGATCACGCCGACGACGCCGGCGTGTATCT
>JBEKWL010000157.1:0-8869 GCA_049513095.1 Terriglobales bacterium
GGGAATAAGTAATGATCGGGACACAGGAAGGCGGGGATGAGAACCACTCCCGAACCGTCGCCGTGAGGTGTTCCTAGTCCGTAATAGATGGGCGCGGCATGCAGCATAACTAACTCGGCCGCGCACAGCACTTCACTCAAAATGGGGAGATTAGCTGCATGATAATCGCGGGTGAGAACATTTGGGCCCCGATTCTCAGATCGAACGTTCGTTCTTCTCATGCAGCCTACTGTCTTGTTGTGGGCGCCCTGGCGGCCCATTGGTCAAAACTATCTTACTTTAGTGGCGGAGACGCATACCAACCGGTGCTCTTCCAAGTCGCTCTTGGCGCGCTCCATATCGACGTTCTTGTAGGCCGCAAGCTCGGTGCTGACCCGATAATACGCAGCGGAAAGGGCCTCGACGTACATGCTACGCCTGGATTCAAAAACTCGTTCCAGATCTTTGCAGATTAAGCAATCCATGGCTATCGCTTCAGCCGTCCAGCAGATTCACAGGTGGCGGCAGATGTGGTTCCTTTACTGCTGCCGTTTGTTGTGGAGCTCCTGCTCGGCGCGGAGCCAGTCCTGTTCGTCTTGGCCAGGTTCACGACCCCGGCTTTCATATAACTCATAGGCCCGCCCTCTTATCCTGTCTTGTGATGGGACAGTGTCTGGCATCATCGCCACCTTGCCAGGAGAGCTTTTCGGGCCGACGACAATCTTTGACTGCGGCTGTTTGTTAGCCTTGGTATCGATCATTAGGAAAACCTCTGTATGCTTCGGACTAAGAGGAGGGTACTTCAGATGAACTGACTTAGTTCAGGGGACCTGAAAGAGGAGAAGAAGTGCTCACTCTACTTTGACACTACTCTTAACCCTCACGCGCGTCAAATGTCGAATCCTGCACCTCCACCGTTCTGCCACCAAACGCGCGACCTCAAGGTCCGTGGCATTCTCAGCCGAGATTAGAAAAGGAAGCCGTGGCCGAAATTGGGTGATGGAGATCACTGCGGAATCAGTTCATATGGAGCTATTATTTGAGTTAATCCCCATGCTGGATGCTTCGGTCATTGAAGCGGGATTGCGCCAGCTCCCGCCGCAACAGTTGCGCACCGCCATTGCCCACTTCCTGCCCCAAGGTGCCACGAAGGACGACCGGATCAGCGCCATCGAAGATGTGCTGCGAAGCCCCGCCGGCCAATCCTTGCGAGACGCGATGGCGCGGTGGATTGTCGACGAGATTGTTCCGGTGGAGAGGCTGGTTCCGGAGGCTTACGTGAAGTGGCGTCCGCCGGTGCGGGACGCCATGATGTTCGTGGTGGCGCGACTATCTCCGGCGCGCCTCGCCCCGAAGCTGCTGGAGCAACTCGAGCTTCCCGAGAAGACATCGGCCGAAGAGCGTTTGCTGCGGCTGATTGCAAAAGTTCCCGGCCTGCAGAAACTGGGACAAGTCATCGCACGCAACCAGCATTTGCGTCCCGGTCTGCGAAATGCGCTCGCGCGGCTGGAAAATGGAATTCGTGATGTTAAGCCCGAGGACATACGCGCCATCATCCAGCGGGATCTGGGGCCACGGCTCGACACCTACGCGGTTAAAATCGCGCCCGTCATCCTGTCGGAGGCCAGCGTCAGCGCGGTCGTGCGCTTCACCTGGCGAAATCCCGCAAGCGGAAAACGGGAGCGCGGCGTTTTCAAAGTCCTGAAGCCGCATATCCCAGAATACTTTGCCGAGGACATGGACTACTTGCAGGGATTGGCCCAGTACTTCGGAGACCGGCACCACAACTATGGATTTCCCGCCGGCCTTATCCCCGATACCTTCAGGAAAGTCCGGCGGTTGCTGCGGCACGAGGTCGACTTTGTCCGCGAGCAGAAAACGCTAGTCGAGGCGTGGAATCTTTATCGGTCCATGTCTGGCGTGCGCGTGCCGCAACTGATCCAGCCGCTGTGTGCGCAGAGAATTACGGCGCTCACGGAGGAACATGGAATAAAGGTGACGAACGCAGCTGCCCGCCTGTCGGCGTCTGGCCGCAGGAAGGTTGCTGAGCAACTGATCGAGGCGCTGGTGGCTGTGCCTCTTTTGTCGGCGCAGGAGGATGCCATTTTTCATGGCGATCCGCATGCCGGCAATCTCCTCTATAACAACCGCACCGGCGAACTGACTATCATTGACTGGGCCCTGAGGGAACGCTTGAACCGCGAGCAGCGCCGGCATCTCGCGCTCCTATTTCTGATGGTGAGTTTGCGCGACCCGGTGGGCACATGCAACGAAGTGTTGGCGCTCAGTCAGCAGCGCATCCAAACTACTTCGCCACGCGGGCGGATGATTTGCCTGTTGGTCACGCGTTTTCTTGACGACCTGCCGGTAAGGCGTCTGTCCAGCGGTGTGGACGCCATGCTCCTCCTGGAACACATCGCGCTGAAGGGCATCAAGTTTCCCGGTCCGCTGATCATGTTGTCCAAGGTGATGTTCACGTTGGATGGGATCCTGGGCGACATCGGAGGCGGCGACATCGGGATTAATTTGACCATCGCCCGTCACGTTGCCCAGCATTGGATAAGCAATCGCAAGGAGTTCCGTTCCCCTCTGGAGGCCAGGGACTGGATCACCCTGCAGTGCAGCGCGTTACTTTATGCCAGCCGTTTGTGGCTGAAGGGCGAACAGGCAATACTCGATCGCTTGCTGCCAGCCGGTTCGGTGGCTCAACTCGCATCATGAGCGAGGACGGAAGCCGCATCGTTCCAGCGCGTCTCCGCCTTTTGCGGGATGAAACTCATAGCCCGCTCGGCCAGCGCGGCAATGGTGAGGCTGGGGTTGACGCCGAGATTGGCCGCCACTACCGATCCATCACAGATGTACATGTTCTTATAGCCGAACACGCGGTGTCGATTGTCCACCACGCCGTGGTCGGGTGAATCGGCGATCACGCAGCCTCCAATACAGTGCGCAGTGCCGGGAACGTCGAAGAGGATTTCCGGCAGCGTGCTCATGGCAGTTCCCCCAGCGACCTGCGCGAATGTCTTGGCAAACTCATTGGCCTGTGGAATGTACGTGGGCACCTTCTCACCGTAGCTGACGAGAAACTTGTTGAAGGGCCAGAACCAGGGACGTCGCCAGCACATCTCGATTTGTTCATCCAGCGCCTGCATGCAAAGCAGAATCACAGCTTCGCGCGCCCAGCCCCAGGGCTGCAACATGCGCAGAGTCTTGAACGGGTGGCGCAGCAGAGAGCCCGTTACATTCTTCAGCCAGAGCGCAATCCGCTGCGCACCGGGGCAACCATCGGTCAGCATGGTGGTGAGAAGGCCCATGGCGTCGGAACCACTGGGATAGCGGACGGCTTCAATGTGCAGATGCTCGTCAATGTAGATGCCAGAGCCGATGGCGATGCCTTGCGACAGGTCCTGCTTGCAGCCCGGTACACGCGCACCAATGAGCGATTCGGAGTTGGTGCGTACGTGTTTGCCCAGTTCGCTGCTGATGGCCGGCAATGACCCTCTTTCTTTGAGCTGAAACAGAAGCTCCATCGTCCCGAGAGAAGATGCCGAGAAGACCACCCCGCGGCAGGTGAACCGGCGGGACTGGCGGCGAATCCATGCGGTGGACTTCACGGTCGAAACTTCGTATCCCGCGCTGCCATCGCGCGCAACATCTAACCGTCGCACGTTCACAACTTTCGTTTCCGGAAAGACATGCGCCCCGTGTTTTTCAGCCAGGTAAAGGTAGTTAAGATCCAGCGTATTTTTGGCGCCGTAGCGGCAACCCATCATGCAGCCGCCGCAGGCGATGCACGTGGATCGCGGCGGACCTTCTCCCTGGAAAAATGGATCAGGACAGGTCTGGCCGGGCGGTTCCCCTTCCGCCGACTGGAGGATGCTCACCTTCGTAGGGTAGAAGGTGTTCCCAACCCCGGAGATTTCTGCAACTCGCTTCAGCAAGAGGTCGGCAGGCCCGAGGATCTTGTTTTCCGTAACCCCCAGGACGCGCGCGGCGGTATCGAAGTGCCGGGGCATTTCCGATTTCCAATCGGCCAAGCCACTCCACGATCCCGATTCCCACACTTTTTCGGGAGGCGGAAGCAAGGTGCCGGCGTACGTGATCGATCCGCCGCCCACCGCACAGCCATGGAAAATGGCGACATGCCTGAACAACCGCATGTTGAAGAAGCCGCGCAGGCCGAGTCTTGGGCGCCAGAACCAGCGATGGATGGACCAACTGGTGCGCGGGAGATTGGCCGGCGTCCAGCGGCGGCCCATCTCCATGACGGCAACCTTATAGCCCTTCTCCGCCAGTCGATGGGCTGAAACACTTCCTCCGAAGCCCGAGCCGATGACGATAAAGTCGAAATCGAATTGATGTTGTTCGTTGCGGAGCGTCATATAACTATCTGCCTGCTGCGATCTCCGGTGAAAACTACACCGCCGTCGCGCTGGACTTTTCCGTTGTGCCAGATTATGGTCAGTGCGCCGTGAGAAAGCTCTCCGAAGTCGAAGAGGCCAAGGCGCTGATGATTGAAGCCGTGGACTGGTCGGTTTTCAGGTGGCTGTTTGAAAAGCGCAGAGTACGAGAGACTGCAGACGAAGCCAATGCCGCCTTGGACAAATTGAACCAAGCGGTTAAGGCGCGCTGGAGCAGTGACGTGAAAGCCGCCTACAAAGCGGCGAAAGCAGGTGGCGCTCGAACGCGCCGCCAAGGCGAACCCACATCTCAGGCCATTGATCCTCAAGTTAGACTCTTCGCTAAGAAGGTCAAAGAAGCGGATGACGCAGCCTACCGGGCCAGAATGGCCGCGGAAGACACCTTCGACGAAGCGGAGAGACAACTGAATACGGATCTGGCGCGAGAAGGATGTCAGAAAGCCATTCAGTCGTGGGAGTTGCACGAGAGGGCGATACGCTTGGCCGAAGCAGCTCAAGGTTCCAGCAAAGCCACAACTTAAGGCTTGGCGGTCCAAATTTGTCTCCCCTTCAGCACGAAATAATTTCCTTTTTCTCCCGCCCTCGGGCCCGGGCCTCGATGACTTCTCCAAACCGTCGCAGCGCATCGACGCTCTGCGGCGCCTCGTGTCCGAAGATCTGGAAGACATGCGTCATGTCTTCCCAGCTTTCGAGGACCACTTCCGCTCCCTGATTCTTGCCGTGATCGGCGAATGCCCGAATGCTGTCGTACAGAATCTCGGCGGACCCAGCTTGTATATAAATAGGTGGAAGGTTGCGCAGGTCAGCCCATAGCGGCGAGACGAGCGGGTCGCGACGCTGTGCCGGTTCACAAAACCAGTCCCTCCACTGCAGGAGCGCTGGCTTCTCGATCCAGTCAAACTCATTGCTAACGATTTCAGCGTCGAAGTTGGTTGGCGGAGAGAGAGCAATGACTAACGCCGGCAGCGGGAGCTTCAAATCGCGTGCCTGCAAGAGCAAAGCCAGCGCCAGGTTGCCACCGGCCGAGTCTCCGGCAAGGATCAGATTGTCAGGATCGGAGCCGCTCTCCAGCAACCATTGGTAGGTGTTGAGCGCATCGTCGAGCTGCGCTGGGAACCGATGCTCCGGAGAAAGACGATAATCGAGGGCAAACGTCCTCGATTTTGCCGCCAGTGTGATCTGCGCGATAAAGCTGGTATAAGCCTGAGGGTAAAAAGAGTATCCGCCGCCATGAAAATACAAGACAGTGACCGGCGACTCCGCGTTCCTGCAGGAGAACCAGCTTCCTCTGAACTTCTCATGCACAGCGTTTCTGATGGTTACCTCTGACAACGCCGGTGAGCTGAACGCCACCGAATCCAAATAACGGCGTGCCTCCTTTACATCAGGCATTTTGAAGGCGCTGTTTACCTGCTTCTTGGCCATTCTCGTGGCCACTTCCACAAACCAGTTCCAGCCTGACCGCCGCGGACCCTTGAGCATCCGGCGGACAAACACTTCGAGGATCGATGCGCCCAACTCCGCCATGCTCCTAAGCCGGTATCGAATCGGGCCACGGAAATGGATCTTCGAGGACATGCATCACCAGCCCTCTACGTGCACAGCGCAACCCTGTCGGATAAATAAACCGGGATCTTCAGGGGAATCGGGGAATCCGGTGGTGAATTGGCGACCACAGTGCGCAAGATGTTATCAGTATGCTGCCACCAGCCATGAAAGATCCGGCCGTTGGTGTAACGAACCTGCAACCGGCTCCAGCCGTTGAGGTCGAATGACTCGTCGTCGGGGCTCACGATCACACTCCGGGTGTCGAGTCGAAGTCCGGTGCGCAGTGCTTTGAGAGCACTCTCCTTCCCACTCCACAGCAGCGTCAAAAACCGAGCCCGGTCCATGGCAGGCGCCCGCGCAACCAGCGCCTGCTCTTCGGCCGTGAAATAGTCGGAGAGGAAGGCGTCGCCATGCGGCTCAATCACTTCCAAATCACAACCCAACTCGACGCCGGATGGCGCCACCGCGCAAATAGCTCTGCCGTCCCGGTGGCTGAGTGAAACAGTCACAACGGCTGGTTTGTTGGCGAGAAAGGCCTCGGGTGCACCGGACGTCGCCGGACGTATTTCAATTTCCTTAAGCACGTGGGGATGAGCCGGCAGATTCAGGTAAGAGGCCAAAGCGCGTTTCGCCGTCCAACGTCCCAGCCGCCAGCTGTCGCGCCGTTTGGCAAAGCGCATGCCGTTTAGTCGCGCTATCTCGTTAGCGCTGAGCCAGGCATTCTCTGCCGGCAGATCTGCTTCAGTCTGTTCGAGCCAATATACCTCCATCAAATCCACCTAGGCCGCTGCTTCAGCCGGAACTCCTGGCTCCCCGAATTTCGCTTCCTCTTTCCGTCCCATGCCCCGTTCCACTGCATCGATGAGATAAGGCCGCAAGTTCGCGGGCGGAATGATGTAATTCAGCGCGCCTACGGCGAGGGCCCGTTGCACGCTGTGCACGCGGTCAAACTCGGCGGCCATCTCGCCCAGCTTCTCGGAGTGTACGACTTTAAAGAGTTCTTCCCACTGGGCGCGCAACCGTCCTTTTTCCGCGCCCTCGGCCTTGGCCATCGCCCCAGTCAGTTCCTGGAGGCGCGGGTCTTTGCGGGCTCGGGCATCGACTTCACCGGCGAAAACAACGGCCGCCGCCGGCGCGCCGCCGATGACGGAGGCGTACGTGCCCTCCAAAGCTGCTACTTCGAGATTCTCGTTCAGCGCCCGTGAGAAAACCACGTAAGCACCGCCGTGATAGCGGGAAATCACACAAAACACGATGGGGCCTTTGAAGTTCACTACCGCCCTGCCGATCTCGGCGCCGTACTCCAGTTGCAGCCTGCGCATCGACTCAGGCGAACCATCAAACCCCGACAGATTAGCCAGAAGCACGACCGGCCGGTTATTACTGGCCGCGTTGATCGCGCGCGCCACTTTCTTGGACGATTGCGGAAAGAGCGTTCCCGCGCACCACTGATCCGGCCCGTCGGCGGGGACAAATCCTAGCCGTGGCACCGGTCGGGATTCGATGCCGATCAGACAAACGGGATAGCCGCCGAGATGCGCATCCCAAATCACCGCCGTCTCCGCTGCGCGCATGCCGGCCCAGCGCTCCAGGGGTGCATGGTCCTGGTCGATGGCCGCCATCATCACGGTACGAACGTCGAAAGATTTCTTGCGCCCGTGGTTGGTCGCGTCCGACATTATGTCGCCCACACATGTGAAGCCTTCCTCGCCGCTGTGAGGATAGGCTTGCACGTCACGGCCGATGGGATCGGTCGTCTTCGCCCGCCGCGGGAAGCGCTCACCCGGCGCCACATAGGTGTGATCGTAGTGGCGGAACAGGAGGTGGCAGGCTTCATCAATGTCCCGTGCCCAGTACTGCGCCTGACCGTTGATGCCCATGATGCGGTCGTACCCGCCAATGCCCTGATTGTCTTCGGCCGAGACGCCGCCTGAATAATCAAGGGCGCGCTTGCCCGTAAGCACCATCGCTGCCTTCGGCGTCATGACCAGAATGCCCCGGGTGTGCATGAGCATGGTGGCCTCGGCGTTCCAGTAGGGCTGCGCCCCTACGTTGATCCCATTCACAATGAGATTCACCTCCCCGCCTGCCTGGGTGAACTCCACCAGGCGGCGCAGGACCTGGGCAATCCAATCCATGTTCTCCACGCCGCTGTCCATCGAAATCTTGGCGCCGGCCGAGATGGGGAACCACTCCAGCGGCACACCCATTTCCTGGGCCAGATTAATGGCTGCTATGATGCGCTGGCATTCCGGCTCGGCGAGCGCCCCGAGATCCTTGCTCGGATCTCCCAGCAACATGACCCGCGTTAGGCCCTCGGGATACCTGGCCGTAAAGTTGCGGATCACGCCAATAATGACGTTAGCTTTGTTCTGACCATAGGGACGCTCGACAGGGACCAGACGGCCGTCGGCGCCGAGATCGTATTCCACAAAATCGCCCGGAGGAAATTCGGCCCGCGTGTGTTTCTGGGCGGGTGTGAGCAGGTTGATGATTTCGTACGGATAGATGAGTCCACGCTGGCGCATGCGCACAACTTTTTGCTCGTATTCGGCCAGCGGTTTGATTGGCGGTAATTTGTCTGCGGGCCGGAAGGAAATGAGCATCCCGGTGCCGGCCGGACTCGAAATGCGCACCACCATGTCGCGCAATTCCCCGGTCGCCGGACTGGGAATACGGACACGCACTACTACTTGTTCCAACCCCAGGCCTTCGATCGCGGGCGCCAGTCTGCGCACCATGTCGCGCAATTCGTCACGCTGAAGATTGAGCGGCGGACGCACGTATAGGAGTATCCGGTTCCAATAGAGGCGCTGATTGGCTGGCCGCCGTGACTGAAACAGCCGGATGCCGGCAATCGCTTCCGTCAACATGCGCTCCAAATGCGGCAATTTCACGATACGCCCCGTCTCATCCCGCCA
>JBEKWL010000158.1:0-8670 GCA_049513095.1 Terriglobales bacterium
ACCCTCGATCCGCCCGGCGATTTCGGTTCCGAGCATACCGACGCGCTCTCGACGCGCGACATGGGATGGCTCATGGGCTGGTCGTGCGACGCCCAGGAAGCATTCGACAATCACCTGATGGCCTACCGCATAGGTGAGGACCCGCGCGTGCTTTTGCCCCAGATGGTATGCCAGGATGGTTTCTTCGTCTCGCACATCACCAGCGACGTCGAATTGCCCGACCCGGGCCAGGTGGAGGAATTCCTGCCGCCCTACAAGCATCCCTACCCACTCGATCCGCGACGCCCGGTGTCACACGGCCCGCAGATTATGCCCGAGCAGGGTCCACCGCTACAGTTGGAGCGGGCGCGCGCCATGGAAGATTCGATGGCGGTCATTGAAGAAGTCCATGACGAGTTCGCGAAAATCTTCGGCCGACGCTATGACCCATGGGTCGAAGAGTTCATGACCGATGGCGCCGAGGTCGTCTTTTTCATGCAGGGCGGCCACGCGGTGACGGCGCGTTTCGCGATTCAGCACATGCGCGATAAGGGCTTGAAGGTCGGTCTCGTACGACTGCGGACGATCAGACCCTACCCGACCGATCGCGTGAACGAGGTCCTCAGTAAGTTCAAAGTGGTCGGCGTGATCGAGACCAACATGGGACTCGGCAGCGTGAGCAGCGGCGGCGTGCTCTATGCTGAGGTCTGCGCGGCCCTCTTCGAAAGCGCCCAGCGCCCACTCGTCGTCTCGTTCATGGCGGGCATGGGAGGCGAGGCGATCGTGCTCAAGGAATTTTATTGGATGACTGAGAAAATGTTGGAAGCGCAGAAACGCGGCAAAATCGAAAAGCGCACGCATTGGGTCGGATTCGAAGAATAAAAGATTCTCGCGATGGAGAGCCGGCGTCCCCGCCGGCCAAGGAGGAACTGACATGGCAACAATAGAAGTTCAGCGGCAGCTACTGCCGATTCTCGACAGCCCGAATCAGGGGGCGCGTTTCTACAACCCTGAATTACCGTCGAGCGAGCCGTTCGTCCCCGGCCACCGCACGTGTGCCGGCTGCGGGCCGTCCATCCAGTACCGGATGACGAGCAAGGCGGCGGGCGACAATACGATCCTGATCGGACCGACCGGCTGCATGTATGTCGCGAACAGTTCGTATTTGTGTACGCCCTACAATGTGCCGTGGGCGCACACGCAGATTGGCAGCGCGGGCAGCTTCACCGCAGGCGTCGCGGCCGCCTATGAAGCCATGATCCGAAAGGGCAAATGGAAGGGCGCCTATCCGAACATTATCTGTGAGGCGGGCGACGGCAGCGCCTCCGACATCGGCCTCGCCTCGATTTCAGGCGCGCTCTATCGCAATCACGATTGCCTGATTATCTGCTACGACAACGAGCAGTACGCGAACACCGGCATCCAGGCGTCGTCGCGCACGCCCTATGGCGGCATGACAACCTTCTCCCCTCCCGGCCCGATGGTTCCGGAGGCGAAGAAGCTGTTTCCCAAGGACCTCGCCCGCATGATGGCGGCTGGCCATCCCCACTGCTATGTGGCGACCGCAAGCGTGGGCTACCCCATCGACTTGATGAATAAGGTACGCAAGGGACTCAACCACAAGGGCGCTGCGTATCTGATGATCTACACCCCATGCCAGAAGGGCTTCGTGTACGAGACGCCGCGCTCCATCGATCTTGGCCGGTTGGTGGTTGAATGCGGGCTCTACCCGATCTGGGAGTGGAACCCCGAGAAGCGTGCATATGATTACACCTTCCGCCCGCAGAGCATGCGGCCGGTATCCGAGTACTTGAAATTGCAAGGACGCTTCGGCCACCTCCACGCGGAGCACATCGCCACATTGCAGAGGTTTGCCAACGAACAGTGGCGAATGATGGGTGTGGAACTGCCCGAGGCCTTGCTCCAAGCCGCAGATGCGAAAAACTTGATCAATATGGCGGCTGCGGAAGAAGCCGTGACTGTGGCGGAAACTGTATGAATACTAAAGTAGAAGCAACCACTCCGCCTGCCGCTCCCGAGCCGCAGGAAAGCTACATCGTCACCGAAGGCAAGAAGCGCGGGTCGTCGCGCGATGTGCGGCCGGAAGCGGCGTTTGACCGCTATTACACCGTCCTGCGCGTGCACGCGGGCGATGCGATTCTCACTGACAACTGGCACACGAACGAAGTGCTGGACCACACCCGCAACAACTTCGAGGGATACACGTTCGCCATGCGCACGCTGGAGGCCTGGGGCGCGATGATCGAGAACGACCGCCGTGCCTACTACACGGCCGGCGGGCGAGTGTGGGTCATGGATTTGGAGCCCTCGGCAGGCAAGAAGCCGCGGCTGCCTGGCGCCGGAGCCGGCAAGAAGTAGCGTACGCTTGCGCCGCATCCTGCTCATCGACGACACGCCGGAGATTGCCGAATTGCTGACGTTTGCGCTGCGTGATCACGGCTACGAGGCCTTTGCCGCGGGATATACCGTCACCGTCAACGAGCTGATTCTGGAGCAACGCGCCGATGCGCTCGTGCTCGACTGTTCCGCCTTCGACATGAGCGAGTCGCTCTTCGATGCCGTGCGTGGCGACCCGAATCATGCCGAGCTTCCCGTCGTCATCATCAGTGACACGCCGGAGGAGGCCGACGCGAGCCTCCGTTCCCGGAACGCCCGAAGAGTCTTGCTCGTCCCGAAACCGTTCACCGGCGCGCAGGTCGCAAGAGCGCTCGAGGATCTCCTGAAATAAAGACCTATTGGAATAGATATGCCCCTGTGGAGCATGGACGAATGGCAATACCTCGAGCGCGAGGTCGTCACCGACCCAAAAGGTAGACCGTGGACTGTGGCGCTGATGGACGTGCTGGGTCAGGAAGGCGATCCTGACATGCCCAACAAGTTGCTCGAACTTCAGTATTCATCGGGCCGGTATTTCACGCTCATCTACTCAGCCAGTGGAGCGTTACAACGGGAACGCGGCTACGCGTCACAGTCAGAGGCGGAGAACGCATACCGAGAGCTGCTCGTGGCCGTCATCGATGGTAGCCTCGACCCCTCGCAACCGGTGTTCCGGCAGGACCTGGAAGATTGACAGCACGATGAGTCGGATTGCGCTGGCCGAACCGCCGTAGTTTACTGCATCTCTACCGGCCAGGATCCAGATCTCTCATCACCACATGCAGCACCTGCCCAGCGACTCGCGCATCGCGCTCGGAAACCGTCGTCTTCGGGCCGCCGCCGGCATCGGTGTGATCTCGATACGTCCGCGCGACTGCCGGCAGCCGTGCGCACCCGCTGCGAATGAGTCCCGCCCGCTCCGCGACGGCGAGCCGGGTCTCGAACGACCAATCGGCAATCTTCCCTTCGGGCGTGCCCGAGGCAGCCAGCGCGCTCAGCCCCTGATGTTCCAGCGCGTCGGTCACGATGGCCTCCAGGATTCCGCAAGAAGTTCTTAGCGCCACGTCATAGTCCGCTTGCTCGAGGGCACGTCGACTCTCGGTGTATGCCTGCTCGAGAACGGGCCGGAGCTCGGGGTTGTGAACGAACTCGAACCGGCGCGGCGGCGGCGCCTGCGAGGATGCAAAGGATGATGCGGAAATGCCCTGGGCATCGTCCATCCGGGAGAGCGAGGCAATGGCCTGCTCGAGGACGTCGAGCAGTCGCCGGACGATCTCGGCCGGCGCCGCCCCTTCGACCGCATGACCGGACGCTGAGCGCATCAGGAAGGCTTCGCTAAACGACCGGGCAAGCCAATGGGCCTTGCTGCCTCCGGACAATTGATTGACCGTTACTCCACAGTCTTCTTGCCAGACGCGAGTGGCCGCGATCACCGAACTGCTGGAGGGATCAGTCGCCAACCTGTCGCGAACCTGAAGCCCGCGGCGGATCAGGCCATCGAGGTGGGACAGGTAGGTCTCGACCTGCGCGCGCAGGCTCTCATCCATCGGCATCGGTCGCGTCTCCCACTACCAGCCCTTCTTTTTCAAGCCCGCCCTCCAGGCCGGCAGCGCCTGGCTGCGTGTTTCCACGGCCAATGGAATCAGGAACCGTCCGAGGCAAAAGCGAGAGAGGTCATCGCGACAGGAGTTCCGAGCGTTCCGAACTGCCGCTCTGGCATGAGGCCTATCGACTGGTAAGCAGCCTGGTTAGTGCCTGAGCAAGGATTCTGCCGGCACTCCTCGAATCGAAGCGTCCACCACTTCCACCATGTGAACCACCGGGACCCGGCTGCCGGCGAGCCGGATTCCGCTTCGCAACTGAAGCAGGCAGCCGGGATTTCCCGTGGCGACAATGTCCGGTGCGGTCGCCAGCACATTGCGGACCTTGCGATCGCCCAGTTCCTTGGCCGGTTCGGGCCGCACAAGATTGTAGATTCCGGCCGAGCCGCAGCACAGTGCCGCTTCGGCGGTTTCCAGGATCTGCAGTTCGGGGATTTTCCCAAGGACAGCGCGGGGCTGTGTCCTCACGCCCTGTGCATGTTGCAAGTGGCAGGAGTCGTGGTACGCAACCTTCAAGGGGATTGGATGGCGCGGAGCCCGCGGCTCCAGCCCTGCCAGGACCTCAGAAATGTCTCGACACTTGGCGGAGAATGCCTTCGCCCGCTCGCTATACTTCGGGTCATCGCGCAGTAGATAGCCATAGTCTTTCAGGCTCGATCCGCAGCCCGCAGCATTGCTCACCACGGTATCCACCTGCGCGCGTTCGAATGCGTCAATGGTGCGCCGTGCGTAATCGAGCGCTGCCTTCTCTTCTCCAGTGTGGATCATGAGCGCGCCGCAGCAGCACTGATCCCTGGGAATGACTACCTCGCAACCTTCCGCGGCCAGTACGCGGGCAGTGGCGGCGTTTACCTCGGGGAAGAAGACGCTCTGTACGCATCCCAGCAACAAACCTGCACGCAGGCGCCGTTCGCCTTGTGCTTCCACTCGCTCCGGGAGCGCGGCGCCGTCTGCTTGCGGGGCTGATGGCGCGAGGTTCTCCACTGCGCGCAGACTTGCAGGAAGCAGTTTGAGGACACCGCTGCGGCGTACGAGCGACTGCAATCCCGAGCGCTGATACATTCGCAGCGGCCCCAGCAGCAGACGCAGTCGCTCGGGCCGCGGAAAGATGTCAAAGATCATTCGGCGCAGCAGTCCGTCGGATACGGGCCGCTGGTAGTTGCGTCCGATCTGGGCGCGCGTCGCTTCAATCAGCTTGTCGTACTTCACGCCCGAAGGACACGTTGTTATGCAGGCCATGCATCCGAGGCAGTTGTCCATGTGGTTGACGAAGGTGGGATCGAGGCGAACCTGCCCCTCCAGGCCGAGCTTCATCAGATAGATCCGACCACGAGGCGAATCCATCTCCTGGCCCCAAAGCGCATAGGTGGGACAGGTGGCGAGGCAAAACCCGCAGTGCACGCACTCGTTGACCAAGTCGGTCGAGGGCGGGTGGTGCGCGTCGAAGGCGCCAGAACGGGAGTCCGGAGGTATGCTTGCGGGTTCCGTCATCAGATTCCTCCAATGAACCGGCCGGGGTTCAGCGCTGCCGTCGGGTCGAATTGCGCTTTGATACTTCTCATCAGCGGCAGCGCATCGCCCGCACTTCCCCAGACATCCATTTTCGATTTGATTTCGAGAGGGCAGCGCAGGATGACGAGCGAGCCTCCGCGAGTTTCCAGATTCTTCCGGAAATCCTGGAGTGCATTGAGAAGAGCACCGGTATCGTTCCCCTCCAGCCGGAGGTACCCGACTCCGACCGCCTGAGCGACAAGCCGCCAAGGCAAATGCTGTGGCTCCGATGCTTTCCTTATCAGGTTTAAGAAGTTTCCGAGATCCGCAGGCAACAGGCTGAACTTGCACACGACGGACGGTTCGGCCCCGCTCCACAATGTTGAGCGCGCATTCCAGATGTCTGCCGGAGACTCGATGCGGCGTGCCCCGGAGGCGATGCGCAGGGTCTGCTCAATTTGCGCTTCACAGCCCGCGGTCGTTCCTTCAAAACGGAGATCGACCTCCGGAGTCGAGGAGTTCCCGGCGCGAACTTGCACGCCGGTGGGAACCATATTGCAATCCTGAATCGCGAGCACCAAAGCATTCATGGTTTGGCTGTCGGCATTGGAGAAGCTCAAGGTACGGATTTCGCGCGGGACGGGGTGAAGCCGGAAAATCGCTTGCGTAATGATTCCCAGAGTGCCCAATGACCCCGTAGCCAGCTTGGGCAGGTCATATCCAGCGACGTTCTTTACAACCTTACCGCCGCTCTTGGCGAGAGTGCCATCCGGCAGAGCCAGCGTGATGCCAATAACCAAATCGCGCAAGCTTCCGAAGCGAATACGGAGAGGCCCGCTGTCGTTGGTCGCCAGAATCCCTCCGATCGTCGCTTGGTCCGGCCACAGAGGGTCGAGAGCCAGTCGCTGACCATGCTCGGCAAGAGTTTGCTGCAGTTGTTGGAGCGTACACCCGGCTTCGACCGTCGCCGTCATGTCGCCCCAGGCGTGCTCCACGACACGGTTCAAGCGGCGAGTCGAAACCATCAGTTCGCCGCTGCGCGGCGGATTGCCCCAATCCATCTTGGTCGCGCCGCCGCGAGGAATCACCTGCAAACCCGCTCCCGTCACGATCTTCAAAGCGCCCGCGACTTCCTCAGGATTAGCCGGCTCGATGACCATGTGCGGAAGAACGTCATCGACGGCTTCCTCCAACTTCGAGGTGCGGAAGTGCTCTGCGCCGACAAGGGCCCGCAGATCGCTCCACGCGGTTTCCACAGCGGCGATCGATGGATGCGATGATGAATGATTTCCCATAACCCTCAAAAGAACTGCGCTACCCCGGCGACCTCCAGAGGATGCGGTTGATACGGGCCGGTTCTCTCCGCGCACATGCGCGTGCGAGGAAACACTTTGCCTGGATTCGAAAGGTGTTCGGGATCGAAAGCGCAGCGTACGAGTTGCATCGTTTCCAGATCGGGCTCCGCGAACATCTCCCCCATCATCATCTTTTTTTCTGCGCCCACGCCGTGTTCGCCGGTGATTGACCCGCCAAACTTCACGCACAGCCGCAGGATATTGATGGAAAGCTCCGTCGCGCGCTCCTCCTGGCCCGGGATGCGACGGTCGTAGAGCACCAGGGGATGCAGATTGCCATCGCCAGCATGAAAGACGTTGGCCACACGCAATCCGTCCGCGGCGCTCATGCGTTCGATTTCGCTGAGAATCTTGGGCAGCGCGGTGCGGGGAACTACACCGTCCTGCACAATGTAGTTCGGAGAGATGCGCCCCACGGCGGCAAAGGCGGCCTTGCGGCCTTTCCAGACGAGTGCGCGCTCCGCGTCGGACTGGGCAACGCGAATCTCCCAAGCCCCGCATTGCGTGCAGATCTCGCCCACCTGGTCCATCAAGTGCTCGACTTCCGCGGCCGGGCCATCGAGTTCCACCAGCAGCAGTCCGCCGCAGTTTGGGTACCCGGCGTGCACCGCGGCCTCGGCTGCCTGAATGGCGAGGTTGTCCATCATCTCGATGGCCGCCGGCAGCATTCCGGCCCCAATAATTCCGCTGACCGCCGCGCCCGCTTCCGTGGTGGTATTGAAAGCGGCCAGCAGGGTTTGGATGACGGCCGGTTTCTTCATGACGCGCAGTACTACTTTGGTCGCGATTCCCAGCGTTCCTTCCGATCCCACAAAGATTCCCGGCAGATCGTATCCCGGGCGGTCCAGCGCCCGGCTGCCGAGATGCACGATCGATGCATCGGGAAGGACTACCTCGAGTGCCAGCACGTGGGTAGTTGTAAATCCGTATTTCAGACAATGAGCGCCGCCAGAGTTCTCCGCAAGATTCCCGCCAATTGTGCACACCGACTGCGACGAAGGATCGGGGGCGAAGAAGTAACCATGCGAAGCAACGCGTTGCGTAACATCCGAGTTGACGACGCCCGGCTCCACGACCACACGCGCGTTAGGTAGATCCACTTCCAGGATGTGGTTCATGCGGGCCAGGCTTATAAGCACGCCAGTTTCTACCGGCAGGGCACCGCCGCTGAGTCCCGTGCCCGAGCCTCGCGCTACAAAGGGAATCTTTTCGCGCTGGCAGATACGCACAATCGCCTGAACTTCCCTGGTTGAAGTGGGAAGCAGAACCGCCTGAGGCAGGACGCGCAGGTTCGTCAGCCCATCGCATTCGTAGGTGTGGAGTTCGGAGGCTTCGGTGATCAAACCCTTGCCAACGATGGCGCGGAACTCGCCGAGGATACGCGCTTCCATGGGGCTCTCCTCGCCAGGCGGTTATGTGCCTGGAGGGCACTTTCAAAAGGCTACAGAGATCGACTGGAATCTTATACCAAGATGGCGATTTAGTGGAGGCGGGTTTCCGATAGCCCTTTGCCTTTGTGTCCGAGAGGTGCACGAACATGTCGCGGCGGCGGCCATCCTCGATCGTGATGAAGCCATAATCGCTTCTGCTCGTTGAACCCCTTTGGTATACACTTCTGTAGATTTTCTTCCGATTTCCGCTGATAGCCAGGAGCCATAGCGATGGGCACTGTTTTCAATCCAACTGCAGCTCCCGCAAAAAAGCAGGGACATGCCGCCTGGTTTGCGGAGTTATCGCCGCCAGAGCGAAGCACCTTTATCGCTACCTTTGGCGGTTGGGCGCTCGACGGCATGGACGTGATGGTGTACAGCTTTGTGATCCCAAGCTTGATCGCGGCATGGCACATC
>JBEKWL010000159.1:0-14130 GCA_049513095.1 Terriglobales bacterium
GCAAGCTTCTTTTGCAGCCGGACCGGGAACGGTCTTACTCTTGGCAGCCCATTTTTCTGGGCCTTCCAAAGATCGTAATTGAGCTGCATCTTCAGCCAAAACTCGGGAGACGTGTACGGCATCGCCTTGGCAAGCCGCACGCTCATCAGCGCTGAAATGCCGGCGCGGCCGTTGAGTATCCGGGAGAGATTCGGCCGCGTTACCCCGAGGCGCTTGGCCGCCTCCTTCACCGTCATGTCGCCCAGGTAATCCTTCAAAACTTCGCCGGGATGGGATGGATGGAACAGCATACTTAGCTCCTAGTGGTAATCCTTGTAATCGACGAGGATCGCGTCCTCGCCCTCGAACGCAAACGTAAGCCGCCAGTTCCCGCTCACCCGTACCGCCCAGTGCCCCTCCAGTTCGCCCTTGAGCGGATGCAGGGCGTAGCCGGGCGCATTCATGTTGGCTGGGCAGGTGGCTGCATCCAGAGCGGAGAGGAGCCTTCTGAGCCGGTTTGCGTGATCTGGCTGAATGCCAGCCTTCGAGCCGGTTTCGGCAAATTGCTTGACGCCCTTGTGCCGATAGCTCTTCAGCATGCGTAAAGTGTACCAATACACGATACTACCGATCAAGGGAAATCCGAGCTCGAGCGGCTGCAGCAAATGGCGATGGCGCTGGGGCTCAGTTCGGCGGTGGTTGCACAAAGGACCCTCTGTGAAACACGGCGGGGTCTCCGCTTCGGGCACTCAGCGCCGGGGCTATCCAATACAGAACGCTGGACCGCCGACTCAGTCGGCGGCCGCTCCGCTGGTTGGCCTTTCGTCGGTGGGTTTGTTGTCGGTGGGGTTGTTTTTCTCTGCCTGCCGCAGGCGCAGCGCACGGTTCGAGGGCAAGCCGGCATCGCGGATCTTGTAAAGCAGGGCGCGATAGCTGATGCCCAGCGTGCGGGCCGCCTGCTTACGGTTCCAGTGGTGCTGTTGCAGCACCTTCAGAATGACCTTGCGCTCCAATTCGCGCACGCATTGGCGGGTAAGCTTCTTGAGAGAAATCGGCCCATCCAGCGCAATCTCCTGATTGAAAAAGTCAGGCTCGCGTGTCACCAGGTCGCTGGTGATCACTTCCTCATGGCCCAGGATCACGTAGCGCTTGATCAGGTTTTCCAGTTCGCGAATATTTCCCGGCCAGTGATATTTCTGCAGCACCGCCAGCACTTCGTTCGACAGAGGCCGTGCCCGGCAGTTGAACTTGCGGTTGTAGTATTCGAGGAAGTAGCTGCACAGATCTTCAATGTCGCCACGGCGTTCCCGCAGCGAGGGCATGCGCAGATTGACCACGTTGATGCGGTAGTAAAGATCCTGGCGGAAGGCGCCCGATTCGATCTCCGCTTCCAAATGGCGGTTGGTCGCACACACCACTCGCACTTCGACCTTTTTGTCTTCCTGGGCGCCGATGCGGCAGAACTGCCCATCCTGCAAAAGCTGCAAGAGTTTCGATTGCAGCGATGGGTCAAGCTCGGAAATCTCGTCTAGAAACAAGGTGCCGCGGTGGGCCAGTTCGACGCGTCCGGGCTTCGACCCGAAGGCACCCGTGAAGGCTCCTCGTTCGTAGCCGAACAGTTCACTTTCCAGCAGCGTCCCCGGAATTGCCGGGCAGTTCACCTTTACATACGGCCCCATCTTCCACGGAGACAGCCCATGGATGAGGCGGGCGATGATGTCCTTTCCGGTGCCGCTCTCGCCGGTGATCAGGACCGGAACGTTGGCGGCGGCTACTTTGCCCAGCCGCGAACGTACCGCTTGCATGACCTCAGAGTGGCCAAAAATAATATCGTCAGGGGGAACCTCGCCGAGCGATTGTGCCAGCGAACTTACCGAAAGTGTCGTCATAAGACTAAATGCCCCGTCGCGGTGAGTGTTCACCCGCATGCACTAAAAGTGCACCCCAAGCACCAAACTGGGGAAGAGAGCCGAGCGAGCTAGAAGCTTTCCGTTAAACGCTCACTTATGAAAGGCTTAGAGTGATGATATCGCGGGAGCGAGAACATCCGGCATGGCACCGAAGTGCCATTCTGGGACAGAGCTGGAAGAGGAAAAATAGTTCACACCGCAGAACCAGCTTTTCTTAGGTGCTTCCCGGAAGCTGCGGCGTCGGTGCTGAGCGGGCGGGTGAACTTCAGACCTAGAAGATGGTAGTCATCGAGGTGCTCAACCCATACCGCCTTCGCTTGCATAACCCGCAAAGAGGTCTTCAAACCCTTGAGAGGTCCGATTGGAGCGCTTGGAATTTCCAGTGAAACCAGCGCCGATTTCGGCAAAGAACGGCGAACTACCACCAAAGCACCCCCAGGAGAGATGTTAATCGCCGTGGCAAACTCCAGGGAGTCCTTGCCGCTTCCGTCACTAGAGCGGACAAAAACCGGAATGGCAAGCTGCAACCGCGCCCACTTGCGGTCTTCCTTCTTCGATAAGCTACTCGGCACGTGTCTGGACCACCATAAAGAGGTATATACACCCTCAAGACCGCATCTTAGGGGCCAAACCTTTGGAGAGAAGCCGAGCCTGCCTGGATCAGTCGAAACCTCGCCACCGACACGGACATTGCCGAAGCAGTCCACAGCCCCGGAGTGCCGTAATGACTATTGGTCACGTCAAAAAGGTGCAACGTTTTTCGCTTCGGTGCCTGTTTGGGGCTGTTTCCAATTGACAGTCCGGCGCACCTGACATAGGATCAAAATATCCCCCTCGTTCTGACGGTAGCAGGTTCTTCTCCCCCAAATACTGAGCGTTATTGGTTATCTATGGCTTCGATGTCTGACAAAAGCCCAGTCGATGCCCCGACGGGGAGTGGTCCAAAAGGTAGCCTGCCGTCAACTGGCACGGCTCGGGCTTCCGCGTCCAGCGCTGCGGACGACGCGACACGCGAGCTCGAACAATTGCGCGATCGCTTCCGCAAGACCGCGGACGCTCTGGCCTCTGCGGCCCACGACCTCAAGACGCCCTTGGCGATCCTCAACGGCTACATTGAACTGCTGCAGAGCCAGAAACTGGGACCGCTGAATGACCGCCAGCGCGAAGTGATGGGCGACATGTTTTCCAGCGGACAACGCTTGCAGCAATTCATTCAGGACTTCCTGACCTTCAGCGTGCTCGAAACCGGCGAACTGCGCATGCTGTACGTGGAAGGCGACATGAATGCTTGCCTCTCGGAAGTTTGCCGACTCTGGTCGAACCGGTTCCAGGAGCGCGGTCTCGCCTTGTATTTCCTGGCCAATGACAAACTGACGCCATTTCCATTCGATGCCCCAAAGATCCAGCGCGTGATTTCCAATCTTCTGGAGAACGCCTGCAAGTACACTCCACGGGGCGGCACCGTGTGGCTGCACGCCGAGCCCCATATGTGGGAGCGTCGCGGCGTCAGCAAGACCGCAGCCGTTGGAGAGCGCCGCCGTCAATCGACGAAAGTGCCGAACGCAGTCAAAGTCAGCGTTGCCGATACCGGCCCGGGAATTCGGCCGGAGTTTCACCTGGAAATCTTCGACGATTTTTTCCGCCTGCCGGGCAGCGAATCGGCCGAGGGCATGGGACTGGGACTCGCCATTTCCCGCCGCCTTCTGCAAGCCATGGGCGGCAAAATCTGGGTCGAAAGCGAACCGGGCACGGGTTGCAAGTTTTCTTTTCTCATTCCACTGAAACCAATTCCGAGCAGTCCGCTACGAGGAACGAAATGAGCGAAGGCGCCAACATCCTGCTGGTGGATGACGAACCGGGAATGTTGCGCTACATCCGCACGCTGCTGGAAGTGGATGAGCACAAGGTTCACACCGCCAGCACCGGCGAAGAAGCGGTCGAGCGCGTCCGGAAAGGCCTGCAGCCCGACCTGGTGTTACTCGATCTGCTTATGCCCGGCATCGACGGGTTACAGACTCTCGAACAACTCCGCCACCTCAAGCCCGGATTGAAAGTCGTCATGCTCTCCTGCGTGAATGACACGCGCAAAGTCGTGCAGGCGATGCGCCTGGGCGCGATCGATTATTTGACCAAGCCGTTCCAGAAGGCGGAACTCGACGCGGTCATTGGACAGTGCGTCGGCACCGCCAAGGGTGAGAGCTATGCGGGCGAAATCGAAGAACTTTGCGACGACGTGTTCTTCGTCGCTGCCAGCCCGGTGATGAAGAAGATTCGCTCGCAGGCCGCACTCGTGGCCAACGTCGACATCCCGGTACTCCTGCTCGGTGAAAGTGGTACCGGCAAGGAAGTGCTCGCCCGCCTGATCCACAAACTTTCTCCGCGCGCGCACCGCACCTTCCTCAAAGTGAACTGTGCGGCGGTGCCCGCCGACCTGCTCGAAAGCGAACTGTTCGGGTACGAAGCGGGAGCCTTCACGGGCGCCACGCACGCCAAGCCGGGCAAGTTCGAACTCTGCAACAAAGGCACTATCCTGCTCGACGAAATCGGCGAAATGCCGCCGGGGCTGCAGGCCAAGTTGCTGCACGTCCTCCAGGACCAGCAGTTCTCACGCCTCGGCAGCCGGACCGTGGTCAAGGTCGACGTCCGCATCCTGGCCGCCACCAACATCAACATTCAAGAAGCGCTCGCCACCAAGCGTCTGCGTGAGGATCTCTATTACCGCCTGAACGCCTTCACCCTGGTGCTGCCTCCGCTGCGCGACCGCAAGGAAGAAATTCCGATCCTGCTGAAGCATTTCATGTCGCGCATGTCGGATTCCTACGCGCGTTCCCCGTTGCCACTTTCGGCCCCGTTGATGGAGGCATGCCTGCGGCATTCCTGGCCGGGCAACCTGCGTGAACTGAGCAACTTCATCAAGCGCTACCTGGTTCTGGGAGACGAAACACTCGCGGCATCCGAGTTGCAGCCCCGGCCCGATGGCGGTGGAGGAATGCACTTCGACGCAGTTGGCAGAACCGCAGTCGCGGGCGCCGAGGGCGGCGGCGGCCTGAAGTCGCTGTCGCGCAACGCCAAAGATGAAGCAGAGGCCGAAGCCATCGCCCGGGCCCTGGAAGAGACGAACTGGAATCGCAAGCAAGCCGCGGCGCTGCTGAAGATCAGCTATAAAGCTTTGCTCTATAAAATCCGCCAGTACGGGATAGCGCAAAGCCGCAGCACTCACCGGCTCTCAGCCGGCGCATAGCTATTGGCAAAATGCCTGATCCGTCATAGCCCTAGACTTTGACTAGGCGGCCAGACAACCAATACGCGAGTATTGCCAGTATCAAAAGGACGACAATTCGGAAGACATTTTCTGTCGCTGAACCCAACACAAATGCTATTCCAGTGGCTCTCTCACGAGTTATTCCTCGATAGATACCTATCAGTATTGGGAGCATGAGCACAGCGATCTCAACGAGGAAAATAACGCTTGCAACGATCAGCCTTTTCAGCATCGACACCCTCCCCTAAAACTGGGAACCGGGAACTGAGAGCTGACAACTGAGAGCTGACAGCTGATTTTGGTGCGGATAAGAGGACTCGAACCTCCACGACCTTGCGGCCACTAGGACCTGAACCTAGCGCGTCTGCCAGTTCCGCCATATCCGCATAAAAAGAAAAAATCGGCAGGGCCTTCTTTAAAGGCGACTACACTAATATCTACTGGCTGGCGTCTGGCTGTCAAACGAGCACAACGTCATAACCCTGGCGGTGCTCCGTCATTTGCAAGGTGCCAAGCCGCGCTAAGCCATGGGAAACGCCTCCGATAAAATCCCGGCAGAGCTAGTGAGGGAACTCCGCGCACTGGCGCACGATCTCAGCAATGCGCTCGAAACGATCGTGCAAGCCACCTACCTGATTTCGCAGGCCGGCCCGCCTGAGAATTCACGCCGCTGGGTCGAACTGATCGATCAGGCGTCGCAGGAAGCAGTAAAAATCAATCAAAAGCTGCGCCAGCTCTTGCGCGCGCAAAGTTAGGCATAGTTTATGAATTGTCATCCCGAGCAAAGCGAGGGATCTGCATTTTGCGGCGAACTGCAGATCCCGCGCTTCGCTCGGGATGACAAAAACTTCAAGAGCGGGGCCTAACCCTTCGACGCGGCGGGAGACGCGGCAAGCCGCGTCTCTACGGAGAGTCGGACGCCCGCATAATCCTAGCCCAGCTTGGCATCCATGGTAATCTTCGCGTTCAGCACCTTCGATACCGGGCAGCCCGCTTTGGCATTTTGCGCTGCCGTGCTGAAGGCTTCCGCGCTCGCGCCCGGCACCTTCGCGACCACATCCAGATGCACGGCCGTGATGGCCCAGCCCGCGTCGAGTTTCTCCATGGTGAGCGTAGCTGCCGTACTGATGCTCTCCGGCGTGAGGTTCGCGCCACCCAGTTGCGCCGAGAGCGCCATCGAAAAGCACGCCGCATGCGCCGCCGCAATCAGCTCTTCCGGATTCGTCCCCGGAGTGTTTTCAAACCGCGTCGTAAACGAATACGGAGTGTTCGAAAGAACGCCGCTGGTAGACGAGACCGTCCCCTTCCCGTCCTTAAGACCACCCTTCCACACTGCACTCGCTTTGCGTTGCATGCCAATCTCCTTAAGGTGAGGATTAAAACGAAGTCGTACCCTATTGTAGAAGCCGGAAGGAATTTGCGTGCACCGCCGCAGTCGTGGAACCGCCCGACGAGTTCTATAATCTCGCTCATGTCATTTCTCCGGTTCCTCATGCTGTTGTCGCTCGTGGTCTGGCTTGGCGGCGTGATCTTTCTCGCGTTCGTCGAAGCGCCCACTGCTTTTTCACCCGGACTTCTCCCGACCCGCCACATGGCGGGATCGATCGTAGGCCGCTCGCTCGATTTACTGCACTATATGGCCATCGTTTCCGGAATTGTTTTTCTGATCGCTTCCATGCTCTACAGCCGGATGGCTACGGGAAATGCACGGCCGCTGGCGGCGCGGCACCTTTTGATCGTGCTGATGCTGCTGCTGACCGTGATCTCGCAATTCGCCATTTCCCCAAAACTGCACGCCATTCGCGCCGAGGTTGGAGTGATCGATAGCGTGCCTCTGGACAATCCGCTGCGCAGGGAGTTTGACCGTTTGCATGTTTGGTCGGAGAAGTTCGAGGAGGCGGTGCTTCTGCTGGGGTTGGTTGCGTTGTACACGACCGCACAAGCATTCCGGTGAGCGGGTTATTGCTGAGCTTTTTCTTCCTACTGCATCAGCCGCCAAGCGCCATACGCCCACACCACCGGTACCGCGAACAGCATGGCGTCGATGCGATCGAGCATGCCTCCGTGGCCGGGGAGGATGGTGCCGGAATCTTTCACTCCGGCGCCGCGCTTTATGAGCGACTCGACGAGATCGCCCAATTGCGCCGCGACGTTGACCACCGCCGACAGCAGAATGATGGGCCACAGGGGCGGCTGCTCCAGGCCGAACATGCCATCGCGGCGGTCCATCAATCCAACCCGCAGCAGCGCGGAACTGATTCCAGGCGCGTGCTGAATCCACAGCGTGCCGACGATCACGCTGGCCAGGACCGAGGCCAGCGCGCCTTCCCAGGTCTTCTTCGGGCTGATCGAGGGCGACATGCGATGCCGCCCCAGCGACTTGCCCACGAAGTAAGCGAAGATGTCTCCCGCCCATACGGCGAGCAGCGTGTAGATCGTCCAGATCGCTCCCGCGGGCTGCTGCCGGATCGCGACCAGCAGCGCCATCGGGATCGCGATATACACGAAGGCAAACGCCGAAGCGGCGGCCGCCGGATAGCCGCTGGTCAGAGTGGCCCGTCGCATGGCTGCGGTCAAAAACACAAACGGTGCTAGCGCCGCCGCCAGCGCGATTCCGTAGAGCATGGCCGTCGTCTCAACTAGTGGCGTGCGATTGGTGGACGCGACTATTACGAATACAAAGAAGAGCGCGACGAAAGTGTACGTCGCCGGGCCCAGCGGCTGGACTGCATAGTGCGTCACCAGCTTCAGGAACTCGGCGATGGCCAGCAGGGCTACCGTCCCGGCCACAAGGGCCAGCACATAAAGCGGGGCTTTCATCACCAGCAGCAAGACCAGGGGAATTAGAACTACGGCGGTCGCGATGCGCTTGATCATGGGATCACGCTACGCCTACAGCAAATCCAGAGTTGCTTTGATCGCCGCCAGTTGCCGAGCTGCGCTCGGCTGGACAGCCGAGGGCGGCTGTCCCTACACAACCCTGGACGGGCGAGGGCGCCCGTCCCCACACGAGCAGTGCTCATCAATGTTTCGCCTCAGCGTGGGCCCGGAGCGACGTAGGCTGCGGAGTGTGCTGCGGTGCATGGCCGTCCTGGCCCAGGCCGCCGTAGCGGCGGTCGCGCTTCTGATATTCTTCGATCCCCTCGAGCAGTTGCACGCCTCGGAAATCGGGCCACAACGTTTGCGTCACATAGATCTCCGCATAGGCAAGCTGCCAGAGCAGGAAGTTACTCAGCCGCATCTCGCCGCTGGTGCGAATTACCAAGTCCGGATCGGGCAGACCCCGCGTGTAGAGATGGTCGCTAATCGCCTGCTCATTGACTTCCATGTGATCGAGGCCGCCATTGCGGGCGGCAGCCTCCGCCAGCGAGCGGAAGGCGTCGACGATCTCGCTGCGCGCGCTGTAGTTCAACGCCAGCGTCAGCAGCATCCCGGTATTGTTCCATCTCGCGCTGCACCGACTCCGGCAACTCATGCTTCCGTCCAATGTATTTCAACCGGATATTGTTTTCGTTGAGCGTCTTGATTTCCGCTTTGAGGTAGCGGCACAAGAGACGCATCAGGAAATCGACTTCCGTCTTGGGACGCTTTTTCCAGTTTTCCTCGGAAAAGGCGTAGAGGGTCAGCGCCGGAATTCCGATGCGAGCCGCGGTTTCGACCGTCGAACGCACGGCGGCCACACCGGCGCGATGTCCGGCGACGCGGGGCATGTGCCGGTGCCGGGCCCAGCGCCCGTTTCCGTCCATGATGATGGCGATATGCTGGGGAAGACGCGCCCAATCGAGGCGCAGGTAAACGTCGCTCTCCTTGCGCTCCATCCCAGCCGGAATTGTGTGTCGCAAAGCGGAACTCCCCGAGTCGAAGCTAACACACGAAATCCAGTGTGTGCAATGCGATAGGGGCCCTCGGGCAGTAATTAGTGTCTAGCGTGCCTCTTCGGGCGCCTCTCGCGGAAAGACGGGCAGGATCAACCGCTCGGTGCGGCGAATGACCGTCAAAGAGCACCGCGCACCGACTTGAGCATCGGTCAGCAAACGATGCAGGTCATCGACGCCGGCCACTGGCTTGTCGTCGAGCGCCACGATCACGTCGCCTTCGCGCAAGCCCGCTGTCCGCGCCGGGCTTCGATCCGCGATGCCGACCACGACCACACCACTTTCTCGCGCCAGCCCGTAGAAGCGCACCACTCGGCGGTGAATGGGAACCGTTTGCGCCGAGACTCCGATGTAGCTGCGCCGGATCCGCCCATCACGCAGCAAACGGCTGGCAACGAATTTTGCGGTATTGATCCCGATCGCGAAACAGATTCCCTGAGCCGGCAGAATCGTCGCCGTGTTGACGCCGATTGCCCGGCCTTGCGAATCGACGAGTGGGCCGCCGGAATTTCCGGGGTTCAAGGCCGCGTCGGTTTGAATCACATCCTCGATCAGGCGCCCTGAGTACGAGCGCAGCGATCTCCCCAGCGCGCTGATCACGCCCGCCGTCACGGTGGACTGAAACCCGTACGGATTGCCGATCGCAATCGCCATTTGGCCCGGCCGCAGCAGCTGCGAATCTCCCAGTGGAACGGCCTGCAATCCGGAAACATCAATTTGAATGACGGCAAGATCGGTCGCCGGATCATCGCCGATCGTCCGAGCCGGAGCGCGCCGGCCGTCCGCCAACGTCACGTCGATCCGCGTCGCGTCGTGCACGACGTGGCTATTGGTGAGAATCAATCCATCGGGCGTGAAGACGAAGCCGGAGCCGCCTCCACGGCGTTCGCGCGGCTCACCCGAACGCGTTCGGCCTGCCGTTTGGAGCAACGTTTGATGTACTTCAACGTTTACTACCGACGGACTGACTCTCTCAACCGCTGCGGTGACCGCCAGCGAGTACGAGTCGAGCAGGCCGGCGTCTCCTGAGTCGGCAGCAGCGGCGCGCACCGATTCCTCCGCCAGGCTTCCGCCGAGCGCTTGCGATGAGGAGAGGGGTTCTAGGGGACGACTATCCAAGTTCTGACTAACCAAGTTCATGCTGCATAGATGAAGCTAGAGGCAACTTGGATTCCGCCGCTCAGGAGCGGCTCACACCGTACGCAGCCAGCACATCCCGCAGCGTAACCATGCCTTCCAACTTGTGCATATCAGCACGGTTCACCACCGGCAGGATTTCGATCTGGTTTGCGCCCATGCGCTCGAGCGCCAAATCAAGCGTTTGGTCGGGGTGGACGTGCGGAAACATCAGCGCATCCGTGAGTTCACCGAGCTTTTTATCCGCACCTTCCGCCAGTTCGCGCTCCAGCCTCGCACGGTTGATCACGCCAACCACGCCTCGTCGATCCGTCACCAGCCACGTTCGGACTTCGCTCGATCGAACGCTTTCCAGCGCTTCCCGAACCGTGATCTCGGCAGGCAGCAACTGGCTCGCAGTCTGCATCACTCTAATTACCTGACGGTGACCATGTCGTTGGCGCGTTTTCGCCGTCGGCAGGTGGATGCCATCCTGCACGGCCAGCGCTTCGTAAATGGGCGCGTGCTGCAATCGTGAAGCAATGAAAAGACTCACCAGATTCGCAATCATCAGTGGGACAATGACCGCATAATCCTGCGTCATCTCGAAGATCATCAGCACCGAGGTCATGGGAGCGCGCACGATACCCGCGAAGACCGCGCCCATCCCGACCAGCGCGTAGGCGCCCGGCGTCGCGGTGTAAGCCGGGAACAAATGATGCGCCACGGTTCCCACCGTACCTCCCAACATGGCGCCGATGAACAGAGCGGGGCCGAAGATACCGCCTGCGTTGCCCGAAGCATAACTGGTGGTAACGGCGAAAAGTTTCAGCACCACCAGCAGCGCCATTAACTGGAACGCCATCCTTCCGTTCAACGCCTCGCCGACATATCCATAACCTACGCCCATAACCTGCGGCACAAACCAGCCGATCAGGCCGACGAGCAACCCGCCCGCCAACGGTTGGAACCAGGCCGTCTTCTGCGGGAACCGCAAGAAGCGCGCCCGCATGCCCAGCAGGAGCTTCGTGAAGGCCGCCGAAACCACACCGCCGGTCACGCCGAGCACCGCATACACCGCAAACTCCGCCGGATGGATCAGTTGATATTGCGGAACCTTGAACAGAGGGTTATTGCCGAGAAACACGCGTAGAACCATCCACGCAGTCGCCGAGGCCAGCACCACCGCGCCCATCACCGGCGCGTTGAGATCGCCCACGATCTCCTCGAGCGCAAACAGCACTGCGGCCAGCGGCGTATTGAACGCGGCTGCAATGGCCGCCGCCGCTCCCACGGGGATCAGCTTCTTTACTTGCTCGGTGCGCAGGCCGAGGAGGCGTCCGAGCACGGACCCAATGCCCGCGCCAATTTGCACCGAAGGCCCTTCGCGTCCCAGCGGGATTCCGCTGGCGAGGGTTGCCGACGTGCAGAAAAACTTGCCGAGCACGGTGCGCAGCGTGATGCGCCCTTCGCGCGCGTACAGCGCCGCCTTCGTCTGCGGCACGCCGCTGCCGCGCGCGTTCGGAAAGTAGCGATAAAGCAGGTAGCCGATGCCGAGCGAGCCCGCGACCGGAAACAGCAGGCGCCGCCACGGAGCGCCTCCCACCGGATACAGGCGCATCCCCATGCGTTCTGTCAGCAGGATGAAGGCGACGACCGCCAGCCCCGTCAGTGCGCCGATCACCAGCGCCAAGACCAGAAAGATCTGCCCCTCACGTTGCCGCAACTCGGCAATGCGATCTGACAGCCAGGTTCTCAACCAACTCTTGTTCGTCGCCGGGATGCTTTCACTCATGGTTCGGGAAATTCTTCCTAGAGACTATCGCACTGGGGTTGGCTCTTAGGGCTGTCAAAGTCATCGTGGGGGAAAAAGTTGCCCGCGAAAAGATCACGATTCCTGTGACGTGATTTCTCACCCCAGCAGCGACCAACCCCCGCTTGCGTCTTCGATCTCGACCATCTCTTTCAGCTCGGGATAGTGTTTCACAAGGGTCTCCGGGGCGCGGACTTTCTTTCCGTCCAGCAGATGCCTCAACTCCAGCGCGTTCACCGCGGCCTTTGCCTGAAAGTGATTGTTCGCAATCACAAATGTCGACTCGGCCTGGCGCGCGATGATCTCGACCTTTTCTTTCCACTTCTCCAATTCCGCGGGCTTGTAGAGGTAGTTGTAACGGTCGTTGCGGTTGTCGCTGTCGAACCACTGCTGGTAGTTGCGGCCATGCAGTCGGACGTATCCGACGCCCGACGTGACATGTTCGGTCGGCCCGAGCGAACGGCCCAGCAACGGCTGATCGATGTTGCAGAAGCCGACGTTGTGGCGCATGAATTCGGCGATCGTTTCCGGACTATCCCAACTCTCGTGCCGCACTTCGACCACGCGCGGATACTCGATGAACTGCCGCAGCAACTGCTCCAGGTATTCGCGGTTCAGGCTGGTGTTCTTGAACGAGACGGGGAACTGGATGAGCAGCGCGCCCAGCTTGCCTTCCGCGGCCAGCGATCATTCGGCCGGATGCTGGCCGCCGAAGTTGGTTCCATCGCGGCCAGCGGAGAATGAGTGGGAGTATGTGTGAAAGAGCGGTGCAGCTTCGCGGTGAAAAGAAAATTCGGATTGACCGCCGCAGCCTTCCGCGACCACAGACGCCCCAGTTCCGGCCGTATGTGTCCATAAAACGAAGTGTTGATTTCGATGACGTCGAAGAATCGCGCCAGAAATTCTACGGGATGAATTTTCTTCCGCGTGACTTCTGGCGGATAAAGAATCCCGTCCCAGTCCTTGTACGACCAGCCGGCAGTCCCGATGCGGATTCGCGGAGCAGGTTCCATACGGGCGGGCCAGATGTTCGCAGGTTAGCACATGGCTTTGAGGCGCGGCTTGTGTGGCGCGGACACTCCTGTCCGCGCAGGCTGCGAGTATGTGGGAGTGATCAATAGAGAAGAATCGCGACCCAATACATTCCAGTCGGATACGCCGCATTGCGCGCATAGCAGGAGCCCACCGCAAACTGGCGAACGCCCGGGTCGCGCAGTAGCCGCAATGCGCCTGGCGGCAGCACCTCCGGACGGCTCTCGGTGTAGGTGATGATTTTTCGATTGTCGTAGGCGGCCGCGAGCAGGTGAGCGTTCGGACGATTCTCTTTCGCCAGTGAGCAAGCGGCCTCGTCAAGATTCGGCGGCGTGAGTTGGGCGAGTTGCGGCAGTCCTTCTTGTTGCCGCATCTCATCGACGGCCCGGCCGACTAATTTTCCACTCTGCTGCGCGGAATACGAAGGAACCTCGTGCGCGAGATCCTGGACCACATAGAGCCGCCCTTTGCTCCAGATGGCGGCGACGCCCGCGACAGTGAATCCGCGATCAAGCAGGTTCTCGCGGTGCGGGGCCGAACGCATCAGGACTTCATTCGCGCCCGGAGCGCAACTAGCATAGGCTATGTTCTCGCCGGCGCGATCCATTCTTAGCGGGCTGACCTGGGCAATTCTTTCGAGCAGGAAGGGCTCACCGGGCAACCGATGCTCCAGACGTTCGCTCTCCACCATCCGCCGGGCGTGCTCTCGCGCCGCTTCGCGCAGACTTTCTTCCATGCGCAACGGAGGCACTCCGGATAGTTCGCGACTCTTGTTGGCCGCTTCCAAAAGTTCGTTCTCGGCGGCGGAGTCCTCATCAGAGGATGATCGGGCCGCCGAGTTCGAGTGGGGGGTGGGTTGCTGGTTGCGAACGTCTTGGTTGGCGTCGTTGCAAAAATTGACTGCTGGCGGCGTTGTTTCGGCCGCGCAGGGTCCAGGATTTACCGCCAAAATCGCGAATGAAACCAACAGGGCCCGGAGCATAATTTTGCGGTTAGCGTTGCGGCGCGGGGATCGCCTGCGAAAGTTCCGCTTTCCATCTCTCACGCTAGCTTCTAGAATTCAGCTCAGCTACTTACTATGGAGACCATACTGCTGGTTACCGTGCTCGCCGGAACCCTTGTCCTGCTTGGGTTCTCGGCTGT
>JBEKWL010000160.1:0-13657 GCA_049513095.1 Terriglobales bacterium
GACCATCGAAATCACTGGCGGAGAAGACAAGATCGATGGACTGCTCGAAGTGCTGCGTCCATACGGTGTATTGGAGATGGTGCGCACCGGCATCGTCGCCATGCGACGTGGCAGCAAGTCTGCCGACGCGGCTTCAACGACGGAAAGTATGGTGCAAGGCGCCGCAAGTGACGATGTCTCCTACTCCGTGTAAGACAGCCGGTTGGCGGAAACACCGGAAGAAGACTGAAAATGTCAGCTCTCCGCGTCGGTAGTACAAGCTCACCTGATGCGCTGGGCATGGTCATTTCAAACTGGTGCGGCGGTTGCTCGACCGGGGAAGAGCCTCACACGCTGGCCATGTATCTGCTCGAAGAAAAAGAAAAGCTGCTTGCCGGTTGGACCTTCGACATTCTCGCCCCCGATTTGAACGACGATTCGCTGGAAGCAGCGCGCGCCGGCAGTTACGGAGAGTTCTCTGCACAATACGAGCGACGCGCTGCGCCGGAAATACTTCTAAAGATGTTGGCGACAAGAAACTTCAGGCCAACGATCTGCTCAAAAGCGCAGATCCGCTTCGACCGCATCAACCTTAGTGACGACAGCAAGATGGTTTTCCAGAAAGGGATCGACGTCGTTTTCTGCCGCGATGTGCTGTTCTACTTCGACCTGGCTTCGTTTTATTCCAACCTTGTTGCCCGGTGGCTACCTTTTTCTGGGACATGCCGAATCTCTGTTCCAGGTGGACGATGCGTTTCAGCTGGTTCATCTCCCAGGGACGACGGGGTATTGGAAACCGACAGCCGTTCAGGCCGGCGGAAGCAAAAAATGAACGCCATACCACTCTCACAGCTGCAAACGCAAATCAAGAAGCTAGACTCGATCTCAACCGCTCCCGATCATGGGGGTCGATCTCGGCAGTGATGCGGCGTGGCAAATCCTGGTTCCCACTTACCCTGCGCTTGAAAATATGGACCTCGTTCGTTTCACGCTCGACATCGACGGCGCCATGGACCAGATCGCAGCCACGGTGAATGCTGTTTTTGGCGCCAAGAGGATCGCCGCTCCTGCCACGACCTAACAGTTGGAGAAGGTTTTTTGTCGTTGAATTGTTGAGGGCAATAAAAAGCGCCCTGAGCGGTTAAGCTCAGGGCGTCTTCGGCAGCCCTCCCCCAGAACTGCCAAACCACCTGCCCATGCTATGTTCGTTTGACAAGCTTGCAATTGAGTACTGCGGGTCATGCGCAGAGGTAACGTTACTTCGCGGAGTTAATCGGTGCTTCTGTTTGAAAGCAAGAGGGAAAACCCGTCAAAAGTTCGGCAAGCTGCTCCCAAAACTGGAGCGAAGAAAAGCCGCAAGGCAGAACGTCAGAAGCAACTGGATCACTTCTTTTCCCAGGTTTTTCCGCCGTCCGCGCTGCTCCAGATTCCGTTGTTACTGGTGGAAATTGCAATCTCCGCCGGGCCGCGCTCGTCGCCGCGGACATCGCCGCGCACATCAATGTGAGTTACGTCGGAGCTAAGTTGCTGGGCTTTGATGGAAGGTTGCACCTGCACCCAAGTTGTGCCGCCGTCGGCGGAGTGGAAAAGCGTACCCGCCTGCCCGCCGGCCCATACATCCTCTTCGTGACTTGCGTAGCACAACAATGGATGATCCGTGCGCAAAACGTTTTGCCAGCTTTGGCCGCTGTCCACTGACCGTTGCAGGACACCCGCGATAATTACCCAGGTGACATTGTGCGCCAGAGCCGGGCTCGCCGGGGAAGCCAGTTTGGCGGAAGACATCATCGCCCTGGCCTGCGACCTGGCTAGCCCGGGGACAACGGCTGCCTGGGTTTTCTGCTGCTCATTCACTTTCATCTCTTTTTCTTGCAGCGCTGGCTTTGCCTTTTCAATCGCTGGCGTCTCGTTCCATGCCATCAGGCTGTCTTCGGCGGAGGGCGCTACCTCTTCTGCGGCGGCGGCTCCAGAAACCTCGACGGTTTCAGTCGTCCGTGGACTGGTTGGTGCATCGAACAGGACTCCGGCCGATGGCGCTGCCGACAGCTTGTCTGCCTGGCCTGAATGGTTCTTGTTCTCGGCAAGCAGCATTCCGCGCTCCGCCCGAGGCGGCGGCGTTACCGCCTCTCCAGCGTTGAGTTTCTTGGACAGCCGCGATTCCGACTTTGGTCGTGCTTCGCTAGTTCTAGCCGAGATTGCCGCTTGGTCCGTTGACGACGGTGCGATCTGCGGGGCCGAAACTGGCGGCGCAGTAGTCGCGACCTGCCGGTTTACGGAGGGCAGCGTCGCCTGGTTCAGTTTTCCCGGATGCACCAGGAGCACCGAAGCAACCACCGCAACGCCCGCTGCCAGCGCAGCCCAGCGCAGACTCGGCCACGCAAACGCGGTCAGAAAGTTCCTCTCGGACTTCGCCGGAACCGGAGTCGCCCGAACAGCAGTCTCGGTCGCAATCGGAGCGGCCACAATGTCTGCAGCCGGGAGCGCCAGAGCGATCACCTCGCGGCAGTCTCCGCAGAACGCCAGGTGCTCGAGCACGCCATCGCGCTCGGTCGCCGCAAGCGCCTGCTCGGCAAAAGCCGTCAGCAGATCAGCATCCGGATGCGTTCGCTCGGGCCCGGCTCGCTCCGGCAAAGCTCGGTCCGGCAAAGCACGCTCCGGTCGAGCAGCCCGCAGTCGGTCATACACGATCTTAGGTACTTCAGTCATGGCTTCCCTTGCCTGCGTCTTGTGCCGGAACCTTTCCCTCAGGGAACGTTTTCGCCCCGGAATCTTGCGTTAAACGCGAGCGCAAATTCAACCCTATGTCCCGCACATCGGTTTCCAGCGCTTCCATAGCCTGGGCATGGCTCATTCCCTGCAGTCGCAGCCCCGCCAGAATACGCTTCCGGAGCCCCGTCGCGAGACGATCGAGCCGCCGGCTCACGCTCGATTCGTGCAGCCCCAGCGTGCGCGCAATTTCGGCCAGCGTCCGCCCATCCAGATAATAAGACGCCAGCGTAAACCGGTCCTCTGACGAAAGTTCCGCCAGCGCCTCGTCGGTGGCCGCTTCCAGCCGTTCTTGTGAAAGGCGATCTGAAGCGCCCGCCGGCTCAGGGACCGCCGCTCGAAACTGTACACCTTCTTCCGTCTGCTCTTCCAGACTGACAGTGCGTTTCTGCGTGCGATAGCGATTGATGAACTCCTGCGCCATCACCGTTCGTAACCATCCTTCGAGCGAACCGCGGCCGGTGTAGAACACGAGCTTCGAACTGCGTACTCCATTGCGTGCGTTCACGCCGTAGAGATCAGCAAACAACGAATCGGCCAACTCCGCAGCATGTGCGCCGTCGCGCGTAATGTGCAGCGCCATGCCGTGCAGCTTCTGCCGGTAGCGGGCGATGAAGTCCTGCCACGCCCGCTCGTTTCCCGCGGCACAAGCGCGCGCCAGCGCCAGTTCTTCCAGACGCAGCCCGGCGCAGAAGTCAGCCTTCTGTTCTGCCGAAGCGCGGGCTGAATCGTGGGCCGAGTTTTGGGAAAGATACTTGCACAGAATTTCATCGAGAATTGCCGCGAACTGCTCCGTGCTCACGCCATAGGCCGCAGCCCCGCTGCGCTCGTAAAAAGCTGCGGCGACGTCTGCACCGTGGCCGGGTTGGGCGGGTCTTGGCATGTCACTCTGGCATGTCCCATATGATGCTAGCAATTTTTTAGACGCAAGGAAGAATAAATCGTGCGTTCTTCGATCAGCGAGCAGAGAAAGACACTCCTGGAAGACTCGCGATTGAGTCCCCCGGCACGCTCTATCTTAGGCGTGCCGGGGCGTGGGTCGGCGGCGCACGCGGACGATCGCGCGCACGCGGGAGGATTAGTGTTTTTACTGCTGCGAGGCACGATTATGCGATCGGTCATCAGCTCTGCGTTTGCTGGAATCGCTCTGATCGTAATGGCGGCGGTTGCGGTTCCGTGCCTGCTGCAAGCGGGCGAAGTGGCGCCAGCGTCTGGTTATTCGCTGCTTAGCCCGATTCGCAGCGGTAATCTGGCCGTCTTTCCCGTAGCCGCCAGTAAGTCGTACGACACGGCAGAGTTTCTCACCCTCGATGAAGGCCTGCGCAGCGGCGACGTTGTCGTGACTGAAGCCGGTCAGGCGCGTGGCCTCATCCGCCACCGCCCCGGCGAACCGGCAATCATCCATCCCGTGCGCGACGCGGAGGTGAATCGGCTGGTCCTGGTCAATAACTCGAAGCGACCGTTGTTACTCCTCGCCGGCGAGATAGTTACTGGCGGCAAGCAGGACCGCGTCATCGGCAAAGATCGCATTGTGCCAGCGGAGAGCGATCCGGTCGACCTCAGTGTTTTCTGCGTCGAGCCCGGCCGTTGGGTTGCGGCTAACGGTAAGAACGAGTTCGGCAACGCACCGGGCGTTACGAACGGTCTTCTCGCCGCGCCCGCCGTGCGCAGCAAGGCGATGGCCGCGAAAGATCAGCAGCAAGTGTGGGACAGCGTCCGCACTTCGCAGGGCGCCATGGCAGTGACCGTGGAAGCAACAGGCGCGGCTCCCGCAGTGAATGCGACTTCCTCTTATGCGCGCGTTATGGACAATAAGGAAGTGCAAAAACAGGTTGATGCCGTCGCCGCACCGGTGCAGCGCAACTACGAAAGCGTTATCCGCCAACTGCGCGACAAGAATGCGGTGGGCGTGGTGGTCGCGGTGAATGGAGAAATTGTGTGGGCTGATATTTTCGCGAGCACGCAGCTGCTGCAAAAGTATTGGCCGAAACTTGTGCGCTCCTACGCCACCGAGGCTGTGGTGACACGTGCCAAAGGCGGGGAAGCCAGCCTCAAAGACGCGCAGAAGTTTCTCGACGATCTGCAAGGCCGCCACGAAACGGCCGAAACCGAGCCCGGCATTTATCGCCAGACCGAAATCACCGGTGACGGCTTCAAGGTGTTCGAGCTAACGTCACTGCTGCCGAGGACGGGCTTCGCCGTGCATGTGGCCAAGATGGCCAATTAAGATGGCCGACTGATACGATTGCCGAAGCTCACTCGTCATCCAGAGTGCCGCGACAATCCCTTGAGCACGACGTCATTCGCGTCATAGGCCAGTTTGAGCGCAGGCAGTTCGTCACGCGTGAACCAACGAACATCCGCCGCGTCGCTGCCCGCTTTCAAATCACCGCCGACCGGACGACACAAGAAATCAATCAACACATAGTGATACCGCACCCGTCCTTCGTCGCCTCGGATCACGCGCTCATACACGCCCAGCAGTTCACCCGCCTCGACCAGCAATCCCGTTTCTTCGCGGGCTTCACGGACCGCCGCTTCGCGCAGAGTTTCACCGCATTCGAGGACGCCACCCGGCAACGACCACTCGCCAAGCAGCGGCGGCTGTCCGCGGCGAATCAGCAGCACGCGATGATCGTCGTCATGCGACAGGTTTTCCTGGTCGAGGCAGCCGATTTGTGCACTCCTCAGAAACCGGAACAGTATACGGCCTTGGGTAAACATTCTGACTGGCGACGGCCCGCTATCGCGAATCGGGAGTTGCCGTGTTCACAGGCAACTGCCGAGCTGCGCTCGGCTTGGACGGGCGAGGCGCTCCGTCCCCACACGACCGTCCCCACACTGGGTGGAATTACAATAACCACCATGTCGCTCGACGAATACAAACGAAAGCGGCGCTTCGAGGCAACCCCTGAGCCTCCGCCCAAACTCGAACAACAATCGCGGCACCGCTTTGTGGTCCAGCGTCATCATGCGTCGCGGCTGCACTACGATTTCCGCCTTGAAATGGAAGGCGTGCTCAAGTCCTGGGCAGTCCCTAAAGGCCCGTCGCTCGACCCTGCCGACAAGCGCCTCGCCATGCAGGTCGAGGATCATCCCGTTTCGTACTTCGATTTTGAAGGCACCATTCCCAAAGGCAACTACGGCGGCGGCACCGTGATGGTCTGGGACGAAGGGACCTGGGTACCACTGTCGCCGGTGCCAGTTAACGGCGAGTACGTTCCGGGAACGGAAAGAGAAGCTGCCACCATGCTGGCGAAGGGCGACCTGAAGTTTCGTCTGAAAGGGAAGCGGCTAAGCGGTGATTTCGCGCTTGTGCACATCAAGGGCCGAACCGGAAGCAAAGGGAACGAATGGCTGTTGATCAAGAAAAAAGATGATCACGTCGTCGCGGGATTCGACATCAATCAAGCTGCGTACGACACCTCCATTCTCACTGGTCGCACCATGGCACAGATCGCCGGCGATGAAGGCTCGGCGGAATGGAAGAGCAGCCCTCCCGCATCGCGAGGGAGGGTGAAGGCCGCGTGGCTGGCGGACGCAATCGCACGCGCCGACTCAAAGCGAAAGGCTTTGAACGCAGAGGACGCAGAAAAAAAAGCTCTAACCGCGGAGAACGCGGAGAAAAATGATAGTAAAAGCCCTAGACGAGCGGCGCGACGTGTAGCTCACGCGAATGCTTCGGATACAGCGTCCAAGGAAGCCGGAGCTAAAGCCACATCCAAGTCAAAAACCACGAAATTCTCTGCGATCTCCGCATTCTCCAACTCTGCGTCCTCTGCGGTTAAAGCCCTGGCTAGAGCTGAGGAGAAGCCCATGCCCACGGTCGTCCACCCGATGCTGGCTACTCCCGCCGGGAAGGCCTTCGACGATCCTGACTGGCTGTTCGAGATTAAATGGGACGGCTACCGGGCCATCGCCTTCATTGAAGACGGGCGCGTGCGCTTGGTGTCGCGCAACCAGAATGACCTCACGGCACAGTTTCCCGAACTCGGGAGCCTGCCGCAATTCGTAAAGGCCCAACGCGCCATCCTTGACGGCGAGATCGTCGCGCTCGATGAAGAAGGGCGCCCTTCTTTTAGTCTGATGCAGCAGCGGACCGGGTTCCAGCCGGGTAAACGGCGACTGCCGCGGCGCGAAGGCGTCCGGGTCGTTTACTATGCGTTCGATCTGTTGTACCTCGATGGCATGGACCTGCGCCACGTCGCGCTCGAGCAACGCAAGCAGTTGCTGCAAGACCGAGTTGAAAACAGCGAAGTCATTCATTTCTCCGACCACTATGCCGAGAAAGGTCTTGAGCTTTTCGAAGCGGCGAGGCAGCGCGAACTGGAGGGCATTGTCGCCAAGAAGCGTAGCGGCTCCTACGAAGAAAAGCGCTCGCGCAACTGGCTCAAAATAAAAATCACGCAGCGCCAGGAGTGTGTCATCGGAGGCTATACACCTCCCGAAGCCAGCCGCGAATATTTCGGCGCGCTCGTGCTTGGGTTGTATGACTCGCAAGGGCGCCTTATTCACGTCGGGCAGGTGGGCACGGGCTTCGATCAGGAGACGCTTAGAAAAATGTTTGATCTTCTGCAGCCGCTCAAGACGAAACAGAATCCGTTTTACGGCGAGATTGGTGGATTGCGAAAAGTTCACTTCGTTCGTCCGGAAATTGTCGCCGAAATCAAGTTTGCCGAGTGGACTCACGAAACGGCGGAGGGCGGCGTGAAGCTGAGAGCGCCTGTGTTCATGGGACTCAGGGCTGATAAGTCAGCGGCAGAGTGCAGGCTGGAGGAAGCGGTAGCGAGCTGAGGCGCCCTGGGCGGCTAAAGCCGCTGCTAATCTTGCGCCGCTTACGGCGCGGCTGAAGCCGCGCCCCTTCAAAACAAAGTCAAGACCCGCTAGAAGGCGCCGCCGCCGCCGCCGCCGAATCCGCCTCCGGAAAAGCCTCCGCCTGAGAATCCGCCTCCCCGGCTGAAGCCGGATCCGCTGGACCTGGCCCTGGGAGCGGAGACGAAGACCTGGTGCATGTCCGACGCCATGCTGTGCATGGAACTGGAAAAGAAAAGCGGACTGAAGCCGACGTAGCCGTTCGGCGAAGCGTACCAGTTCGGCGGATCCTTCACGATTCCGTCAAACGCTTGCGCCCAGTTGTGCTCGACGCCGAGCGCCATGGCGTAGGGAAGAAATTTTTCGAACGTGTCGGGCGACATGCTCTTGATGCGGTCGGCGTCGACGCGGTTCAAGAACTCCTGGAATCCGAGGACGGCGATTCTGATGCGCGCACCGGCCACAGTTTTCGCCGTCATCTGGCGCGCGAATAGCCACCAGATCAGCGCGGAAACTAGAACGCTGCCGATCACGAGCGGAATGGAATAGAACAGGTTCATCCAACCCATGACCTGCACGGCGACCACGAGGATCGCAATGGTAACGCCGGCAACGATGCTGTAGCCATTGGCCGATTCCGGGTCAAGAGTATAGATGCCTTTGCTCTTCAGCGAGGACATGATGTCCTCGCGCACGATGGGAATCACGGTGTAAAAACGATTCTTGAGATCGGAAAGGCGTACTCCGGTCCCGCTCAGAAAAATGTTATCCAGCATCACGCGTTCGTGCGGTGTAAGGTCTGAGCCCCACTGCTCGCGTGGCTTTAACAAATGGAATACATAATCTTTGTGGTGAAAGAGCAGGAAGGTGTCGACTTTTTCTTCGATCTTGATGTAGCCGCGCACGGCCAGATCGACGATGGTGCTGGTGATGTCGCGGGGATGGATGGTGTCGTCGAGCAACGTTCCGGCTTCGGCGGGACACATGCCTTTGGGCGGCTCGTACTGCGGGGCCACCGAGACGCCGGGATCGGGGTCGCGTCCCACGGAATACCAGAGGGCGAACATCACGGCCAGAGTTAGGAAGGGCAGAAATACGATGGGATTGCTGCTTAGAAACCAGCCTAACTTGGTGAGCGCGGAGGGAGGTTTGAGCACTCCCTGCGGAATGTAGATGTCGATGGTGACGCCGCCGCGCATGGGAAGCGGGCTAGTGGTTTCGAAAAGGACGTCGGCGCCTTTGACTTCGGCGGTCGCTTCGCTTTGCCTGGAACCGTAGGCGCCGGTGAAGGCCTGAGCGCGCAACCCTCCGGCGGCATTTTCGGGCAGGGTCACGAAGGCCGAAGCATGGTCGATGGGAACGGGCCAATCGTTGCCGGTCACGTTCCAGTAGAACTCGGCGTAACTATCAAAGAAGCGGACGCCGTTGCGCACGGAGTAATCGATGTTGACGATGCGCGTCGTATCGACCGCGCCGGGAATGTAGATCTTGAGATCGCGGTAGGCTCCGGACTTGCTTGAATCGTACTTCAGCTTGTTTCCGTTTTCGTCGGCGACGCTCAGGACATCGAGAAAGAGCGTGTAGTTGGTGCCTTGCGGTCCGGGATACTCGACTGGAATGGTGCGGTGAATGCCGTGCCATTCGCCGGCGAAGACGAGTGTTATTTTTTCGCTGACCAGGGCCGTGCCATCGGCGGCGATGGAGATGGTGTCCTTGAAATCGGCGACACTCCAGTTGTGAGCCTGGGCAGAGGCGGCCGTAGCGAGCGCGAGCAGTAAGGGTAGAACTAGCAGTCGGCGATGCGTATAAGCTCCGCGGAACATTTTTAGAACTTCACCTTTGCAGCGAATCCAGAGTTGCTGTCGCCACTGGCAGCTGCCGAGCTGCGCTCGGCTTTGGACGGGCGAGGGCGCCCGTCCCCACCCGCGCTCTAGAACTTCACCGCGACTGGTTCGCGATCGGCGGCAGCCGCTTCGAAGAACTGCTTCTGCTGGAAGGCGAACATCCCGGCCAGAATGTTAGTTGGGAAAGATTGAATCTTGGTGTTCAGGTCCCGCACCACGGCGTTGTAGTAGCGGCGGGCATTTTGAATTGCGTCCTCGATTTCGTTGAGAGAACCTTGCAGCTGCGTGAATTCCTGCGAGGCCTGGAGCTGGGGATAATTTTCGGCCACCGCAAACAGGCTTTTGAGCGCGCCGGTCAGCTGATTCTCGGCGGCAGCCTTGTCGACTGGGCCGGTGGCCTGCATGGCCATGGAGCGGAATTTGGCGATGTTCTCGAACGTATCCTTTTCGTGGGTGGCGTAGCCCTTTACGGTTTCGACCAGATTTGGAATCAGGTCGTGGCGGCGTTTGAGCTGAACATCGATGTCGGACCACGCCGATTCGGAGCGTACGCGCAGCTGCACCAGGCTGTTGTACATCGCGATCAGGAAGATGCCCAACAGAACTACAACTGCAAGGACCGCTAAAAGCATGTGCATTCTCCTTATGCGGATTAAAGGGACGTTAGCACAGAAAAGCAAAGTTTCAAAGGTTCAGAATTTCAAAGGTTCAGAGAATGGTTCCAGTCCTTGAAACAGTGAAGCCTTGAAACTTTGAAACCTGGGCTCTATTGCCGTGGAGCGTAGTATCCGCGGCGGGCGCGGACCTGCAGATCTTTTTTCAGGGCAGTGATCTCGATCGAGCGGTAGCGTCCGTCGGCGTCGAAGTCGGATGGCTTGTAGGAAACGGCGTACTGGCTGCGCAGTTCGTCTTCAATGGCGGCGAACGAGCGCGTGATGTCTTTCATCTTGTAGGGGAAGAAAGCGCGGCCGCCAGTAGCGGAAGCGAGCTCTTCGAGAACCTTGTCGCCGCGCAGAATCAGGCCGCTGTCGTCGGTGGAGATGGCATAGACGATAACTTCGGCGCGCTGCGCCATTTCAATGGCCTGGGCGGCCGTGTATTCGCTCTGATTGTCCTCGCCGTCGCTGAGGATGACGATGGCCTTGCGAATGGGACGATCGGAATGTTCGCGCAGCAGCTTTTCCTTGCACGCCTTGTAAACTGCGTCATAGAGCGCGGTGCCACCTCCATTGCTCAGGCGCTGCACTCCGGCGGCGAGTAAGGGTACTTGGTCGGTGAAATCCTGGGTGAGTCGGCTCTCTTTGTTGAACCCTACGACGAACGCGCGGTCGTAGCCGGGACGAATAATGTGCTGCAGAAATCCGGTGGCTGCCTCTTTTTCAAATCCAAAGCGCCCCGAAACGGAACCGCTCACGTCCATGAGCAGGCCCAATTCGATGGGCAGGTCGGTCTCGCGGCGAAAGTTGAGGATGGACTGCACGGGCTTGTGGTCGTCAAGGATGGCGAAATCATTTTCATTCAAATTGCGGACGAACTTGCCGTGGCGATCGGTAGCGATGAACAGCACGTTGACTTCATCGACGCGTTTCTTGATGGTGAGGATAGGTTCGTCCGCCTCGTCGCTGGTGGCGGCGGGCAGAGCAGTGGTGCTGCTGGACGCGGCGATGACGTAGGGACTGCTTTGGGCGCATCCCGATATGGACATACTGAGAACTGCGGCGACCGCAAATACGATGAGTACCGATCCGCGTGGCGCCAACCCGAATTGGATGCGCTTCGTCATTCCTTCGCCTGGTTAGTAAATCCAAGTTCGGAGCCCCGGTGAATCTCGGAACCTTCAAATACTTCGATGCACGCCGGGGACCGAAAACCCAAGAAACGCGGCTCCATTGACTGTAGGCCGTGATCGGGTGCAAGTCCAAGTTACAAAAGGAGTACGCACACGGTGCATCATTTAACCATAGGCCGGTCAATAGGTTGGAAAACACTCTCAGGATACTTTTTTCCCAGTTGCGGGCACTTCGTGCAAAAACTGCTGCACTCCCTACTGATCTGTAGTCTTGAATGCAGCTGCGATATCGACCCCGGCGGGCAACAGTGATAACCTGCAAAGCGACCATCTGAAAATCGCGGGAAAGCTGCATCCCGTCCGGAGTCGCGATATGTATTTTGAACAATTTTATCTCACGTGTTTGGCCCATGCTTCGTACATGATCGGATCGGACGGCGAAGCGGCGGTGGTGGATCCGCAACGCGATGTGGACATTTATCTGAAGGCGGCCGACGAGCAGAATCTTAAAATCCGCTACATATTCGAAACGCATCTGCACGCCGACTTTGTTTCGGGACACAAAGAACTCGCGGCCCGCACGGGCGCCAAGATTTACATCGGAGCGCAAGCCAGGGCCGAATTCCAGCATGTGCCGCTGACCGACGGTTTTGAAGTCAGGATGGGAGCCGTGCGGATTAGCGCGTTGGAGACGCCTGGCCATACGCCCGAGAGCGTCTGCCTGGTGGTCACCGATGAAAGCAAATCGCCTGAAAGTAAATCGTCCGAAGGCAAATCAGCGCAGCCCTGCGCGGTGCTGACCGGCGATACGCTGTTTATAGGCGATGTCGGACGCCCGGATCTTTCGCGCACGCACACGCCGCAGCAACTTGCGGGGTTGCTATACGACAGTCTGCACCAGAAGTTGCTGGCGCTTCCAGATGCGGTGAAGGTGTATCCCGCGCACGGTGCGGGCTCGCTCTGCGGACGAGCGATGCGGGCAGAACGCTCGTCCACGATTGGAGCGGAGCGCCTTACAAACTATGCGCTGCAGATTGCGAGCCGGGAAGAATTCATCGCGCAGTTGACCACCAACCTGCCGGCTCGTCCCGACTATTTTCTTGAGGATGCCGAGATCAATCGTTCGGGGGCGGCGGCGTTGACGGACCTGCCGCCGCTTACGGCACTTTCTCCGGCCGAATTGCAGGCCCTGTTGCAGCAGAATGTCAATGTCAATGTCAACGTCCTCGACGTTCGTCCCGGCGACGAGTTTGCGGCGGGACACGTGCCGGGGTCGATCAACATTGCGCTCTCGGGACAATTCGCATCGTGGGCAGGCGGGATTCTAGGTATCCACTCACAGCCGGTTCTGATCGGCGACAGGGAGGCGCAGATCGAGGAAGCTCAGCTGCGGCTGGCTCGTGTCGGCATCGAAGATTTGCGTGGTTATCTAACCGGTGGCTTGGCGGCTTGGCAAAAGGCTGGCCTGCCAGTACTGAAGACGGCGCAGATTTCCCCTCTGGAACTGAACCAGAAACTGCGCGACGGAAGCTTGCGCGCGATCGAAGTCCTCGATGTGCGCCGCGAAGGCGAATGGCAAGCTGGGCATATTCCGCAAGTGCAATGTCGGGCGCTCGATACGTTTCCGCAAGGACTGCCCAAGATCGATCGAGAGCGTCCGGTTGCCGTTCACTGCAAGAGCGGATATCGCAGCATGATTGGCTGCGGTTTGCTCGAGCGCGCCGGCTATCGCAATGTGATCAACGTGGCGGGAGGCTTCGACGCGTGGCATGCCGCCGGACTTCCAGAGGTTGCGGAACAACTCGCCAAGGCATAGTGCATGCTGTCAGTTCTCGGCCATTAGTCCAAAGTCAGGGGCCAGTTGTTATTCCATCGTGGTGGCGTGCGCTTTTGCGATAGGTGCTTCGCGGCGGGTGGAAAGCCGGGCAAGACCGACGTCAGGCGCGGGCTTCGTATCGCAAGCGACCCTTCCCCACTCGCCAGTCTGCACGCCGCAACGTCATAACCCGCCTATGCATGGTGAGTTGCGGGAGGCGTGGAGCTAACCTCCATGAAGGGATGCCGGCGCAGCATAGGCCGCCACCGACACCTCTGCTCTATTCATTCTCGGTAGCAGGTGCATGCATCATGCAGACGGGTGCGAGGAAAGCCGGAGGCGTGGAGCACGCGCGCTGTGTCTGGCGCTGTGTCGCTACTGTCAGGGTGAGGCCTTAGCGGCGATGGACTCCACCGTGGCATGCCGTGCACAGCGTGATCAAGTTTTCCTCTGTGTCGGCTCCCGAATGGCTGCGGAATTCCCTGTGGTGCACCTCAAGATTCGACATCGTGCCGCATGATTGACACCTCCAGCCGTCGCGACGCAGTATCTGCTGGCGCAGGCTTTCGTACGACAAGGGGTCGAGCCGCGAGGGAGCGGCTTTGGGGCGAATCATTCTCAGGATGCCTTCTCGCGCAGGTTTTCGAGGAA
>JBEKWL010000161.1:0-8451 GCA_049513095.1 Terriglobales bacterium
TTGTCGGGCAGGTAGCGTTCGGCCTCGCGGAGGTTCTTGATCTTGGCCGTCTCGCCTTCCAATCCGGTCTTGAAAATGGAGTACATCACCAGGTAGGGATTGGCGTCGGGAGCGACGGCGCGGACTTCGAGGCGCATGCTGCGGTGGTTGCCGATCGGGATGCGGACCATGGCGCCCCGGTCCACGGCCGACGCTCTCAGCTGGTTGGGCGCCTCGAAGTGTGGATCGAGGCGGCGGTAGGCGTTGACGCTGGAATTGAACACCAGGCAGAGATCGTTGCCGTGAGTGAGAACGCGGTCCAGAAACTCGTAGCCGAGTTTGCTGAGCTTCTCCTCGCCCTTGGGATCCCAGAACAGGTTCTTGTCATTCTGGCTGATGGAGACATTGGTGTGCATGCCGCTGCCGTTGACGCCCACCACCGGCTTGGGCAGGAAGCAGGCGGTCAAGCCCATGTTGCGCGCGACCTGGCGGCAGATCAGCTTGTAGAGCTGGATATGGTCGGCGGCGGCCACCGTTTCGGCATAGCCGTAGTTGATCTCGAACTGCGAGGGCGCGACCTCCGGATGGTCCTTCTCGTTCTGGAAGCCCATGGCACGCTGCACTTCGGCGGTCGTATCGATGAAGGTGCGCAGCGGATCGCCCGGCAACGAATGATAATAGCCGCCCGTGTTCACGTATTCGAACTTGCCGGCCTCGTGGTAGGTGCGCTCGGCGTCCGGTCCATTGAAGAGGAAGCCCTCGATCTCATTGGCGGCGTTGAGGGTATAGCCGTGCTTTTTGTGCAATCCGTTGGCAAACAGCTTCAGCATGCTGCGGATGTCCGCGTTGTAGGGCTCGCCGTTTTTATCGATGACCTCGCCAAAGACGAGCACTTTGCCCGGCCCGAAGACATCGGCGGGGCCCCAGTAAAATGCGCCCCAGTCAATGCCCAAACGCAGATCGCTTTCCCGCTGCGCGGTGAAGCCGCGAATCGACGAACCGTCAAAGGTCAGGTTGTCGTGGCTCTTGAGCAGAAATTTCTTGTCATAGTCGAGCATGTGCAGACGGCCTTCCAGGTCGCTGAACAGCACGGTCACGGCCTTGATGCGCGACTCGTCCGTCAGGTACTTCAGCCGCTCCTCCTGAATTTTGTGAGGAGCGACGCGGTCCAGGCGCTGCTTCTTGGCTTTCAGATTTATCTCTTCCAGTTCGTCGTAGGGGATCGCTAGAAAATTCCGCAGTTCAGTTGACATGCCTCTCCTTATTCGGGCACAGCCCAGGAATCAATTAGATGACCGGGGTACGGGATAGGCTATCGCGTCCGGCGCATCCAGACAAATAGAAATCGGTTATAGCAACGATTAGCGATCATTTATCTTATCGGGCTCTTGCGTTTGCATCAGGAACGGTGCAGAAGTGGCTGCTGGCCACTCGCTACTGGCAAGCGTTCCGGACGTTGCTTGCAGCCCGCAGCGATTTCCTTCGAGGCGTTTCTGTCCCTGCTCCAATAAGAGTCTTTCACCGCGACCTCGGCGTCTCGGCGGTGGAACTTGGCTCTTTCCGTGAAATAATCAGGTCCGAGGAACTGCACTTGAGTTGCGCGCTTTGTGAAGAACGCAAAGAGAAGCGGTTTTGCCCGGCGGTGCACGGGAAAATCTGCCCGCAGTGCTGCGGCGAGCAGCGCGAGGTGACGCTCGACTGCCCGAGCGACTGTCCTTATCTTTTGCAGGCACGAGAGCAGGCGCGTGAGCACGCTCACAATGGACGACCGGGCCCGCGGGATGGCGAGGCTCCGTTCCCCGCGGATGAGATCTCCGGAGTTGAGCTCAAGGATGTTGAAATCAGCGAGCAGTTTCTCTACGAACGCGAGGAACTGCTCCTGGGACTCAGCTTCGCACTGGCCAAGAGCGCCCGCGCCGAGCGTTCACTCACGGACCGCGATCTGATGGCGGCTTTGAGTTCGCTCGCGAAGAGCTACCAAACGCTGGTGAACTCCAGCCTCATTTACGAGCCCCAAACCGCCAACCTGGCGCACCAGAGCATCGCTCGCGAAATCGAGACCATGGTGCGGGAGTTTCGCGAGGCCGAGAAGCAACAGATTGGTCACACGCGGCTGCGGGATTCCGACGTGCTGAAGGCGCTGGTATTTCTCTTGCGCATGGGTTTGGGACGCACGTCCGGCAGGCCGAAGTCGCGGGCGTTCGTCGACTTCCTGTTTGCGCAATTCCCCGAGAAGCACTCGGCCATCGCCGGGCCGGAAGACGCAGGCAGCCGGATCGTGATTCCGTAGGATCTGATAAAACCGGACGGCCGGGGGCGGCCGTCTCTCCATGAGCAGGGGAGGCTCTCAGAGTCGCCGGACCGTCTGCCCGTCTGGCAGCTCCGCGAGAAGTTCTCGGGCAGTTTTCCCGAGTTCGGGATGGCGCGCCTCTGGAGCAATCTCGACCAGCGGTTGCAAAACAAAGCGCCGCCGATGCATTGCCGGATGCGGAATCTTCAAGCCTGGCTCATCCACCACGCGGTCCCCAAATAACACCACGTCGATATCAATTTTGCGCGCACCCTTGTCGCGCATGCGGAGACGTCCCATGACCGCTTCGGCCTGCAACGCCAGGTGGAGCAGCTCTCTCGGCGTCTTATCCGTTTCAATCGCCGCCACGCAGTTCAGAAACCACGGCTGGTCCGGGACGTCCACGGGCTGGGTCTCATACAATGCGGAGACCGCCAGCAACCGGCCCACAACGTCCAATTGTGCGACCGCCGCGCGCAGGTTGGCTGCACGATCTCCCAGGTTCGATCCCAGCGACAGATAAGCGGTTTCGCCCACCCAGCTAGTTTCGCGGTGAAAGGCGCGAGAATCCAGAAAAAACTGACGGAGACCAGATCATTCTTGATTCTCCGGGTTGGGAAGGCCTTTGTTCTCTGTGGGCAAGAAAATCTGTACCACGGAGGTCACAGAGGGGCAAAGGGGAAAGCGACTTGCCTGAATTGCAGCCAACGCTGTGCCGGCAGGACCTCTGCACCCGGTACCTAGGTCACTTTCCTACCTTCTCGGCTGCCGCTAGTATCGAAAATGCCATGAATCTGGACTCTCTTCTCATCAGCCAGGACGCCGCTTTGCTCGGGGTGCTGCGTCCGGCATTGGAGAAGATCTCGGTCAACGTCCAGGTTTGCGCAGGGTCCCAGCCGGGCAGCGATCTGCTGGCGAAGCGCAAGTTCGATGCGATCGTCATCGACTGCGACGACCTGCAGAACGGCCGTGATCTGCTGAAATCGCTGCGCCAGACCCAAAGCAATGGCAAGTCTGTAGCCTTTGCCGTGCTGAATGGGAAGACGACCACCCAGGAGGCGTTCCAGTCCGGAGCCAACTTCGTTCTGCAAAAGCCGCTCACCCCGCTGCACGCCTCCCGCTGTTTTAACGCAGCCCTCAATTTCATGGTGCGGGAAAAGCGCCGCTACTTCCGCCATCCGGTGGAGATGCCGTTGCGAATCAGTCTTCCGCAAGACCAGGAACTGACCGGCACGTCAACCAACCTGAGCGAGGGAGGCATGGCCGTCCGCATCGTCGGGAAGTTGGCCAAGGATGCGGAGGGGCAGTTTTGCTTCACGCTCCCCGGGAGTAACATTTCTCTCCAACTGAAAGGCGAAGTCGCATGGACCGACGGAACCGGCCACGTCGGCATCCGCTTCATCAAGGTTCCCCAGAGCTCACAGTATCAGCTTGAAAAATGGCTGACCGAGCGCTTGCAAAGCGAAATGCCCGCGCGCTTGCAAAGCTACGTGGCGCTTCCCTGACCGATCGCCAGTCCGCTCTCTCCCGAAACATTTCCCGAAAATACCCGCGCCCCCGGCATCCAGTTTGCAACTTGCACCCTGCCGCAGCTGTTGGCACTGTAGAGACGCGGATTGCCGCGTCTCAGTTCCCAAGGATGATTACACTGGAAGAAAAAATCGCCCGAACGCAGAGGTTGCTGCGCCGCCTGGAAGAGGACCAGCCCTACTTGCATGTGCGTTTGTCCGCGCTCAGCGCCGAGTACCGGCAGAGCGCAAATGCTTTCGCCGACCGCGTCCGCGCCGAAGCGGTGGCCGAACTGCAGCGCCTGCTGGCAGAACGCGCAACGGCCTATGAGGGAAGCGTGCCCCAGGCCGCCGACTGATAGTGTCCCCTGTGATTAAGAATCCTGGAAGCGAAGTTGCGGGACACCACGCCAGAACGACGAGCGACCAACGACTGACGCTCTACTCATGCGCCGTCTTGCCCGCAATCAACTCCAGCGCATGCGGCAGCAACTCCATCACCGCCTCCAGCGACTCGACCGCCCCCGCCGGACTGCCCGGCAGATTGAGGATCAGGCTCGTTCCCCGGACGCCGCACACCGCGCGGCTCAGCGCGGCGAAGTGCGTCTTGCACATTCCCTGGAATCGCATCTGCTCCGCGATCCCTTCCACCAATCGGTCGCATACCGCGCTGGTCGCTTCCGGGGTCACGTCGCGCGGAGCGATTCCGGTCCCGCCCGTGGTCACCACCAGTCGAGCCGACCGGCACAACCCAATCAGTTTTTCCTGAATCGCGGTGCGCTCGTCAGCCACCACGCTGCGCACCACCACTTGAAAGTTGCGCCGCCCCAGCGCTTCCGCTACCGCCGGACCGGAGAGATCCACTTTCTCTCCGCGCGCACACGAATCGCTAACCGTCAAGACCGCCGCCGTCGTTCCATTAGGAATCGAGGCATCCAGTAACGAAGCATCAGGTGTCGAGGAGGACATCTTCACCTTCATCCGCCGCGTCCCGCTGCGCTTCGTCCAGCAGTCGCAATCCTTCCATCAGCAGGCCCTGAGTATTCAGCTTTGTCGTTTCCTGCGTCGACTTGCCGTTGAAATCAATCTGGAAGTTTCCTTCCGTCCAGCGCAGCACTTTGAAAACCGCTTCATCTCCCGTAATCGGACCATAGACGGCGTGCTTGGCCTGCCCCTGGCTGAAATAGATCTCGCATTTGTCTTCATTCTTCGTCATCGTGAGCAGGCAGCTCTTGCGTCCCATCTCCAGCGATTGCACCAGGTCAATCACGTTCATCTGCGACAGGTTGCCGCGCAATATGCCATCGGTCGACGCTGCCTTGCTCAGCTTCTCCAGCGCGATCCGGTCCACAACGCGCTTGATTTTGTGCGTGGCGTCTTTCAGAAAGAAAGGTTTTTCCAGATAGTCCTCAATCGGATCCTGCATCGACAATCGTTCGCTGATGTCGGCCTTGCTGGCCATCAGGATGACCGCGATCCCCGCCGTCGCCGGCCTGCTTTTCAGTTTTTCCAGCAACTGCCGCCCGTCCATGCCCGGCATGCGGTAGTCGCTGATCAGCACATCCGGCAGGTCATCGACTGCCTTCAACAACGCATCGGCTGCGTCGGTCGCGACCGCGACCTCGCCCAGCGGCGAGAGCGCCTGCTGCAACATCCCCAGCACCATCGGGTTGTCGTCCACCAGCAGGATTTTGACGTTGCTCGCCATGGCTCAAAAAACAGAAGGCTATTTTCGCTTGCTGCTTCTCCGGTAGTCTCCGCTCTTGCCGCCCGACTTCCGCTCCAGCACCACTTCCTGGATTTCGATGCCCTTGTCGAGCGCCTTGCACATGTCGTACACGGTGAGCGCCGCGACGCTGGCCGCGACCAGCGCTTCCATCTCCACGCCGGTCTCCGCCGTGGTCTTTACTTTTGTGGCAATAGAAACGCCATTCTCGCACACGCGTAGGGTCACAGCAATGTGCGACAGAGGCACCGGATGGCACATGGGAATCAACTCCGCCGTCCGCTTCGCCGCCATGATTCCCGCGGTCCGCGCCACCTCCAGCGGATCGCCCTTGGGATTCTCCGGCAGCGCCCGCAGCACCTCCGGCGTCATCGCGACGAAAGCACTCGCCTCCGCCTCCCGCGCCGTTCGCGCCTTCGACGACACGTCCACCATGCGGGCCTGTCCCTGCGCGTTGTAGTGGGAAAGTTTCTTAGGCATCACCAACAGGTTATCGTACTCGCCGTGGCGCGTGTGGGGACGGGCGCCCTCGCCCGTCCAACTCGGCCTTGCCTCGGAGTCAGAATCTCCCCAGCCCTGGCAATTTCGTCCGCATCAGCCGCACCGCATCAACAATGACACCCATTCTCTCGCCTCGATCCGCTCGCGGTCTGGAGGAATCACCACATAGCAGTTTGCCCGAGCCAGGGTAGCGATGTCGCCCGACCCCTGCCACCGCGCCAACTCCACCTCCGCATTCTCAAACTCTCCCGAAAGCACCGCCGGAAGAAATCTCTTCAACCCTGCCTTCGTCCGTATCTCAGATTTCAGCCGCGCGCCAAGAAAGATCAACCGCTGCGGCGTCATTCCCGCGAGCGCTTCGATCATGGGCCGGGCAAACAGTTCAAAAGTCACCATGGTCGATACCGGATTCCCCGGCAGGCCGAAAAAATATTTCTTGTGTGGCGCGGACACTCCTGTCCGCGTGTTGGCAGCGACCTCACCGTCAGCGTGGGCGAGAGCGCCCGCGCCACACGAGCCGAAGACGACCGGCCGCCCCGGCCGGATCTCCGCTCCCGTAAAATAAAACTCCGCCTTCAACTCCCCGAGAACCTGCTCCACCAAATCGTACTTCCCCATGGAGACGCCGCCCGTCAGCAACAAAAGATCGCACTGCAATCCTTCCCCGATCCAAGCTTCTTCGATCAATGCTCGCAGCCGGCCCCGCTCATCCGGAGCGATCCCGAGCCGCACCGCCTCCCCGCCGGCATTCTGAACCTGCGCCGCCAGCGAATAGGAATTCGAATTCCTTATCTGCGCCGGCCCCGGCGTCGCGTCAATTTCCACCACTTCGTCGCCGGTCGAAAGCACGGCCACGCGCGGCTTCCGGAAGACCTGCACGCGGCTTTTGCCGGCCGAGGCCGCAATCGCGATGCCCGCGTGGTCCACCCGGCGTCCGCGATCCAGCAGCAATTGTCCGGTGCGCGCTTCCGCCCCGCGCGGAACAAAGTTCTCGCCGCGGATCACACTGCGCCGGACTTCCACCACCAACTTCCCCGCTGGCGCATCTCCCAACGACGTGTGCTCCACCATCACCACCGCATCCGCTCCCGCCGGCAGCGGAGCCCCGGTCATGATCCCCACCGCCTGCCCGCGCCCCACCGAACACACTCCCGGCTCCGGCCAGTCGCCCGCCTTCACCCCGCCGACCACTTCAAGTCGCGCCGGAACCTTCGCCAAGTCGGCCGCGCGCACCGCATATCCATCGCGAGTCGCCCGATCAAACGGAGGAAAGTCGCGGTCCGCCAAAATCCCCTCCGCCAGCACCCGCCCCAACCCCGCCAGCAGATCCACCGTCTCCATCTCTCCCGGACACACGCCGGCCGCATGCTGCTCAACCAGGCGCCGTGCCTCCTCAAAGCTCACCACCCGAGCCGCAGGAGCTACGGAAGAAGAAAAGGGATGGGAAGAAGAAGACATGCAAAGAATCATACGCCGCAGGATTCTGCCAAGCAGAAAGGGCGAGAGCAAGAATGCCGTTCGGAGAACTGGCAACTGGGTACTGGCAACTGATAGCTGCTCTACCGCGCCAGTTCCTGCCCCAACACCGTGGCATTGCTGGCGAAGCACAGGCCGGTTTCCAGATCCACCAGCCCCGAGCGGACAAGTTTCGCGATTTCGCCGTCGAAGTGCTGCATGCCTTCGCTTTCGCTGGCCTTGATCGCGTCCAGCAGCGTGCGGCCCGGCCGCTCGCCTTGTTCGACGCAATCGCGAGTGCGCGAATTGGATTTCAAAATTTCGACGACGGCGATGCGATCACCGCCATCATTGCGCGGGATCAGCCGCTGCGCAACGATGTAGCGGAACGTTTTGGCGAGACGTTCGCGCACCGATTGCTGTTCGGCGGTGGGGAACGTACCGATGATGCGCTCCACCGTCTTCGAGGTATCGACAGTGTTCATGCTGGAAAGAACGAGGTGGCCGTTTTCGGCGGCTTCGAGAAGAATCTCGAGCGTCTCCCGGTCGCGGATTTCACCCACCATGATCACGCGCGGCGCCTGGCGCAGCGCCGCCCGCAGCGCGGTGGTGAAATTTGGCGCATCGCTGTGCAACTCGCGCTGGTGTACCGTTGATTTCTTGTGCTTGTGCAGAAACTCAATCGGATCCTCGACCGTCAGAACGTGATAGAAATATTGGCCGTTGATGCGGTCAAGCAAAGCGGCCAGCGTCGAAGACTTGCCCGATCCGGTTCCGCCCGTTACCAGGATGATGCCGTTGCGGACCTTCGCCGCCTCTTCCAATTGCGCCGGCAGACGAAGCGAACTGAAAGTCGGAATGACGGTCGGAATGACGCGCATCACAATCGCGCAACTTCCGCGCTGGATAAAGACGTTGACGCGGAACCGCGCCATTCCCGGCAATCCGTAGGAAACGTCGCAGGAACCCTGCTCGCGAAGCGTATTGATGGC
>JBEKWL010000162.1:0-8446 GCA_049513095.1 Terriglobales bacterium
AGCACATAGATCGCTGCCCACAGGGTTCCGTTTTCGCCATCGTTGATGATACGTATGGTTTGATCCGGGGCACCCGTGGTGTTGGCATTGGAATAGTAGGTGCTGAAATAGACGCTGCTGTCGCCCACGTTTTGAGCGAAGGCATTTCCCCCAAGCACCAGGCCAATTGCCAGTACCGGAAATAGCAAGAACAAAAGTCTCTTCATTTGTTTTGGACCTCCTTCGTCGGTCGTGCCGCCTAACGCCAGGGGGAGAAACACTATGGACGGGCGCTTAGGTCACTTTTAACCCTATGGTGAGCTCTTTACAAGTACCCACGTGGCTTAGCCAGAACCACTACGTTCCGGAAGCTACTACTTATGGAGTAGTTTACTGGCCCAGATGGCAGACAATCATAGCACTGAACAACGATTCTGACCCTATCATCATGGAATCGATCCGGGTATTTGCGGTCCTTCCGGCACGGCAGCGCCATCCGCTCTCGGATCGGAAGCGCCATAATTGACCTTGGTCGTACTGTCATGGAGTACTGCCTGCCCGCGCCCCATCGCGGTCGAATACTCTTTGCGCACGTCCAGAACGTGCCCCATTTTCTTAAGCTGCGCGATGGATTCGGGCGTCACTCGCGATTCGATCACGATGTTGCACCCACGCTCGGGACTGACCGTGAAACGGGCGTTCTCCAGAGCCTCCTGCATATTCATGCCGTAGTCGACCACGTTGGAAACAAATTGCGCGTGGGCCAGCGGCTGGTTCGCTCCTCCCATGATCCCGAAGCCAACGTGTTGCTCTCCATGTTCCATGAAAGCCGGAATGATGGTGTGGAACGGTCGCTTGCGGGGAGCGAGGGCATTCGGAGAGCGAAGATCGAGCGAAAATAGCGCACCGCGATCTTGCAGCACGAATCCCATGCCGCGCACCACAACGCCCGACCCGAACGCTTCATAATTGCTTTGAATCAAGGAGACGATGTTGCCCTCGCGATCCACGACCGAAAGGTAAGTGGTGTCACTGGTGGGCGGCGTGCCGGGCGCAACCTGGCAATTGGCTTTGCCGGGGTCGATCAGGTGGGCACGCTGCCGGGCGTATTCCTTCGAGAGCATCCCCTGCACCGGGATCTTGGCAAAGCGGGGATCGGCGTTGTAACGTCCCAGATCGGCGTAAGCCAGCTTCATGGCTTCGATCTTCTTATGTAGTTCCGCGACGCTGAGCGGCCCATCAGGCGACGCCGGAGAAGTCTCCATAATGTTCAGCATCTCCAGTGCCGCCATTCCTTGCCCATTGGGAGGAAGCTCGTAGACGGTCCAGTCGCGATAGGTGGTTGAAATCGGCTCGACCCATTCCGGCGAAAACTCGGCCAGATCATCCGCCGACATCGTTCCGCCCAGGCTCTGGGAGGTGGTCAAAATCGCGCGCGCAATTTCGCCCTTGTAAAACCCAGCCGCGCCATTCTGCGCTACCAGGCGCAAGGCTTTCGCGAGATCGTGATTCTGGAATACTTGCCCCACCGCCGGAGGCTTGCCGTTAGGCAGATAGACCCGTCGGCCTTCCGGATCCTTCGAGATCCGTTCGACGGAGTCGTTCCAATAGGACGCAATGACTTCGGGAACCGGATAGCCATCGTCGGCATAAAAAATCGCGGACTGGAAGAGATCCTTCCACGCCAGCCGCCCAAAGCGTTCGTGCAGAGCGTGCCAGCCCGCCACCGCACCGGGGACCGTGACGGAGTCAATGCCTGCCGGTGGCATGGAGGTCGCGCCCTTCGCTTGCAAGCGCTCGATGGTCAGTCCCCGCGGCGCCCATCCGCTGGCGTTAAGACCGTACAGCTTGCCGGTTTTTGCGTCCCAGTAAATGGCAAACAGATCGCCGCCCATGCCGTTCATCATGGGTTCAGTCACCCCGAGGACAGCATTCGCGGCAATCGCCGCATCTACGGCAGAACCTCCCCGCGCCAGGATCTGAGCACCCGCCACCGAAGCCTGCACAGGGCTGGTAGCCACAATGCCCTCGCGGGTGACGACCATCGAGCGCGCGCTGGAACGTTCTCGGGCAGACATGGAGGATGATGTAAGCAGCAGAGCGACTGCAATCCGAATCGAAATATTCATGCTACACCTGCGCACGAGTATTTTAGGCGCACCTACGGCTGAATGCCCATTTCGACCGTAATCGGCAGGTCACGGGCTGGCGTGGTTCGGCCCCGGATTTCTCGTGTGGCTCACCATGAGGAGCACGGTCTGTGCCAGACGGTCGAGAACCGCGACATCGCCCTCGTCAAAAGCAAAGGAGTGCGGAGAGAAAACCTCGAGCACTCCGACGACCTCACGCTCGTACCGGATGGGTGCGGCCACTATCGAGCGAATACCGAGTCGCCGACAGAGCATGGCTTCGATGCGGGAGTCGGTCTCGCTGTCGTCGCAGCGCAGGGTTTTTCCGGTACGGATGCACTCCCCGGAAAAACCCGAGTTGACATCTACGCGGGTTCCGAGCGGTGGTCCGCCGGTTCCGACGCTAGCCCGGCACATCATAGGACCTCCGTCGACGATGGCGATGGCGGCGCCGGTGCCGCGCAAGAGCGTCCGCGCGCGTTCGCTGATCACCCGCAGCGCAGTATTCAGATCCGACCCAAGCGAGTTGAACTCATACTGAATTGACGTCGAAACCGGTGGTCGACCATGGATCCCTGCGGTGCCCGCTTCCGCTTCCAAACTAATGGATCGCGGCTCGGAAGTTCCGCTGCCTGGAGACTTGCTGCCCAAGGCCGGCCCAGACACCCGGTCGATGGTAAGCTTCGGCGCCTTGCGACTGGGCGCTGTGTCATTGAGTGCCAGCCACTCATCCAAGCGCTGACGCGCCTCCACGGGGAGATCGGAGAATCGCACCCCGGCACGACCCAGAGCATCTGCCCATGCGATATAGCCAGTCGTCTCCAGGTGGGTGTTCGAATCAGGCAGATCGAGGCTGATTTGAAATTGGCGGCCAGCTTCCAGTGGGACGACCGTTTGCATGGACAGGCCCTGCTCGCTGAGATCCAGAATCATGCCGCCCGTGACCCCATCGAAACTGGCAAAGATTGGCCCATGCACCTTGTGCCGCAGGCAACTACGTCGGTCTGTAATCATCTTCCAGCCTCCCACAGTGTTCTCGCCTATCAACACAGGAGATCATCAGCTCGGAAAGAAACGATGCGTGCGGGCCTTAATCCGCTGGTGTGGAGAGTCTCCGGCGATTGTGCTGTTCCGATGATCGGAGCAAAGACCTGTAAAAGGAAGTGCATGCCAGGATTCCCCGCACTCCCAGCAACAAGTCGGTGTGAAACATGGAACAAGTGAAATCAGCCCTGCGTCGAACGAAGGCTTCGACAGGCTGCCGCGTTGAAACGCCTTGCCGTTGTCCACTTGGCGAATGTACCGTTATGGTGATCGAAAAACGCAGGCATAGAACCAACCGGGGTATCAAGAACGAGGGCCCAGCACTTGCACAAATCCAGATGGCATTTAGCACGTCCTCTCTCGACGTGTGCTTTTCTGTTGCTAACGATAACGGCGGTTGCCCAGCCGGTTCCTGCGGAACTGGTGAATGGGCTCAAATGGCGCCTCATCGGCCCGTTCCGCGGCGGACGCGCAGTGGCCGTGGCGGGCGTGCCGGGCGACTCGACAACCTTTTATTTTGGCTCGGTGAATGGCGGGATCTGGAAAACAACCGATGCCGGAGTTGTCTGGACGCCGATCTTCGACGGCCAGCCGGTGGCCTCGATCGGCGCGCTTGCCGTGGCTCCCTCCGATTCTAAAATCATTTATGCCGGAACCGGCGAAACCGACATTCGCGAGGATCTCTCTTCCGGCAACGGCGTCTACAAATCCAGCGATAGCGGCGCAACGTGGAATCACATCGGCTTGGAGGACACGCGACAGATTAGCCGGATTGTGATCGATCCAGAGAATCCAAACACCGTTTATGTCGGCGCTCTGGGGCACGCTTATGGTCCGAACGAACAGCGCGGCGTCCACAAATCCGTCGATGGAGGAATGCATTGGGCGCGGGTTCTGGACCTGGGGTCTGACATCGGTATTTCAGATCTGGCAATCTGTTCGGACGCCCAGCAGCTCATATTTGCCGGCGCATGGCATGTGCGGCGTCCTCCGTGGAGTTCGTATGCTCCTATCGATGGACCGGGCGGCGGCCTTTACCGTTCTCGGGATGCCGGCAGAACATGGTCCCGTCTCGACGGAAACGGGCTCCCGGAAGGAGACTGGGGACGCGTCGGCGTCGACGTTGCGTCGGACGGCAAGCGCGTGTACGCGCTCATCCAGGCGAAAAAATCCGGCCTCTATCGTTCCGACGATGGAGGCAACACTTGGGTGCTGGTGAACGACGATCGCCGTCTTAGCAGTCGAGCATGGTACTTCAATCGCATCACCATCGATCCGCGTAATCCCGACGTGATCTACATCCCGAACGTTGCGCTTTACCGATCCGAAGATGGCGGGAAGACAATTTCGGTCGTCCGCGGCGCTCCGGGCGGAGATGATTATCACGAGCTCTGGATCGATCCGAAAAATTCCGCCAGCATGGTCCTCGGAACGGACCAGGGAACCACGCTCAGCCTCAATCGGGGCCAAACGTGGAGCAGTTGGTACAACCAGCCGACGGCGCAGTTCTACCATGTGACCACCGACAACCAATTTCCTTACGCCGTATACGGCACGGAGCAGGATAGCGGCAGTACCGCGGTTCTAAGCCGTACGGACCATGCTCAAATCACGGCGCGGGACTGGTTTCCGGCTGGCCCCAGCGAGAGCGGATACATGGTGGTCGATCCGGTTGATGCCGACATTATTTATGTGAGTGGGACTTACGGTACCGTTGCTCGGTTCAACAAACGAACTGGCTTCAGCCAGGACATTGCTCCATGGCCCGCATTTGCGTGGGACTCGGAGATCCGCGACCGCAAATATCGCGACCCTTGGACTCCAGTGCTGGTTCTTTCCCCGGTTGACGCAACAACGCTTTATCTCGGAACGCAGTATGTGATGAAGACGGTCGACGGCGGTCTGCACTGGGAGACGATCAGTCCCGATCTCACCGGAGCGACCGGTGACGTGCGCGATGCACAGAGTACGGAGGGCAAGAAACCGTCGAGTCCGCCAACTCTCGAGCACGCGAAGCGCTCCGGTTATGGGGTCGTGTTCACCATCGCGCCGTCGCCGCTCAACCGCGATCTGATTTGGGCGGGAAGCGACACTGGACTGATTCACCTAACCCGCGATGGCGGAAAGAACTGGAAAGGTGTCACTCCGCCCGGGCTGAGCGACTGGAGCAAAATCTCGCTGATCGAGGCTTCGCACTTTGATCCCGCTGTCGCCTACGCAGCCGTCGATCGCGGGCGTCTCGACGATCAGACGCCCTACCTCTATCGCACGCGTGACTACGGAGCCACCTGGCAACTGGTCACGAACGGCATGACCGCTCCCGCATTCTTGCGTGCGGTTCGCGAAGACCCGCAGAGCAAGGGACTCCTCTTCGCCGGGACCGAATTTGGAGTTTACGTATCGTGGGATGATGGCGACCACTGGCAGTCTTTGCAATTGAACCTGCCGGTCACTGGAGTTCGCGATCTTACGATTCACGGCGATGACCTGGTGGCAGCCACGTTCGGACGTTCCTTCTGGATTCTCGATAACATCACGCCGCTTCGCCAGGCACGGATGGTTGACACTAGAAAAGTGGGCGGCCCGTGGCTTTATCGTCCAGCCACAGCGGTTCGCGTGGATAACGACTCCTTTACAGGCACACCGCTTCCGCCCGAGGAACCCACGGCTGAGAATCCTCCTAATGGCGCGATGATGGATTATTTCCTCCCGTCTCCGGCTAGCAGCGTCAAGTTGGAAATTTTCGATGAACAGCAGAACCTCGTCAGAACATTTTCTTCAGAAAGCCGCTCTTCAGAAGATCATTCATCACGAGGTCAGGACACCCGGAAACACCAGCCGCTTCCCGTAGCCGAGCGCTGGTTCCCTAAGCCTGAGGTCCTCGAGAAAACTGCGGGAATGCACCGCTTTGTCTGGAACCTCAGCTGGAGCAGTTCCGGCGGCCCGACCGCAGACGAAGACACCGATTACCACAATCCCAGCGGGCCGAAGGCCGTGCCGGGAATCTACCAAGTCCGCCTGACGGTTGATGGAAATGCGCAAAACCAGTCATTGAAGGTCGTGATGGACCCGCGCTCGCGCGCGACTCCCGAGGTACTCGCGCAGCAGTTGCAGTTGGGCCAGCGGATCTTTGGCGAAACCATCGAAGCGCGCCGCGCGCTGGCGGAGATCAACTCGGTTCAGAAACAGCTTGCGGACATTCAACAGCAACTGGGGCAACAGAAGTTGGGAGCACAAAGCGGACAACTGAAGTCGGCCCTCACAGATGCCCAATCCGGAATCGGCAAGATTCTTACGAACAAGGAATATGCAGCCGAGGGGTCCCCTGGGCTGCAGGATGCTTACACGGGTCTGGCATCAGCGCTGCGAGTGGTCGAAGGCGGAGATCGTGTCGTGCCTTCGCAGGCGATCGCGGTTTACAGGGAGTCAAGCCAACAGGTCAAAGCCCGCATCGCAGAGTGGACCGGATTCAAGCAAACGAAATTGGCGCAACTCAACCAGCAACTGCGTAAGGCCAACTTTGCTCCCATCGCGATCGCCGAAATTGAGCAGCAGGTCGAATTCCTGACGACGTTGCAAGGCCAGGATTGACTGACGGCAGAATTCGGCGAGTTGGTTCGCGGCAGGTCGGGTTTCGCAGCGGGCCTCATCGCGGTCTCTGCAAGGGACTTCAGTACTAGGTTCGGCCCAATCCTTGTTAGTCGGCAACCCTTCCCTTACCGGATTAGGAGGGTAGCCGGTCAATCGCAAAGGCGTCAGGAAGGCCACATTTCCGGTTTGCCGACTACGGCCAAGGGGACGCAGATGGGCTTTCTGCCGTCTTCCAGGACGATGCAATGGCAGCGCGCAATTTTCGCAACTCGGCACTGTCCATTGCGATGAAACGAAACGGCTGCAAACCGATGGGAGCGGCTGAACAGGGGCGGAGCAGTTCAGCCATGGCGAGCACGGATCCAATGTGCGTCGAAAACAGCAGTTCCACAACTGCTCCTGACCGGAGCGGTTTCAGAACTCGAAGCAACCCGCCGGTGACAGAAATGGTCTGAAGTCTAGCGGACGAGTGTTGTCCGTCTGCAAATCGGATGGTTGCTAAAGGCATGCCCGGAAGTCGCACACGGACGGGGCGCCGCGTGCAGGGCGATATGGGGGAGGTCACCATGCAAGGAAATAATGCTACGGAGTCGATGAGTCAGGCCAGATTACCAAGGCACGTGTACGATCCGAGGATGGGAACGGACCGTCCGTGTTTGCTCCGTCGGGCACGACGGCGGTTCAGCCCGCATAAGCGTATGGAAGCGGCGCGTTCTTGTACTTTTTGTACCCCAGCGCGGTCAGTCGAATCACACCTCGAACTTGTTCTTCCACCAGTCCTTCATTCCTCAACTCCGCGATTGCCAAACGGGCGAAAGAGGAATCGATGGTTTGCTTGGACAAGATCATAAACTGATCGCGATCCTGTTCGTAGCGGAGAACGAGGGCGACGAGAAGGCCGTCCCGGATGTTTTGCACAGGCATGACGCGATCTTAGGCATATAAGCAGGACCGCGGAATGGCCCTTCGGTGCCGGTCATGGTTCACTTCTGTTCATTCTTGAATTGTCCTTCTGCATGCCTGGTAGTGAACGTTGGTAACCGTGCGCAAGCCAGGTCGTGGATGGATGGTTGTTGCACATTGACGCGAATAGGGATTGGGGTACAATGGCTGCCGTTCTTTAAGGTCAAAGGGGAAATTCCGAATTAGTGATAAAGGAGTCAGTCTATGAGTTCGAGCCGCAGAAGCTTCTTGAAATTAACAGGCGCGATCGGCGCCGCTTCCGCACTGGGCGGGTTGAACACTGTAAGCGCGGAAATTAAGCCGACCAAGCCGGCAGGCCAGGAGAAGAAAGGCCTGGCACGCGGTCTGACCTTGCTGACCATGCGCCGCAACGGCGAATACCGCCTGGGAGCCAAGACCAGCAAGGGCATTCTCGACGTTAAGGAGGCAGCAGGCCTTCTGAAGCTGTACTCTCCCGCCACGCTCGATGACATGCTGCAGCGCGAGGAGGGCGCCAGCTTGCAGGCAGTGGTTGAAGCCGCCATGAAATCGAATGCCGCGCAGAAGCTGTTCCTCAAGGAGGAGAACATCGAGTATGGGCCGCTGGTCACCCGCCCGGAGAAGATCGTGTGTGTGGGGTTGAACTATCGCCGGCACGCGCAGGAAATCAAGATGCCCATTCCCAAGCAACCGGTGCTCTTCAACAAGTACAACAACTCGTTGCTGCACCACGGCGGCACCATCAAGTTGCCCTCGGCCGT
>JBEKWL010000163.1:0-8351 GCA_049513095.1 Terriglobales bacterium
CTCCCGGACTGCGGGGATGGATGACGCACATCCAGGCAACGACAACCACGTTTCCAGCTCCCGGTCCAGGGAACGCTGTAAACGCCGTGGAGAAGGGGCCGTGGTTCGTTACCGAAACCGCGCTGGCCGACTCCAACCTCACCCCGCTTGAGCTGTCTAACCTGGGGACCCTGTGTTCTTATGGGCTAACCATTGGCAGCGGCTGGGGTACTTGCCCCTGCACGTTGGAAGACTACGACTTCTAGTCTTCCGTCTTGAGGCTTTAGCCCTCACTAAAGCTGCTTTTTGGGGCTTTGGCCGGGCCAAATCCAAACATCCCGGACGCCAGGTTTACAAATCGGCGTCCGGGCCTTTAAACTTATCTCATTCTGACTCCCCCCAAAAAGAAGAGAGGAAATACACAATGTTAACCAAGCACACTCTGATTGCGCTTGGACTGGGAATCGCCTTGGGCGCTTTTTCCATTCCAGCATTGGGCCAGAATGACTCCAGCGTAGTAGCCGAGATTGGCGGTCGCAAGGTGACCGCAGACGAGCTGGCGGAAAAGGAAGCAGGCAAACTGCTCCAGGCCAAATACAAATACTACATTGCCGAGCGGGATGCCCTCGAGCTATACATCGAAGATCAGCTATTGGAATTGCAGGCGAAGAAGGAGGGCGTGACTCTTGATGAATTATACAAGCGTCATGTTGCCATCAACGTCCCAGAGCCGACGGAGGATCAGCTCCGCTTCTACTACGAGGGCGTACAAACCGACGAAACTTACGAGTCGGCGCGAACCCACATTATCGATACGGTACACCAGTTGCGCACGAAAAAAGCGCGGGACGCGTACCTCGCCCAACTGCGGGCGCAGTATGGTGTGGTAGTTGAGCTGAGCCAGCCCAGTGCTCACGTCGAGGTGGCGAATGCTCCGAGGCTTGGTTCGGAGAACGCTCCGGTCCAGATCGTCGAATTTGCGGACTATGAGTGCCCTTACTGCCAAAACGTGAACGAAGATCTGCGACGGCTGCGGGAGCAATTTGGCGATCAGGTGTCGCTGGTTTACAAAGACTTTCCCCTTCCCATGCACCCGCTCGCGGCCAAGGCCGCCGGGGCCGCGCGCTGCGCCGGCGTACAAGGCAAATTCTGGGAGTTTCATGATGCCTTGTTTCAAACCAAGAGAATTCAAGTCTCCGATCTGAAACTGCAGGCTCGCACACTGAAACTCGATACTGCACGTTTCGATCAATGCCTCGACGGCGATGAACAAATTGCCGTCGTGAGGAAGGATGCCCAGGAAGCCAAGCGGCTCGGGTTGGATGGCACACCCAGCTTCTTCATAAATGGTCATTTCATGAGTGGCTCCATCGGGTACGAAAAACTGCGGGGAACGGTGTTGCAAGAACTATCGGGATTGATTGCCGCAAAAAAACAGGCCGCGGCATTGGCGCCGTCGCAGGATGCAGAAAAGAAGTGAGACGTTGGTCGCCCTCCCCCCTCCCCCCTAAGGCCATGCTAACGAAAAGGAGGATTGACGCGTTGCCGGATCTGAGATTAGAGTTGGTCGGGGTGATTGGCCCTATGCAATGGGTGCCGATTGCCTGAATCCGGCTGGCTTTCTAGCTCAAGCCGCACCGCGGAACTAAAATATGACGATGATCAGAAGCCTTATCTTGATGATGTGTATGACGGGTATGTCGGCTCTCGCCTTTGCTCAGAGCGCGCCCCCACCGCGCATAGCCCCCTCCGAGGCAAAGAACCGCGTCGGCGACATAGTAACTGTATGCGGAAAGGCTGTAGACATCAAAGTTTCCAAGTATGGACTTGCAGGCCGCGGAAAACCGGTAAACTTCGATATCGATCAGCCTGAACCGAATCCGGTGTTCTACTTCGTGACCTTCGGGACTTCGGGGCCAGAAGAGGCAATTGCCGCCTACAAGGGCAAAAGCGTATGCGTGACCGGCAAGATCACAGTACTAGCCGGCGTGCCATACATCATGGCGGACGATCGCTCCCATATTAAGCTGCAACCGGAAAGTAAATAGCAGGGAATCCTAAATGGCTTAGCCGAGAGCCTAACTCGCGCGGCTAAGCCACTTGGAGTCTTGCTAAGAAGATGCACTAAGAAGTAATCCCTATTAAGTAGTACCTGAACCGGGCGCTTCTTGAGTACGAAGCAGCGTCAGTTCATGAGTTGTGCCACTTATTGCATTTACCACCAATTGCAAGAGCACTTGTGTCGCTCTTGCGGCGCTTCGAAACCTCTCGCCTTGCGAATGCCCCTACTGTATCGCGTTTCCGTACGTCGGCACTCCTTGCTGCACCAGAAACAGCAGCGTTTGCGCGCGCGACGACCAGTCGCTTTGCGGATACTTGGAGACTAACTGCTGGGCCAGCGAGAGGGCCAGGTCCTTGGATTGGTCCGATTTCTTTGGCTGTTCCTCAGTTTTGTAAATCTCGATCAGGGCGGCCCGTCGAGAAGCGGCGTTGTACAGCGCCTCGGGAGCGGCGGGAGATTCGGGGTGTTCTTTTACGTACTTTTCGTAGATTTCGGCTTCCTTGTCGGGGCACTTGGAAGAGCCCTGCCAGTCTCCGCAGAGTTTGTTGTCGAGCAGGTGAAAAACGGCGAGCTGGGCCCACTTTGTGTCCGGAAACTTTTTCATCACCTGCTTCATGGAACGCTCGTCGATGCCTGCGCGAAGGTAGGATTCCTTCTCGCGCGCGGAGGGGCGGGACTGCACATCTGATTTGTCGATCTGCCATCGAATGTCGGCGGCACGGTAGAGGGCTTCGCCGGCAAGGGGGACGCTGGGGAACATATCGTAGACGCGGCGATACAGGCGCAAGGCGTCCTGCGCTGCTCCCCGGCGTCCGTGGCGGCGGCTGGCTTCGTCTTCAGAATCGACGGCGGCGCCGAACAGGATGCGGTCGCCGTTGGGAGTGGACGGCCAAACGACGCCGGAATCGAGCACCCAGCCGCTAATGGTCTTGCCCTCGTCCTCATCGTCCAAAACGAAGGCGGGGTCGGGAGTTTGCGCTAAGCCAAGCAGAGCTTCGACGTGCAGCCAGTTGTGGCTTTTGTCGAGCAGAATCACTTCCCGTCCGCGTTCGGCGCGGCCGAGCTTGCTCGAAGTTGCGTCGGGAGACAGGTAGATGACAGCCTCGCGGATGAGCGTGCCGCGATCGGCGGCCAGCAGCAGGGAGTTTCCCAGCACCATCAGGACGGTCAAGAGCAGAAGCTTGGTAATCGGTTTCACGGCAGTGTTCGTCTCCGTTTTCGAGGGTAGCACGTAGAGTGAGCTGCGGGGAACGCCCAGCGCGGGCTGAGATGGCTAGCGAGGCAAAGCGATGACCACTACGAACACGAAGGAAACCTCAGGCGACTAAACCTCGTGTTTTTTCGTGTCCTTAGTCGTTGATGAATCTTGGCACCTTGCCCTTTGATTCATATTGACAAAGATGCAACCGGTGCTGTACACGATGGGTTCTCTTCGGCGCCGGAATTCTGCGCGGAGATTGCCATGGCCGGAAAACCCGAACTCGAAGCGCGCGCAGGGCCAGCCATGAAATCCCGCGGTGGCGCGCCACAGATTGGAATTCGCGACCTCAAGAGCATCGACGACCTCAGCCAGTTGAAGGCGGTGGAGAAAGAAGTCTGGGGGATGGCGGACGAAGACACCTTGCCCCTGACGCTGGCCATTGCCTGCAAGGCGGCGGGCAATATTTTCGTAGGGGCCTTTGATAACAATAACGACAAGGACAAGCTGGTCGGGTTCGCCTTCGGATTTCTCGGCCGCGCGCACGGACAGACGACGATTCACTCGCACCTGCTGGCGGTGCTCGATGCGTATCGCCATATGGATCTTGGCTCCCGGCTGAAGCAGGCGCAGCGCGAGCGGGCTATGGCCATGGGCGTCCGTGAGATGACATGGACCTACGATCCGCTGCATAGCCGGAACGCGCACTTCAACTTTTCCAAGCTGGGCGTGGTTTCCGATGCTTATAAGGTGAATTTCTACGGGCCGGAAACTTCCAGCATGCTGCATCGGAACGGAACGGACCGGCTGTGGGTGCGGTGGATACTGCATTCACGGCGGGTGCGGGATCGGCTGGCGGGCAAGAGTACGAATGCGCGCGTGGAAACGCTCGATGCCATGCGGCTACTGGCTCCGCTGGTGCGCTTCGATCCCAGTGGGAAACCGGGGCGGGCCGATCTGGCGGAATCACTCGCAAGGCAGCGCGTGAGCATTGAAATCCCGGGTGACATTCTGGAAGTCGAGCGCACTGACATGGGATTGGCGCGAGAGTGGCGCGACGCGACGCGCTGGGCGTTCCGCGAGGCCGTGAAAGCGGGATTCTTTGTGGCCGAGTTCTGCCGCTCGGTTCGCGGACAGCAGGGACCGGGAGCGTACTTGCTGCAGCGCGGCGAAGTAAGCGACCTTATTCCCGAAGCGTAAAACAAAAGAGAATCAGCCATGAGCCATTATCCCGTAGCTCAAACCCAAGGGATTTGGCCAACTGCTAAAAGCGAAGAGCGAAAGGCGAAGAGCTGAGACCTAAGACCTGAGACCTGAGACCTGATTTGCTCAGCGTGAGTGCGACTCGATAGATTGGCGCCGTTCGCGCATCTGCTGCAGGAAGGTTTCGACCGGCACCTCAAACTTGCGCCGGAACAGATCGAGGAGTGCGTCTCCGCTTCCAGAGACCTTACTTGCGGAAGCCGGGAACGCATCCACGCTGTCGTCGGGAGATGACGTTTCCAGTCCGTCGGGTTCGACCTGAAGCTCGGGAGATTTATCCGCATTGGCGCGCAGAGTCTTTATCATGCGTTGCGCCTGTTCGCGTTGCTCGGCCGTGCTCTGGAGGAACTCCATTCCCATTCCGAATTCCGGATGCGCGACCAGTACAAGGCCCCCGGCGTGGACTGCCAAGTCGCCGGCCTTGATCGAAAGGATGACACGCGTGCCCCTCGGGAAGGGTGAGTTGGTCGTAAGATAGCAGCCGCCGGGGCTGAGGTCGCTGAGACGGCAATTCACCGGTGGGTCGTCCTGCTCGGGCTCAGAGAGCTGGCTATTCAGCCACTGGCGAAGAATGCTGCGGTCCTCGTCGGTAGCGTCCTTGAAACGGACACCGGCTTGATCGCCGTTGCCTTCCCATGCCAGATCTCCATGGAGTTCGAGCTTCCCGTCCATGCCCGGCAAATCGAGCGAGAAGCGGAGCGGGCTCTCTTTCGCGACGCGGCCGGAAAACTGAATCGCCATGCCGCCTTCGCAGAGGTCGATGGTGTTGGCTTTGTACCGGCCCGACCCAAAACACTCGACCGGAATTTGCACTGCGACCCGCAACTGCAGCCGCCGTTCCCGCTTCATCAGGGCTCGAACCGCACGAAAGCTGGCTTTGGCCCGCTCCACCGCGAGAGGTTTGTGGAGGACGAAATGAGCCCCCATTTCGAAACCGCCCTTGAGTCCAACGGGAGCCTCCACCAGCACGATCCCGAGGGCTCGCTTGTTGACGGGAGCGGCTTTGGCTCCCCGCAACACGCTGCCAGCTTCCTCCGCATTCGCCCCATCTACGATGATGGCCTCGAAACGCTGGCGGGTGATTCGGCGGATGGCATCGTCCGCGGCGGAGCAATGTTCGACGTCAATTTCAAGGTCGCTGAGGACCCGGCGCAGGACGCGCACCGTCCTTTCATCAGAACTCAGTAGCAGAGACTTCAGGTTCATGGTTCAAATCACGATTCAGATCGTTGGTCTCGCGCCGTCCCGGTTTTGCCGGGCCGGATGATGGTAAATGTCTCGCGCAGCTCCTTCGCGTGCGCTCGCTTGGGGTAGATCGCCACTCCCCAATTGAGCGGAACGAAACTCTTCCCTTTTGCACTCTAAGTCTCTGAGATTCCGCGGTCAACGCCATGGCCCCGTCTTCTGGTTACTGTGGTCACCCCTTGCTCCGGGCACCTCTCCCAAGAAAATGCCCCCTGTCGTGTAAGTCGTTGCGGCTCAGCGGGGGTGTTTTGAAAACTCGATGTAGTGCAGATCTACCCTGATTCTGTGCTGGGCCGGATTAGCCCCGCAGTTGGTACGGGAAGTGGTCTGTTGTTAAGCTGGGTGGGCTATGAACCCCAGGACCTTTCTCCGTCGAATCAAACTCTTCTTCGTGTTGGCTGCGCTGGTAACCTTCGCGCTCCGACTCGCTTCGGCGCAGCAGAAGCAGGTTGTCTGGAGCGCGAACGAGAAGCCGCTCGCCGACCAAATCCATGGGCTGCGCAGCCTCGCGGATGACGTCCGGGCGAGGACTACGAAAGATCTGGCGCTGAAGATCCGGAAGCTGCCGGCGACCGGGAATAAGCTGCGCCTGGCGGTCAGTTTGGCGGGTCGTTCCACCGAAGGCGATTTCGGACACGACACGCTGCAGGAAGTCGCGACAACGCTGGCCGAGACGTTACGCGAGCGGCCCGTGCCCTGGGCGGAGCCGAAGGATTCCGAGGCCGGCAGCAAAGCCGCCGCCCGTGAACCGGCGTATCCATATATTGAGCTCGCCTCCCTGGTGCGTTACGAGCATGTCGAGGCGTCGCTTCCTGAGGATGTACAGTTTCGCGCGGCAATGGCTCGGCTGGAGGAGGATGACCGCAAGCGGGAGCATCCCGAATTTACGCTGAAAGATCTTTCCGGCAAGACCTGGACGTTTGCGGAGTTGCGGGGCAAAGTTGTGCTGGTGAATTTCTGGGGGACCTGGTGTCCGCCTTGCCGCAAGGAGATGCCGGATCTGGAGGTGCTTTTCGAGCGCTTCAGTTCGAAGGGGCTGGTGGTGCTGGGCATCTCGGATGAAGAGGCGGCGAAGGTCGAGCCCTTTATCCGCGAGCGCAAGGTTTCGTTTCCCGTGTTGCTCGATCCCGGACGGAAGGTAAACGAAATGTTTGTGGTGGAAGGGATTCCGAAGAGTTTTGTCTACGACCGGGAAGGGAAGCTGGTAGCGCTGTCGATCGATATGCGCACGCAGAAGCAGTTTCTGGAGATGCTGGCGAAGGCTGGACTGGAGTAGAATGCTGCAACTCAGACTTCGTATCAGATGATGGGAGGGTTTTCGAAATGAAGAAGCAAATGGTTGGCGCAGTTCTTGCGGTATTGATTCTTGCGGCGCTCGCTTCCGCGCAAGACGCGATGAAGAAAGACGCGGCGCCGAAGCCGGCCGTGGGGCCGTCACAGTTCTTGCTGGAGAACTGGAATGACGTTGGACGCAAGTTGATTGCGATGGCGGAGGATTTTCCCGAGGACAAGTACGACTTCAAGCCAGTGCCGGCGCAGCGTAGTTTTGCGGAGCAACTGCTGCACGCGGCCAATGTGAATTATTTTTTCACCAACCCCGTCATGGGGCTGAAACCGCCGGGTGAGGAAGATCCCAAGCGCGAGCAATACAAAACGAAAGCCGCAGTGGTCGAGTTTGTGAAGAAGTCGTTTGCCGACGGTGCAGCGGCGATCAAGCAGAAGGGCGATAAGGGGATGAATGATTTGATCGTCGATCCGTTCGCCAATCAGCAGACGCGCGTCTCCGATATGGCGTGGGGCCTGCTCGAGCACTCGGGAGAACACTACGGGCAGTTGGTGGTGTATTACCGCGTCGCCGGATTGGTGCCGCCGGAATCACGCCCGAAAAAATAGCGGCCCGCTGATACCATACCAGTCGTGCGCCTGCTGCTCGACGTCCGCGACCTGACCATCGAGTTCCCGCAGCCTCGGGGCGCCCAGCAGCCGAAAGCTGCAGTACAGGCGGTGCGCAGCTTGTCGTTCGCCATCGCCCCCGGCGAAGTCCTCGGACTGGTTGGCGAATCCGGCTCGGGAAAATCCATCACCGCGCTCGCCATCATGGGCCTGCTCCCGCCCGCCGCCATCGTCAAGGGCGAAATCACTTTTCAGAACGGCTTTCAGAAAAACGACGGCGGCCCCACGCATCTCACCATGCTGCCTCCCGACCAGCTGCGCCAACTTCGCGGCTCGCGCATTGCCATGATCTTCCAGGAGCCCATGACCGCCCTCAACCCCGTCATGCGCGTCGGCGACCAGATCGCCGAAGCCGTCCGCGCTCATCATCGCGTCTCCAAATCGGAAGCATGGCGTCAAGCGGTCGAAGGCATGCGCGACGTTGCCATCCCCGACCCCGGCGAGCGCGCCCGCAGCTATCCGCACCAGCTCTCCGGAGGCATGCGCCAGCGCGTCATGATCGCCATGGCCATCGTCAACCGCCCGCAACTGCTCATCGCCGACGAGCCCACCACCGCGCTCGATGTCACCATCCAGCAGCAGATCCTCGACCTGCTCAACGACCTTCGCCACAAATTCGGATTGGCGATGCTCTTCATCTCGCACGATCTC
>JBEKWL010000164.1:0-8719 GCA_049513095.1 Terriglobales bacterium
AACCGACAATGACTAGTGTCAGGAGAGAGCATGAACAAAGCTGATCTGGTTGACCGGATCGCCGAAGCCTGCAGTATTTCAAAGGCGCAGGCGACGACCGCGATCGACACCACCGTGGACAGCGTTACCGCTGCCCTTCGAAAAGGCGACCGGGTAGCATTGATCGGATTCGGCACGTTCTCCGTCTCGCAGCGTAAGGCCCGCAATGGCCGAAACCCGCAGACGGGTGCCACCATCAAGATTGCTGCTCGTAGAGTCGCCAAATTCACTCCCGGAAACGAACTCAAGAAAGTGGTCAACAAAAGTAAGTAGGGCCCCGGAGTTTTTGCATGCGAGACGGCAGGGGGGTTGGCCCTGCCGTTTTCGTTTTTCAGGTCTCAGTTGTTAGGTCTCAGGTCTCAGGTTAGGTCTCAGGTCTCAGGTTTTTATGCAACGGTTTTTCCTGAGACCTGACACCTAAGAGCTGACACCTGCCTTGCTGAATCCTTCCTAACTCCTGTAAAATCTAATGTCTGAGTCGAGGATTCGGGACTGACATGAAAACAGCTATCCACCCCAACTACAGCGAAATCCGCGTGCATTGCGCCTGCGGGAACGCGTTTGTCACACGCTCCACCCACAAGGGCGACATCGGCGTGGAAATCTGCTCCGCCTGCCACCCCTTCTTTACCGGCAAGCAGAAGCTCATGGACACCGCCGGGCGCGTGGAGCGCTTCCGCCGCAAGTACGCCAAGAGTGACGCCGCCAAAGCCGAAGCGGCGAAGAAGTAATCTCTGCGCTGAAACGCGCATTCTTGAAAGCCTCCCCTCGCGGGAGGCTTTTGCTCGTGTGGGGACGGGCGCCCTCGCCCGTCCAAGCCAACCGCAGCTCGGCAGCTGCCTGTGGTCACAGCTATTCTGAACTCGCTATAGCTTCGCCAGGAAAAGAACGTAAAATCAAACTGTGCAAAAGTTCTGGGACAACGCGGACGCGGCGGTGGAGCGGACGGGCGAGTCGCCCGTCCCCACACGACTTGTTCCAACACAGGCTCGGATGTTTCCCGCGGCCCTGAAGATTGGGAACGTCACGATCACCCCCGCCACCGTGCTCGCGCCCATGTCCGGCGTCACCGACACCGTGTTCCGCCGCTTCATCAAGCGCCTTGGCGGATGCGGCCTGATCATGACCGAGTTCACCTCGGCTGACGGCGTGCTGCGCGACCAGCGCGTCCGCGGACGATACCTTCACTTCTATGAAGACGAACACCCGGTCTCGGCCCAGCTTTTCGGCAGCAGTCCGAGCGTGCTGGCCGATGCCGCGCGCCTGGTGGAAGACCTCGGCTTCGACCTGGTCGACCTGAACCTGGGCTGCCCGGCCAAGAAAGTCGTGAAGTGCAACGGCGGCTCAGGACTGCTGCGCGATCTGCCGCTGATCCGGCAAATTTTCGAAGCGGTGCGCGCCGCCGTGAAGATTCCCTTCACCGTGAAATTCCGCGCCGGATGGAACGACGACGAGATCGTCTGCGTCGAACTGGCGCGCATGGCCGAAAGCTGCGGCCTCGGCGCGGTTGCGCTCCACGCCCGCACGCGTGAGCAAGGCTACAGCGGCAACGCGCGCTGGGAATGGATCGCCTCCGTCAAACAGGCAGTTAAGATTCCGGTGATCGGCAATGGCGACATCCGCTCGCCCGAAGACGCCTGCGCCATCGTCGCCCAGACCGGATGCGACGCCGTGATGATCGGCCGCATGGCCCCGGCGAATCCGTGGATTTTTCGCCAGATTGAGCAGTATGTAAGTGGAGCGACGGGCGCCCCTTCGACAAGCTCAGGACAGGCTCTCGGCCTTCCAGCGGAGCGCAGCTCCGCAGAAAAAATGTACGACGAACCCACCGAGGCTGACCGCTACCAGATGATCCGGACCTATTTCCAAATGCTGCTGGAAGAAGGAATGCCCGGAGCGGAAGGCAAGATGAAGCAGTTCGCGTCGTGGTTCACGCACGGCGTGCCCGGAGGCGCGGCGCTTAGGAAAGCGATCTACGAGGCTAAGAGCGGGGCGGAGATATTGGGGCGGGTGGAGGAATTCTTCGAAGCGAAGCTTCCCGCGAGTGCACCCGTCATTTCGGCCTAGGATCCCGACCTAGGAGCGCGGGACGGCCGAAGGTGGCCGTCCCTACGTGAGCTTGGCTAGTCCCAGTCTTCTTCGCTCCCCGCGTTCCACAAATCCCCACGGCGTGGCGTCATCGTGCGTGAACACGGTTAGCCATCTCTCCGGGATCGCCTGCGCGTAATACTTCTTCCGGCTCTCGATGGTTTCGAGCGGAAACAGATCAAACGCCATCACCCAGGTTATGTCGAGATGGGCTGAGGTCGGAATCAGGTCGGAGATGTAGCACGCCGTCTTCTTGTCGTTGCCCCCGCCGCCGCTTTCAATGATCACCGCCTGCATATTCGCCGTGTGCCCCGGAAAAACCTTGACCGAGATGCCGGGTGAAAGCTCCCGATCGCCGTTCAGCAGCACCATCTGGCCGGTCTCCAGCAGCGGATCGTAATTCGGGCTCATGTAGCTGATGGCGTCGCGCTCCAACTGGAGGCGGCCATGCTCCCATTCTTTTTCCTGCACGTAATACTTGGCATTCGGAAACGTCGCCACCACTCGATCTCCGCGCCGCACCGTATTCCATCCACAGTGGTCAAAATGCAGGTGGGTATTGATGACGATGTCGATATCTTCCGGCGCGACTCCGGCGGCGTGCAGGTTATCGAGCAGCTTGGCCGGCTGTTTGTAGATCTGCACCATCTTTTCGGGTAGTTTGTTGCCAATGCCAGTTTCGATGAGGATGTTTTTCTTGCCGGTGCGCACGAGCAGCGAATTGAGTCCCGTTTCGAGCCGGTTCTGCGCGTCAGGCGTGACCTTCTTCGACCACATGGTCTTAGGAACGACGCCGAAAAAGGCTCCGCCGTCGAGAAAGTAGGTTCCGTCGGAGACAACGGTGAGTTCGAAATCGCCGAGAGTTGTGCGATGCATAAGAGCAGTATTCAGTTCTCAGTTGTCAGTTGTCAGTAAAATCTCGCGCCCGCCGAGAGTCGAAAACTGACAACTGACAACTGAAAGCTGACAGCTACTTCAATTCCTTATTCCAAAAATCTTCCATCATGTGGAACAACTCCGTGCGCGTGGCTGTACCCGCAATCCCATGTGTCTTATTCGGATAGACCATCAGCCGGAACTGTTTCCCCGCCTGGACCAGCGCGTCGATCATCTGGATTGTATTCTGGAAGTGTACGTTGTCGTCGCTGGTCCCGTGCATCAGCAGCAACGAACCGTGCAGACTGCTGGCCGCGCTGACGATGGAATCGTCGTAGGCGCTGGCGTTGTCCTTGGGTAGACCCATGTAGCGCTCGGTGTAAATCGAATCGTAGTCGCGCCAGTTGGTCACCGGAGCAACCGAGATTCCCGCCTTGAAGCGGTCGGAGTGGGTCAGCGCGTAGAGCGTCATCGAACCGCCGTTCGACCATCCCCAGATCGCGGTGCGAGAGCGGTCGAGTTGCGGAAACTGCGCATACAACTGGTCGAGCGCGGTGAGCTGGTCTTTCAATTCGACTCCGCCGAACTGCAGGCGGATCGTGGCGGCAAATTTCTTGCCGCGATTCGGGGTTCCGCGATTATCGACCGAGAAAATCGCGAATCCTTCATTCGCCAGAATCTGGTGGAACAGCGCGTTGTTCGTTCCATCCCATGAATCCTGCACGATCTGACCCAAGGGCCCGCCATAGGTATAGATGATCAACGGAATTGGAATCTTCTGGCTCGCATCGGCAGGGCGCGGCAGTATCAGCTCGCCATACAACACCGTGCCATCCTCGGCTTTGAATTCCAGAGGCTTCGGCGCGATCGGGTCGTAATCGGCCACGCTGCGACCCTCCCAGATTTTGTGGCAGGGGCCGCCCGGCGCGCACACCGAAATCCGCGGCGGCGTCAGCGTCGCGGAGTGCGTTTCCACGAAATGCTTGCCGTCATCGGTGAAGCTCGCCTCATAGTTTCCGTCTTCCGAAGAAATGCCTTGCATCCCCGAGCCGTCCAGCTTCACGGAAAAAATCTTCTCATGCCGTGGATCTCCCTTATTGGCCGTGAAGAAAACCGTGCCCGATGCGTCGTCCACCCCGCTGATCGCGATCACCTCATAGTCTCCGCTTTCAAGCTGGCGTTCGAGTTTGGCATCGGAAGCCAGCGGGTCTGACGCCTTGAAGCTGTAGAGATAAATGTGGGTGTGGCCGTCGCGCCAACTGGTCCACAGAAAGCGGTCGCCCGATTTCAGGATGCGAAAGTCGTCGTTGACGTTGACCCACGCATCTGGAGCCGATTCGGTCAGCACTTTGCGCGACACCCCCGACTTCGCGTTGATGAAATAAAGGTCCATCACATCCTGCTTGCGATTCAGGACCTCCGCCCAAGCCCAGCCTTCGCGAATCCAGCCGAAACGCGGCACATAGGTGTCATCGTCGTCGGTGAGTTTGATCCAGCTCGCCTTGCCGCCGTTGCCGCCCACTACTCCCAAACGCACGCTGGGATTTGGATCCCCAGCCTTGGGATATTTTTCCCGCTCGACCCGGGGATGCGTCGGCAACCAGTCGGTGATGGGGTAGGTCGGTACCCGGGTCTCATCCATCTGCAGAAAAATGATTTCTTTTCCTTCCGGCGACCAGAAGAAATTGCTGCGCACCGTCAGTTCTTCGGCGTAAACCCAGTCCACTTCCCCGTTCAGGATGTTGCCCTCTCTTTCCCTGTTTTTGTCCCTATCCTTGTCTTTCTCTTTCTCCTCGCGCGCGAGCGGACGTTCGCCTTCCTCTCCCGAGACGGGATGCACATAAAGATTGTGCTTGCGCACGTAAGCGAGCCGCTTGCCGTCCGGCGAAAACTTCGCGTCTTCGCTTGGGTCCGGAGACGACGTAAGCTGCACCGCCGTTCCCGTATCCAGGCTGTAATACCAGAGCTGTCCCTGCGAATCGAAGAGCAGGTGCTTGGAATCGGGCGACCACGTATAGGCGGCGACGTGATACCGCGTCACGCGCTCTTTCTCGCGCTCGTCATGGATCTTGCTCATGGGAGGAGCAAGTTGCGCCAGCTTGGTCTCGCTGACCAGTATTTTTTTCTCGCCCGTCACCGCGTCCACATACCAGAGTTCGCCGCGCTCGCCCGTATCGTCGCGCTGCACGTAAGACACCTTGGTGCCGTCCGGACTCCACTGGATCGTCTCCGGGGCTGGTCCCGTGACTCCGCCCTCCGCGAATATCTGTTCAATCGTGAGTTGCTTCGGCGCAGCGGTCTGAGGCGCGGCGTTTTGTGCACGTCCGGCGGGAAGCAGAACCAACAGGTTGACAGTGAAGAAGAAAAGACATTTTTTCACGAATGCACTCCGATTTAGCAAGAGGTGCGACCCAGAGAAAGCGATTTTGTAATTTGGAGCGGCCGTCGTTCTCGTTGTTCAGATTGCACAATTACCCGATTACGAAATTACAAAATTATGGCAATCGACTTCATTTCCACTCGCGCTGGATGCTTGGCTTCATAGGCCGCGATCTCCGCTTCATGTTGCAGCGTCAGGCCGATATCGTCCAACCCGTTCAGCAGACAATGACGCGAGAATTCGTCCATCGCGAACGTCGCCGTAAATCCTCTTCCGTCTTCCACTCGCAAGGTTTCGAGATCGACCGTCAGCCGGTAGTTTTCGATCTCCTTCGAACGACGTGTGATTTCCGCCACCTGCTCCTCGTTGAGCCGCACCGTCAGCAGGCCGTTCTTCAGGCTGTTGTTGGCAAAGATGTCGGCAAAGGACGATGCGATCACCACCCGGAAGCCAAAATCCGCCAGCGCCCAGACCGCGTGTTCGCGCGAGGACCCGCAGCCGAAGTTTTTCCCCGCGACCAGAATCGACGCCTTCGCATAGCGCGGCGCGTCCAGCACAAAATCGCCGGTCTTTTTTTGGCGCGCTTTTCCGTCTCCCGAAAAGCGCCAGTCGTAGAAGAGGAATTCGCCGAACCCCGTGCGCTCGATGCGCTTCAAGAACTGCTTGGGGATGATCTGATCGGTGTCCACGTTCACCTTATCAAGTGGGACAACGACGCCGGTGTGTTTGCGAAACGGTTGCATAGTCTCTGGTTTACCTCGTGTGGAAGCGGGGCTTCGCCCCGCTTGGACGAGGCGAAGCCCGTCCCCCCATGGTGCTACAGAAATCGCCAATTCCGAATGTCGGTGAAATGTCCGGCAATCGCCGCCGCCGCCGCCATCATGGGGCTGACCAGGTGCGTTCGTCCTCCCCGCCCCTGCCGGCCTTCGAAATTTCGGTTGCTGGTCGACGCACAGCGCTCTCCCGGTTGCAGGATGTCGGGATTCATGCCGAGACACATCGAGCATCCCGACTCGCGCCATTCAAACCCGGCATCCAGAAAAATGCGATGCAGTCCTTCCTCTTCCGCCGCGTGCTTGATCGCCTGCGAGCCCGGCACCACCATGGCGCGAACCTTCGGATTCACGTGCTGCCCTTTCGCCACTCGCGCCGCCGCCCGCAGGTCTTCGATGCGCGAATTGGTACACGATCCGATGAACACCCGGTCGACAGCAATGGTTTCAATCGGCGTTCCGGGATCGAGGCCCATGTATGCAAGCGCCTGTTCCGCCGCGCGCCGGTCGGCTTCCTGCGCGAAGCTCTTTAACTCGGGAATGCGCGCGTTCACAGCCACTACCATTCCGGGATTCGTCCCCCAGGTGACGAACGGCGCGAGCGATGCTGCGTCAATCTCAATCACCCGATCGAATGGCGCTCCGGGATCGCTCGCCAGCGTGCGCCAGTACGCCACCGCGTCTGCCCAATCTTTTCCTTTTGGAGCAAAGCGCCGGCCGCCGACATACGCGAAAGTCGTCTCGTCGGGCGCGATCAGTCCCGCGCGCGCTCCCGCCTCGATGCTCATGTTGCACAGCGTCATGCGGCCTTCCATCGACAATGCACGCACCGCATCGCCTGCGTACTCGATCACATGTCCACTGGCGCCATCGGTGCCGATGCGCCCGATAATTCCAAGCGCCAGGTCCTTTGCCGACACGCCCTCGGCCAGCTTCCCGCGCACGTGGATCTGCATCGTCTTCGGTTTTTTCTGCGGCAGACATTGCGTCGCCAGCACGTGTTCGACTTCCGACGTGCCGATGCCGAATGCCAGCGATCCGAACGCACCGTGCGTCGAGGTATGGCTGTCGCCGCAGACAATCGTCATTCCCGGCAACGTGATGCCCAGTTCCGGGCCGATGACGTGCACAATGCCCTGCTCCGGCGAGTCCACATCAAAGAACGGAACCCCGAACTCGCGGCAATTTTTCTGCAGCGCTTCAATCTGCTTCGCCGCAATCGGGTCGGTGATGGGCAAGCCCCGCGGAGTGGTCGGGATGTTGTGGTCGACCGTTGCCACCGTGCGCAGGGGCTGCCGCAGACGCCGGCCATTGGCGCGCAGGCCGTCGAAAGCCTGCGGCGAAGTCACTTCATGCACCAGGTGCAAATCGATATAGAGCAGCGCCGACTGCCCTTCGGGAGCAGCGACCACATGCGCATCCCAAACTTTCTCCAACAGAGTACGAGGAGGCATATTCGCAGTTTCGCCCATAGTGCTTCGCCCGTTCCAGACCGCGAGTTCTCGGCGCGGCAGCAGGTGCTGTTCGATAGTCTACCAACGCAGGCGCCTCAAAATCCTCGCTGGAGGCTCTTTTTTCTTATGGCGAGTGCAGAGTTGCTCTGGCCACAGGCAGCTGCCGAGCTGCTCCACCCCGTCAAGCCAACACCGGGCTTGACGGGGGCCCCGGTGCGCTCGGCTTGGACGGGGCAAAGCCCCGTCTCCACACGAGCAGGTTACGGAAGCTTGCGTTTCCGGTTATGATTTACGCAGTCCATCGAGGGAAAGGCCGCATGATCAACGGCAAATGCATTGCCGTCGTGTTGCCCGCTTACAACGCGGAAAAGACGCTGGAAGCGACGGTGCGGGAATTGCCCGACCTGGTCGATATTCGCATTCTCGTCGACGACCACAGTTCGGATCGCACCGTCGAAGTCGCCCGCCAACTCGGCTTGCAGTCGTTCGTGCACAACCGCAACTACGGCTATGGCCGCAATCAGCAGACCTGCTATCGCGAAGCTCTGGCCGCCGGCGCCGACGTGGTCATCATGGTCCATCCCGATTATCAGTACACGCCGCTGCTCGTAACCGCCATGGCGAGCATGATCGCTTTTGGCGTCTATGACGTGGTGCTCGCGAATTCTGGGAGGGCGGGCGCGGCAGGGTGGAATGCCGCTGTGGAAATACGTGGCCAACCGATTCCTGACGCTTTTCGAAAACACTTGTTTGGGCGCGAAGTTGTCGGAATATCACTCGGGATACCGGGCGTTCAGCCGCATTGTGCTCCAGGATCTTCCGCTGCTGGAGAACTCGGACGATTTTGTCTTTGACAATCAGATGCTGGCGCAATGCGTTCACTTCGGTTTCCACATGGGCGAGGTTTCCTGCCCGACGAAATATTTTCCGGAAGCTTCTTCGATTAATTTCCGGCGCAGCGTGCAGTATGGGCTGGGCGTACTGCTCACGTCGGTGCAGTTCCGCTTGCAGAAAATCGGGTTGGCACGATTCCGGATTTTCAGCCGCAAAGGCCGCTGCCTGGAGCCGGGTCCCGACTCCAGGTATTACAGTCCGAAGGCTACCGAGAG